>JBKPMO010000001.1:0-81212 GCA_046732175.1 Verrucomicrobiota bacterium
TCCGCCATATCGGCAGAACGAGTAACACCCGAAATTTGTTTTGCAAACGGCGATTATTGCCGGTTCAAAATTAGGCCTGCGGCCGAGGCAGACCGAGGATTTTGCGCAGATTCCTTTCCGAATCAAAGAGTTCTACCGCAACGGCCCGCGATTGCCGGGAAAGCGCCGGCCAATCTGCGATCACTTCGTTCACTGCCGCGCTGGCCGATTCCAAATCATTGACGAAGCGAAAACCGCTTTCTTTGGGAAGATATTTTGCCGCTCCGGTGTCCTCGGTAACGACGGGACGTCCCATCGCCAAAAACATGGCGGCACGGTCGCTCATCCAACCTGTCTGCCACGCCACATCAACGCCTTTAATCGCCGTGAATTCCGCGGCGGCGGAGGCAAGATAACCGCGATACCGCACCGCAGTTTTTGCCACTCGATGCGGATCGACCACATGCCAGCCGCGCTCGCTCAGGCGCGCTCGCTCGGGGTCGTCGCGACCGAGATTCATTGCCAGCTCGAATCGCGTGTTCTTCCTTCGCGCAGGCAGATCGAGATATTTTTCAAAAGCCACCTTTTTTGAAAGATCAGGAAACTCGCCGTTCACCTCGACGGCCCCGCCCCAATACCACTGGCCAATCGTGGTGAACTTGAAGTGGGTCGGCTCGCGTTGTGGTTGAATGAATTCCGTGTCAACCAGTGGGAAAAATGTTTGCCACCTGATCTGTGACCGGGGCAAGGAACAATCCGATCTCCCCTCATTCAATCCGATCGTCCAAAATTCGTGATGATACGACTGGCCCAATTCCATCTTCGTCATCCAGTAAAAAATTTCGCTCGGGTCGAGGTCGCAAAAGATTCGGCGTTCGAATTGCAGGAGGAGTGGCGGATGGACCGAGTAACTGAGATTCAGCAGCGTATTCGGCCGCGCCAGCCGCTTGCGCAAAGCGGTTTCTGGGAGGCCAAAGCACCGCATCTTGTCGAGATCCTGGGCGTCGCCGGCTTGCGGTTGATACAGCAGACAATAATTTTCGGCGAGCCCATAACGCCGGAGTTGCGCCGCAAAACTTTTTATCGCAGCCTGGTCTGCTCTTTCGTTACCGCTGCCGGGGAAAACTTCGAGCCAGACAGCGTCGAGCTGGAGTCGCTTCAGACCGAGCATCCATTGCAATGGTACGGAAAAGACTCCCCCACCCTCGCGATATTTTGCGACGAAACCGCAGCCTAGGAAAACAGTCACGGGCAAAGATCACCGGATTTTGCGGAGAATGCGACCACGTAGTTCAAGTGCCGTCGGATTTGGGCTGTTTGGATTTGAGGCCCGGGAGTTTATGGCCTAGGTTGCTGCTAACTATCTAATAACATACTTCACTGCAATTTATTACGAATGTTTCTACGCACCGAACGATAAATTAACCTGATAGCTGTCTCCGAGCCAAGTTACCCTCCCGTCAAGTGATCTTCGGTAACAGCCGCGAAATCAGAACCAGCAACGCGATCACAACAATCCCAAGCACTCCCCAAAAAATGTAGCGTGCGGATCCGGTCAGAGTTTCTGCCACTCGTTCCGATTTAAGGATTTCCTGAGACCCGAGTGCAGCTGGCGTCCGCTCTGAGCGCAACAATTGCGCGGCAATCAGCTTCGCATCGTATCGCGGGCCACCTGCTTCCTTGTTGCCGTAGTAAAGCGCGATTGATTGCGATTTCGACGAGGCGAAAATAATCCGCGTTACCGGATAGTATCCGCGAAAATCGTGCAGCTCGATCGGCGGATTATCGCCGTTGTCAGTTTCCATTAAGACCGTATCCGTCTTCGGCGGAGCTGCAAAAGAAGCGGCCATCTGCCCGGCTGGTTGATTCGGCAGGCGTCGCCATGTGGTCTGCGTGAGTTCACGTGGGTATTGGTCACCGCGTTCGTCGGTCAATTCTTCCCAGAACCGAAATGTTCGCTCAAACAATGTGGAAGTTGAAGCGCAAGAAACGCGTCTGAGTGGTAATGCGGCTTGCGGCAATTTCAGTTGCCACCGCGAGAGTGTCGGACGTTTGGGATCATTCGCAGCCCCGACGCTGAGAGGAACAATCCGCTCGATCGAGGTGCATTCGAGCAAATATGGCAACTGCGCGTTTTCGCTAACGACTCGGAGATCACGAAAATCCGGAGCGGCCCGCGCCAGGATATCCGGATCAAGCTCGATTTGTTGTACTCCCGGCTTCGCAATTTGAATTGGTTTGCGGAATTTCCATGATGCGACGTCGATTTGTGCGCCGGTGACGAAATCCTGCGGCAAATTCGCGGCGGGATTGTAGCCGGGCTTCTGCGCCGGCAGACTCACCTCCCCCCGGGTGGTGCCAGCCCGTCGCAATTGATCACCCAGGTGACTCAGATCATAGCGCGGCAACTCACACTGACTATTTCCTGACAGCAGACTGTACGCACCCGGCGTCGCCGCGAAAAAGATGAGATGCGTTATTCGCCGGTCCGCGCGAACCTCGGAAACTACCAGCGGCGGACTATCGCCGTTGTCGATCAATAGGACCAGCTCTCGTCCGAAAATCTGTTTATCGATGGGAAGGTCAAGGTGAGCTTCGACTTTTCCATTTAAGTCCACGCGGTATAAAACCGCGCGGCTCAAAGCCTCTTCTTGCAAGTTCTGGGCTGACAGTTCCGGTGCTGCCACTGTTACAGTGCGGGTGAAAACCGGCTCGGACGTGCCGACCCGAATTGACGCGATCCGCAGATTCGCGGCGCCGAGATCAATCCCCAGCCGCGTCATCCCCGGATTTTCATCACGCGATTTGATCGTGACTGAGACCGGTTCAGTTGGCGCGGGCGATCCGGCCGCGATTAATCGTGCGCTTGTCCATGGAACTGGCGGCGTCCGGTTATCATCGACAACGATACGCAGAAACTGCCATCTGCCTTCAGGAAACGCGACGCGAAGGTGAGCGGCGCCGTTGCCCATGCGAAAAAGCGGAGCGCCTGATGTTAACGTTCGCCAGTCCTTTTGATCATTCGAACCTTCCACCTGCGCCGCTTTGATGAAATTTGCGCTGGCAGGTGTCTCCAGCATGACACCTGCGATGGTCGAGTCGCTGCCGGTTGTGATCAGCAATCGCGTCTCGGCGGAAACAATTTCAGCACGAAAATCCTTCGCCGGTACACTCGATTCCGGTCGCGGGATCAGTTGATCGATCAAAAAGGGAATTTCCTTCTCGGTGGAATCGATAATGCGTAGATCGCTTAGATCCGGTCGCGCGATATTTGACGTTTCCAGCGGCAGATTTATCTGCACCAGTCCCGTCGCTGGCACGTTAATGGATTGACGATATTGCCATTGATTAGGCGTGAGCGCGCACGCTGCGCCCATCCAAAAAATGATCGGCACTAGAACAACGCAGCGTTTCATTGTTTCTGCGGTTGGCTCAGGAAACGCTGGTAGAGGAACGAGGCGACCATCGCGATGATGGCTACGACGATAAGGGCGGCGACACGATAAAGTTGCTGGAGCTGCGACAGATCGTGGAAGAACAGCTTCAAGAGGACCACGCAAAGCAAGACAAGACCGGCGTAGCGCGCGCCGCGGGTGTGTTTGCGGATTCCGACGATCAACAGGAGCAAGGCGAAGAGAGCCCAGGCAATGCTGTAACTCATGTCGCGCGCGAAGTTGCCGCTGAACTGAAACGTGAGCTCGTAAGCGCCGGGCTTGGTGAAGTAATCGGCGATCTCAATGTTCAACAAAACGAAGGCGAGAATGGCTCCGCAGGAATTGAGTAAGGGCGGAGCATTTTGATTCAGCACTAGATTACGCGGCGGCGCCAGCAACTTCGCTGCGATCATGAAGGAGATGGCAACGATTCCATAAGTGTAAAAGTACCAGTTGAAGATCGGCGTAGCTGCGCGCGCGTGATAGGCGAGCACCGCCGGATTACCGACCAGTCGCGCGAAGCAAACCAGCAGCAGCCCGATTCCGGCGATGCGCAAACCGGGATGCGGCACGCGATGAAACAGCCAGCACAAGGCGGCGCCTTCCAGTGCCCAACCGAGAGTGATCCATTGCCGATCGAACTGGATCGGAAAAATCAAGGTGATGAAAAACAATGCTGCACCGCCAAAGAGGGCGAGCTGCGCGTTACGCGCCGGACTTTCCTGCGGAGTCAGCCGGAGTAGTGCGACCAACCCAAGCAGCGACGGAATCGCAAACGCTGCCGGAACCAGACCAAGCATTCCGCTGTGCGGATGGGTGACACGAACCACCTCGTAAATCAGATAAAAATGCAACGGCGCAACCAGCGCCGCGCTCGCCCACACCGTGCTCTTGCGAGCAAACTGCCGATGAAAAATAAATGGGAAAACGGTGAAAACCGCTGCGAACCCGAGGTACCAAAGAAATGGAAGGTTCGCATTCTCTTTCCGGAAATGAGTGAAATGCCAGACGTACTCGAGCAAAATGGTGGACCCGAGCGCGACACAGGCGAGTAAATCGATTGAAAATATTTTCGTTAGCCCGAGCAAGAACACCACCAAAAGGAGCGCGAGGCCGAAGACTGGCGACGGATCCGACAGTGGCACACGCAGCGTTGCCATGATCAGCAACAGAAACGGGAGCGTCGCGGCCAGAGTAGGAAGTTGGACGGCGAAGTTCGCGGGCGTGCCTAGTCCACCGAAAATGTTTCCAACTTCTCTCGGTTTCTCCCCAAGTCGCCGCGACATCAGCGTGGCTCCGGCGATAAAGAAAATTGAAAATCCTCCGATTAGGAAAAGTGACGCTAGCAAGCCGCCGAGTCCCGGCGCCATTCGCAAAATCCAAGCGCCGAGCGTGACCAGCGTGAGGACCAGGACAATAGCCACCGTTGCAAGCATTCCTGTGAGCGCAGCTGCCAACAACGCAAGGATGTCGACACATAACACCAGCGGCCAAATAAGGAACGAACCGGTGACTAGTTTGAATATCGGCAACAGCACCAAGAGCAGGGTCGCAGCCGGAAACAAATGCGCCGACCACGAGGGCGTCCTTTTGCCAAGCCTTTGCATCACGATTGGAAGCGATGAATGCAACAGCGCAAAGACGAAATACGCGCCAAGCGCAACGGAAAGATTATGCGCCGTCAAGTAATCGTTAGTCCACAGCCCGAGAAAGACGAAGACGACGAGCCCGACGACGGCAACGAGACGATTAAAATATTCCTTCGTCAGAACCAGCCCAAGCAGTCCAAGGTCGACCAGAAAAAGATAACTCAGAATCAATCCCGCCCGATTCCCGATGCTGGTAAATGAGAAGAAGTAGAAGGCCCAACACATCGCGATTGCGCTCACCCCAAGCGCCGCGCCGGAGATTGCATTTTCCAATTTCCCCGCGCGCTTGGTTGCGACGGCGGCAGCCAGAAAGAGAATTTCGAACGCGAGAAACACCGCCATCGGAATCAGCGTTTTGTTTCCGGTGAAGTAATGTTCGCGCAGAAAGAAATTACCCACCCACGCGATTTGCATGAACACGGTGCCGACCGCGCCGAGGATTGGCAGCGAAGCCCAGTCCTTGCGTCGGGCCACGGCCAGCAGGCCGATATCAAGCAAAGCAATGTATCCGAACAATCCCAGCGGATTGTCTTGCCCGGTGGATAGAAGGATCGGGGTCAGAAAACCGCCGGCGATTCCGAGGATCGCAACCACGAGCGCGTTCATTCGTACCGCCAGGAGAAAGGCTGCGGTCGTAATTAGTACCATCACTGCGAACGTTGGGATCAGTCCGAAGAACGGGAAGTGATAGAACGCTCGGCAGGCGAAGGTGACTGCGTAAAGAATAAGAGTGCCGGTCGCGCACAATGTTTGCGCGGTGATGACGTTCTCTTTTCGCTTCAACAACACGCCGCCGCCGACAAGCGCAATCCCGGCGAGAAATCCGATCGCGACTCGCAGCTCCGGCGGAATCAGGTTGTGTTCGAACGAATATTTTACGAAAAATGCGACACCAAGAAACAGGGCAAACCCCCCGATCCAGGCGAACATTTTCGCGCCCATGAATTGTTCCCAATCGATTTTGCGCGACGGCGGTGCAGTGGTTTCAAAAGGCCTTTCTTCAACCGGCGCCGCCGGTTGCAGCTTCGGTATCGGCGGCATCGCTGAGACAGGCAGAGGCGGCGGAACCGAAACCGGCGGGATAGTTGGTTCGGGCGGTGGCGGTTCTGTGATTACTCTCGGCGGTTCTGCTGGCGCACCCTCGGGCGGAGCTTGGGGACGCGTTTCCAGCATGCGCAACCGCTCTTTAAGTTCTTCGATCGCCCGCAGCGCCTGACTTGCCTTGGCCAGCGCGACTACCGGAACGACAAACACGACTACGATAACGATCAAAAGCAGAAGAATGAAACCGCCCATAAGATGTCTTATTGCAGAAGCCTGTTATGATGCGCCAACGGTGGCGTAATGGTGAATTGATAAATTCGCCGTCGAACATCGAATTACTCGATCATGAATATTCATCACCTTGAGCTCTTCTATTACGTCGCCCGTCATGGAGGAATTGTTCCCGCTGTCCGCAATATGCCATACGGCATCCAGCAGCCTGCGGTCAGCGGCCAAATCGCGCGTCTGGAAGAATCTCTCGGCACCAAGCTATTCAATCGCCGTCCATTCGCGCTCCTCCCTGCGGGCAAGGAGTTGTTCGAATTCATTCGTCCTTTTTTCGACGAGATTGATCGAGTTGGCGAGGCAATTCAGGGCGGCTCGGCCCATCATCTCCGGGTCGCCGCGCCCGCGATTGTGCTCCACGATTATCTCCCTGAAATTTTTCGGCGAGTCCGAAAATATTTTTCATCCTTTCGGTTGAGCCTTCACGAGGCGGTGCGCACCGAAGCGGAACGACTTTTGCAGACGGCCGAAGTCGATATCGCTATTACCGTGCTTGAGCGAAAGAAAGCGAACGTGGTTCGTTCCCGTGCTCTGCTCGAATTGCCGCTGGTCCTACTAGTGAAAAGTACGCAGCGACTCACTCGTGCTGAGGAACTGTGGGGCCGCGATAAAATAGAGGAAACGCTGATTACGTTTCGACGCGGCGATCCGGTCTCGCTTCATTTTCAGGAAGGATTGCAGCAACTGGGTGTCGAATGGTTTCCTGGGATCGAAGTAAATTCGACGCGACTGATCGAGTGTTATGTTGGGCACGGCTACGGAATCGGCTTAACCGTTAGCACGCCCGGATTCAAACCACCTAGAGGTATTCACGCGCTGACATTAGGGACCTTCCCCAAGGTCATGATTGGCGCGGCCTGGACGGGAAAGCTCTCACCGATCGCGCAGCAATTCCTGGAGGAAGTGGAGCGTGAAGCGACATCGCTGCGAAAAAGCCCCAGTGCTCGGGGTGTCACGATTTGACGCTTCCCCTCCTCCGCAAATTACCGCTTCCCGGGCGCCCGTAGCTCAAATTGATAGAGCGTCTGACAACGGACCATAGGTCTGCGAGAGAAAATCGACGGACGCTACGGAATAGGCTACCGATCAACCTATCGACTCACCTCACTCTTTAACCACACTTTTCCCGACGGATTTCATCCACAGTTATCGAATACGCTACCTATGTGAGGAGCTTGGCTGGAAGGCACAGAAGTCTAATTGCTGACAGCGGCTCCGAAAGCTTTCGAGTTCGCTGCATCGCGGTTAGGCGTTTGGGGGGTTAAGTCGCCATAGATGATAGCCCCATCGAGTAGCATAGATAAGATAGATGCCGTAGAACGAAAGCAAGATAGCACCAAGAGGATAGGTCCTGGCGAGAAATATCACCAGCGCGGCGACGAGCACCGCATAGGCTTGACGCCTCAGTGTTCCTGCTCATTTCACCTAATGAGGCACAAGCTCAGGATCTGGCTAGCCCGATCATGGTGGCGAGAATAAGATCAGCGACCGCGCCCGTGAAGCGTCAAAATAGAACCTCAACAAGAAGAAGAACAATCCCCGCCAACGCCGTGTTCCAGAATAGAACCGATCGAACGAGACCAAATCCTGCCGCCGCAGCCAGCAAGTAGCCCAGCCGGGCCCAGAAATAGAGATGCGCGCTCAGTACGGTGAGCGCAGCGTGACAGTCGGCAATGTGCGCCAATAGGACAGCGGTGGCGAAGAAAGGGAAAGTCTCGAGGAAATTTGTGGTTGCCATCCACGCGCTTGGCAATGCCGCGCAGTGGTGGAACTGGCTCCTCACGGCTGCCAGCGGTAGCCATACTGAAAGCTGATCAGGTGTGAAGCCGCGATAAGATGAACAAGGCCGAGAAAGATGCTGGCTACGAGGAGTCGAATTTCGATGGTCATAGCGCGCTGCATACGCTAACGAGACACAAGATCAGCGACCACGGGAATTACAAAAGACGTTGAGAAGCAGTAAGCTAGGCATAAGAACAGCCCGCGGTTTCGCTGCATTGCTTCTTCGTGGTCGCTCCGGTCGCGACTTCGAATGAGGAATCCTTTCCGGCCGCATCGTTCGCTTCGGCTCATGGTGCGTCGCACCGCGTTTTCGTTAGACCAAGCTACGGTTGCGTTTCGCGATATTCGGCGCGCGCCGCGCTCCACACATCTCGTGCCGAATCGGCGTTCATTGAAATAATGCCTAGGCCCACAATCAGATCCGGCCAACCTGAATGAACATACGACGTGATTATACCTGCGACTATGATGGCGACATTGGCGATCGCATCGTTGCGGGCCGACAAGAATGCCGCCCGGGTGAGGCTTCCGCGGTGTGCACGAAAGCGCGCGAGCAAAAATGCGCAAAACAGGTTGACTACGAATGCGCCGGCACCGGTGATCGATAGCAACGCGGCCGCCGGTGGAACCGGCGCCACAAACTTTTGCCATGCTTCCCATAACGTAGCGACACTCGGAACCAAGAGAATTCCTGCGAGCAGCATGCCGACGCGTGCGCGATTGACTGCGCTCCAGGCAAACGCCAGTGCGATCAGAACGTTTCCGGAAGCGTCTTCCAGGAAATCGACGCTGTCAGCAAACAATGAAACGGAGCCGATGTTTAGGGCAACACCGAATTCCACGACGAAATACGCGACGTTTATCGCTGCAACAACAACAACCGCTCTTTGTATGGTCACAACGGTCACTGGTCAGCTGATTCACGTGAAAACATTCGGCCGATCGCCTGCATCTCGGCAGCAAGCTGTTCGGCAATTGGATCAAGATATTGACCCAATGGCGCTGAAACGCGTCCATAGCCCTGTAGTGACTGGCTCGTAAGATCAAGACTCATCTCCCACAGTGAGGATGATTGGCCCATCACCGGTTCAGAAGTTGGAACAGATTTTGATTCCAAACACAAATCGTCTCGTAACCGGACGATCAGTTTGCGAACTGCCTCTATCCGACCGCGTAATGCAATCTTTTGCGATGACGAGAGTGTATCACGCTCACAATACATAACGCCGTAATGAACATGGCCGCTGGTCCAGTCATCCCATTTGCACAACGCTTGATCAATTAACTGGAGAGTTACGGACAGACTGCGCCGATGGTTATCGTTTACCTGCTGAGCCAGCGTCATTCGGCAGAATGATCGTCTGAATTGAGATCCTCGACGCTCATTACGCCGAAGATCCGTTGCCGATACGTGCGTCCCCACGCGTGCATAGCTTCAATGCTTGGTTGGAAGAATTTCTGCGCGATCAAGGTCGGTACGAAAGCGCTTAAGATTACCACTGTTACGAGAATCGTGTACTGGCGTTGATCGATAATGTGATTCTGCAAACCAAACAGGGCGGAAATCGTGCCGAATGTTAGGCCAGTGGCCATTAGCAAAGTCGTGTAAGCTGACTCGCGCTGGCTCATAAAGTGCATCCGCGCGAGCGGGAACACACCAACCATTTTTGTGATCATCTTCAAGACCAGGAGCACCAAGATAATTCCCGCACCCGCGCAAAGCGCTGGCAGCGCCACATATAATCCGGCTTTAATGAAGTAGAACGGCGTGAACACAGCAAATGCGATGCTGCGCATCCGATGCACGAGCGTTTTGTCGCGAAGGAAAACACCGGCAACGACCAGCCCAACGAGGTAGGCGGGCAGCACTGCTTCGCTCTTCGCTGTGGTCGCCAGTCCGCCGAGAAAGAACAGCACGCACAGGATGAACTTTACTTCTAGCTCGCTCACGCGAGTCGCGCCGAGGCATGATGATCAACTGCGTCCATCGCGGCATGAACCAAAGAACGATGCAGGTCATAACAACGAAGACGACGAGCCAGATGTTAAAGTTTGCGAATAGAGTACCGAGTGCCAGAACTGTGCCGAAATCGGTGATGAAACACGCCGCCAGAACCGTCTTCCCCATCGCCGTCTCGCTATAGCCGCCTTCAATCATCACCGCATAAACGACAGCCACCGATGTTGTGGAGAGTGCGATGCCGGCGATCTGCGCCTGATGCAGTGGCCACCCCAGGCCGAACTGCGCAAACAACCAAACAACCACAAACGGCACCGCGAACGAAAGCACGCCGATCAAGCCACTGGCCCGCAAATTTGCTTTTAATGAACGCGGATCAATTTCCGCTCCCGCCAGAAACGTGAGCACGCCGCTACCCAGTAGCGCCAGGAAATTGATCCAATCCGCGCTCGCGTGAAGTCCGAGAAAATTCCCGGCCACAACACCTACAACAATCTCGATCAATGCGACCGAGATTCCGCTCCAGATCGATACGAAGCTCGCTACCAGGGCGAGAGCCATCCAGGTCGCAGCCACAAACCAGATATTTTGCATCAGCGCTCCTCCGCCGCGTGCGGATCTCCGTGGCGATAGCGAGCCACTTTCACCTTCTCGAGTGTCACCAAACCGCCGCCCATCATGTCTTCCAGATCGGGTAGAAACGCGTTTACTTTTTCCTCGCTGTCGACGATTTCAATGACGAGCGGCAGATCGAAAGACAGACGAAGAATTTTCGCGGTGTGAATCCGACTTGTGGCGCCGAACCCCATCGGACCCCGTAATACGGTCGCGCCGGCAAGATGCCGTTCACGCGCCTTCATCACGATTGCTTCGTACAGTGGGTGCCCGCGGCATCGATCACTCTCGCCGATGAAGATCCGCAGCAGCATTGCGTCTTGTGGGATTTGCATAATTCCTCTTTACGATCTGTTGAACACCGACACGGAAGCGAAACCGAGCCACACAGCGAATAGGCACAGAACGAATGAAGTGAGCATGTTCGCTAGGGCATGCCACCACTCGCGGTCTTGCAATAGCGTCAAGGTTTGCAGACTGAAGGAAGAAAAGGTCGTGTAGCCGCCGCAGAATCCGATCATCAGCAACTGTCGCATTGAGGGATTCATGAACCACCGCCCTTCTGGTTCGGCGAGCCCAGCAAAGACACCAATAATGAACGACCCGGTGACGTTTACGACGAGCGTGCCGAGTGGGAATGTTTGTCCAAAACGTGTCGCAACCAATCCTGAGATCCAGAAGCGCGTCGCCCCGCCGACTGCACTACCGATACTGACCCAGATATATCCAGGCATAACAAAACTCCTGCCGCGCTGTCGCGCTTAACAGGAGTCATTAGCTCTGAATACTGTCAGTGCGGTTTTCCCAATCGCGGGAAGGCAAACTCCATTGCCTGCGTGATTCTTAAACTAATTCACGGTACTCTTCAAGCGCGATTCGTAAGGTCGGCGCGTTGAAAAGTGAGGTATCGTCCGTTAAGGACGCTTGGTGAACCACTGGCAGCGAGAACTGGTCGCCAGCGTGATCTTCGCGATCACTTACGTTCTGATCAGCGGCCGGCAGTTGAAAATTCTGCCGCTGAATCGGCCCGCCGCCGCTTTGCTTGGCGCGGTGCTGATGGTTTCAACGGGAGTGATGACACCCGAGCGAGCCTATCGCGCGGTCAACTACGACACGATCGTGCTATTGCTCGCGATGATGCTCATCTCAGCCTACCTTTATCTTGCCCATTTTTTCGAATGGGCTGCTGAGCTTGTCTTGGAGTTCTCCCATACTCCGCAACGGCTGCTACTTTATCTAACGCTGACTTCGGGAATTCTCTCGGCGTTGCTCCTCAATGACACAATCTGCTTGATGCTCACGCCGCTCGTGATCGCTGTTATTCGCCGTGGAAGATTGCCAATGTTGCCATATCTGATTGCGCTTGCGACTAGCGCCAACATTGGCAGCGTCGCCACGCTGGTGGGCAATCCACAAAACATGATTATTGGACAGTTGTCCCGAATATCTTTTGCGCAATTTTCAGAAGCGCTGTTGCCGGTGGCAATTGTCGGCCTGCTAATCAATTTCCTGATTTTGCGTTTTGGTTTTCGAAAAGTTCTGCACGGAAAGAGAATTGAATGCGAAGTCCACACGATCCCGAAGCTGGACCACAGTTTGTTTGCGCTCGTCTGCATTGTTTTTGTGTCGATCTTCGCTTGCTTCGTCGTTGGTCTTAATCTGGCATGGACGGCCTTAGCGGGGGCAGTCTTGATAATGGTGATCGCTCGCCGCGACACGCATGAAGTGCTCAAATTGGTTGACTGGCACCTGCTAATATTTTTCGCGGGGTTGTTTGTCGTCGTCGATGGTCTGGGCGATACGGGTTTAACTGATACGATCTATCGACATCTCCAACCGGTGTTCGGATTAAGCGGGCCAATCCAAGCGTGGAATCTGACGTGGCTTGCCGGAGTCGGCTCGAATGTTTTTTCCAACGTTCCATTTGTACTCGTGGCAGGAAAATGGGTCGAGCATTTTGCCGAACCGGAGTTGATGTGGAAGGTGCTTGCCCTTTCAACAACTTTTGCCGGGAACCTCACGGTCATCGGCTCAGTTGCGAATATGATCGTGGTCGAATCCGCGCGGGACCACATCCAAGTCAGTTTCTGGGACTATACGCGCTTCGGCATCCCGATCACGATCCTTACGACTGGCGTCGGCGTGGCTATGCTGCTCGTTTTGCGGTGACAACGCTGCGAAAAAGTCCCAGTGCTCGGCGTGTCACGATTTGACGCTCCCTCTGTCCTCCGCAAATTACCGCTTCCCGGGCGCCCGTAGCTCAACTGGATAGAGCATCTGACTACGGATCAGAAGGTTTGAGGTTCGAATCCCCACGGGCGCGAATTTTTCCTGTGCAACGATTCGCTGGGGCGAAAGCACGTTTCGCCGTTATCTTCCCTTATGCGGTTTTTTGTCATCCTGATCGGCACCATTATCATTATCAACTTCCTGTGGTGGGTGACGTCGGTACGAATCGCTAAATCGAAGTTTGCTCGCATTGCCGTTTCCATTTTCGCCCTGTCCCAATTGGCGGGACTGACTTGGTTGCTTACCCATCGCTTTGTTCACGCAGAATCGACGGTCCCGGTGGCGAAGTTCGCGATGGCCACGCTGTTTATCTGGCATATGATCCTCCTGCCGGTTCTGTTGCTGCTGGGGATGGCGTTGCTTCCGGTTCTGATCTTGGTCGTCCTTGGCCGAAGCGCACAGCGGTTACGCAATTTTCACCCGGCCGCGGTAACGGAAAACGGAGCATTGAGCCGGCGACAATTTCTCGGAGTGGCTATCGCTGCGACGCCGCCGCTCTTGAATCTTAGCCTCGCCACCATTGCAATGCGGCAGCTCGATCAATTTCGAGTTCGACGGTTTGAGCTGCCTATCGCTGGTTTGCCGCGCGATCTCCACGGTCTAACCATCACCCAAATCAGCGACATGCACGTTGGGCGGTTTACCTCCGGGCGGGTCTTGCGCGAGATGGTCCGGGTCGTTAACGAGTTACGTGCCGACCTCGTCCTTCTGACCGGTGACCTGATTAACGACGCTCTGGCCGATCTCGATCAGGGTCTCGATCTCGTTAGATCCATGCAAGCTGCCCACGGAGTATATCTCATCGAGGGCAATCACGACTTGATTGACAATGGTCCCGAGTTCGAACGCAGGGTGAAACGGTCCGGGATTCCATTTCTGCTCGACGAATCGATCGTGATCACAATCAGCGGCGCGCCGCTGCAGCTCTTTGGATTAAGTTGGACACGAACGAGAGAAAACCGGGATGCGGCTATTGCGGCCGCCGTGCGTGACCTCCTAACGCAGCGTCAGCCGGATACTTTTCCCATCGTGCTGGCGCATCATCCCCATGCCTTCGATGCGGCGGCGGCATCGGTTCCTCTCACCCTCTCCGGCCATACCCATGGCGGACAGCTTATGTTAAACGAGCAATGTGGGTTCGGCCCGGCGCTGTTTCGCTACTGGTCCGGTCTTTATAGCAAAGGAGCAAGCAAATTGGTCGTTTCAAACGGAGTAGGCAATTGGTTTCCCTTGCGCGTCCGCGCGCCCGCGGAACTTCTGCATCTCACGCTTCTGCGTCCTTAATCCTTCGCTTAGGTTTTTGGGTGTTGGGCTTAACGCGTCAGCGACTAAGTGGTACACCAAACGCGCCGAGATTGCTCTCGGCGCGAAAGGTAATCCACTGTTCCGATTTAACGTTTCAACTCAGCTCGTTGTCTTCTCTTTCTCGCCGTGCTTGCACTCGGCTTCAAACTTGGCGTACTGCTCCTGGGTCAGGATTGTTTTTGCCTCCCGCATGTATTTTGCCTCGCTCGCATCGTTGCAGCCCTCTTTCTCATGCTGCGCCATCAGCGCGTCCATCTTGGTCTTCTGCTCCGCTGTCAGGTTGAGACTGGCCAATGAAACCGAACAAGCCATTTTTCCCCCCTTGTATCCCGCCTGCTTTGTGCAATCACCATGCTCGCCCCCGAATATCATGCCCGCCACAAAGAGCCCTGCCGCTACTAACGCAGTGAGTTTAGTCATAGTGGCAACCTAGACACTTTGCCGCAATTGTCGTTCAAAATTTTGGACTCGCGCCATTTGCGTCGCAACCGAGACGCAAGCAATCTATTTTCGTGCAATCCAACGCCTGCACCTTTCTGGAATGAAGCAAAACATCGATAGCAAAGGCCGCGTTGCCCGCGGTGGGATGGCGGTCGTTTTCCTTCTCGGTGGCGGCTGTCTGATCCAGGAAGCATCAGTGCTCGCGGTGATTTTTATTCTGGTAGGTATGTTCTGCGCGTTTGAAGCGTGGGTCGGTTGGTGCGCGGTTCGCGCCTGCGGCGTTAAAACGCCGCTCTAAAACCCGCCGCAGTTCAGACAAAAGTCTCCGTCTGCGACGTCTAGCTGGTGACGTCGGCGCACCTAATGAAAATTCATCAGAATCTTGAATCCGAACAGCTAGATGGCTGCATCTCACAGACAAAAAGCTATGAAAACAACCGTTGCTAACCCGGAAACATTTGAATCCACTTACGCCTTGCTCGTGCGCTCTGAAGAAACACGGCGAAACCGATTTGAAACGCTGGTCTACACAATCCTGATCGTCTGCACCACGTTCGCAGTCGCGCAGTTCGGTCACCAAACCTTCATTGCGCCCTCCGGCATCGCGCGCGTTTCGACGACTTTGCCTGCCGCCTCACAGCACGGCGTCTGAAAAACGCTACGGCAAGTGGGCTGTTTCCCCCAATTCGAGCGACGAAATTTTGTCATTGGAGTTCGAGACGGACTTCGGCTTGCTCGTTGATTTGTCGTGTAATCTGCAGACCAACTAGAGTTGCACAAGCCTCGAGCTTGCCCGTACTCAGTTGAACATGTATCGTGGCTGACTACCTGAGACCGGTAACCGTCTACGTACTTTCCCGTGACCATCTACGTACTTTCCTCTGCCCGTTTGGCATGAGGTGGGCTGTAAGGGGCATTCTATGATGCCCACCGATTATCCTGAGAGTTTACGCATTGAATCACTGCTGAGAGTTGCCCGGCGATTTATCCTGGCGGCAGCCATCTTACCGGCCTTTACCGTTGCTCCCGTGCTCCTGGCGGACGCCGCGTCGAGCTTTACCAGCGCTACTAGTGTCAACTTCCCGCAAGGCGTTCGGGATAGCTTCACCATTACCACCACCGGTGTTCCGATCCCGAAGATTACCCAGAGCGGCCACCTCCCGGGCGGCGTAAAATTCGTCGATAATGGCGACGGCACCGCAATCTTGTCTGGGGTCCCCGGCAACGGGCTTGGCCTGGTGGGCGATTACGCGCTGACCTTCACGGCCTCAAACGGGGTGGCATCGAACGCAACGCAAAACTTTACTCTAACGATCACGCGCCCCCCGCTGATCTTAAGCGTTAATAACGCAACCTTCGTCGTCGGGACCGCAAATACCTTTACCGTTACAACTCGAAATACTCAGCCCAAAACGACCCTCAGCTTCACTGGTAACTTGCCGGGAGGCGTAACATTTGTGCCGAATAACAATGGCACGGCCACTTTGAGCGGCACACCCGCCGCTGGATCAGGGGGTATTTACTTTCTCACCATCACTGGATCAAACGGGTCGCCTCCGGATGCGGTCCAGGTCTTCACCCTGACCGTGCAGAATGCCGCGCCGGTTACACATGCCCCAACCATCACGAGCGCCGCGAGCACCACGTTTACGGTCGGAACGGAAGGTATTTTTACTATTCATACAACTGGGACGCCCACCTCTTCGATCGCTCTCAGTGGCACCTTGCCGGCCTGGCTTACATTCGTCGATAATACGGACGGCACTGCGACTCTTGAGGGAATACCGGATCCCGGCGGTCCAGCAAGCTACTCGCTCACAATCACCGCCACCAATGGCATCGCACCAGACGCAACGCAGGCGTTTACATTATTTGTAAACAATCCACCGCCCGCTATCACAAGCGCCGACAATACCACGTTCGTTATCGGAACATCTGGAAGCTTCACCGTCAGGACTAGCCCGCCTGTTCCGAGCGCAACTGTCAGCTTCACCGGCACGCTCCCGTCCGGGATCAACTTCACTCCAAATGGAGACGGTACCGCGACCATCGATGGAACCACTTCAGCTGGTTCGGCCGGTGATTACCCAATCAACATCACTGCGTCGAATGGAACTGTGCCCAATGCAACGCAACTCTTTACCATTACGGTACAAAATGCGCCGCCGGTCCTGGAGGCGCCTGCCATTACCAGTGCTGCTTCGACCTCCTTTGCCGTTGGAACCGCTGGTACTTTTACCATCACCACTACCGGCAGCCCGACGCCGACTCTGGAGTTGAGTGGCGCGCAACCGGCCTGGTTTTCCTTTGTCGATAATACCGACGGCACCGCTACGATCAGTGGCACGCCCGACGCCGGCAGCGATCTCAGCTACACCTTTACTATTACAGCTCGCAATGGCGTTTCCCCTGTAGCTACTCAGGATTTCACTCTCCTGATCACCCACACGCCGGCCGGCGCGCAGCTGGTGAATGTCTCTACCCGCCTACTCATCCAAACTGGAGCTAAGGCCGGCTTCGGAGGCTTTATCATCACTGGGACGGATCCCAAAAAGGTTCTTATCCGCGGGATAGGACCAACTCTAACCGGTTCTAACATTGCTAACGCTTTGCAGGATCCGATGCTGGAGTTACACGACGGCACAGGTGCTATCCTTACTTCGAACGACAATTGGAAAGTTCCCCAACAGGCTGCGATCGAGGCAACTGGTGCTGCACCACTTGACGATCGCGAATCGGCCATTCTTCTCACGCTCCAGCCTGGTCTCTACACTGTGATTCAATCTGGTAAGAACGGGACGACCGGCGTTGGATTGATCGAAGTCTACGATGTGGATGTGCAGTCGGCGTCGAAGTTGGTGAACATATCGACACGCGGCGTGGTCCAAACCGGTAACAACGTAATGATCGGTGGCTTTATCGTGAGCGGCGCTAGCGGTTCAGTGAATCTGGTCGTGCGCGCGCTCGGTCCGACCCTGGGTCAGCCTCCATCCAACGTCCCCAATGTCCTGGCGAATCCCACCCTGCAACTAGTTGGTGCCAACGGAACAACTATCGCATTTAACAATAACTGGAAGGATTGGCAGCAGCCCCCAATCCCTACCGATATTCAGCCTGTGAACGACTTGGAGTCGGCGATAGCCTTTACCGCTTCACCGGGCAACTACACTGCGATTGTTCGTGGGAACAATAATACCACCGGTATAGCTCTGGTTGAAGTTTACCAGGTCGCGAGCTTCTAAGGCGTAGCCGAGCCGATGAGAGGCGGAGCGTCCTGTGTAGGGTCACTGCGCTCCTGCTACCGTCGTTTAAGCATTCTGCGGTAGGAGCCCACCGGCAACCGAAAACATCGCCTGCGACATCAAACTTATCTCGATCGACAAGATCAACGAAGCGTACGAGCGCATGCTAAAGAGCGACGTCAAATATCGTTTCGTCATCGGCATGGCTTCGTTGTGATTGGCAACGGGCAAAGGGGCAGAATGCGAAGGCCAGCCACTACGCCTGTAACGCTTCAGCGAATAAGGCTTCTTCGTTTTTGCTGCCCTACTCGTAACGTAGCGCGACCATAGGATCAACGTTCATCGCGCGGCGTGCGGGAAGGTAACACGCTATTACGGCGACCCCGATAAGAAGTAAGACGACACCGGCAAAGGTCATCGGATCCGTCGGTCGCACGCCATAAAGCAGACTCGCCATTAACTGCCCGATGATGACTGCGGCCATTTCTCTCTCTCGAATTTGGCGCGGTTATCGACGGTGAGCACGTTGATGCCGGCCGCCGCGAGCTGTCCGGCCACATCGTTCCATGAATCGCGCGTGCGATTGCTTTGGTGAAACAACAAAACGCCGGGCCCTGGCTTCGCGGCAGCGAAGTACGTTCCTTTCAAAACCGTGCCGTCGCTCGATTTGATATCGACAATCCGAATGTTTTTTGTCGGTTCGGCGAACGCGATTGTCGCAATTATTGCCGCTGATAAACAGATGAGGTGTTTCATACCAACGAGTTCTGTTTCGCAAGTCGCTGAACGCTGAAGGAGATGGCGAAGAGAGCACTGTTTCTGTGCGATAATCCAACCGCAGAATCAGCATTCATATTTAGCACCTACTTTGGGGCGAGCTCATTTCGAATCACCTGGCCGTCTTTCATCACGAATCGGACTCGCTCGAGCTCACCGATGTCAGCAATTGGATCACCGACGACGGCGATGAGATCGGCAAATTTACCCGGCTCAATCGATCCAATGCGGTCCTGCCAGCCCAACATTTCTGCTGCATTCGTAGTGATCGAGCGAATCACATCGAGAGGCTGCATTCCTGCATCCCACAACTTAATGAAGGTCCCAGTGGTGGCTTCCCCGCGCGTTTTTCCGGGATAGTACCAGCACATATCCGATCCCTCGGCGAACTTGACGCCCGACTTCAAGACTCGCTGAACCAACTGATCGTATCGCTGTTTGCGGCCTGGGGCGGAACTGACATTCGCGGCGCGGGAAGCCTCTGATATGACTATGCTCGGCCCGGAAATCTTCTGTAAAAAGCCGCCATAGAAGGTTGGTGTCAGGTCCAAGAAGATGCCTTTGTCGCGCATCTGCTTGAGTTGATCGTCGGTTACTTCATTACCGTGCTCGATAGAGTCTGCGCGCGCATCAATCGCGGTTTGTATGCTCGTTTTGTCGGCCGCATGAACGGCAACCTTTAGGTGGAGGCGGTGCGCCTCTTCAACGACCGCGGCAAGTTCGGGAACTGTGAGGTTCTCGTCGGCTGTAACCTTGATCGCGTCGACGTTCTGGAAAATGTTCTGCCGGACTGCCTGTCGTGCGCGGTCTGTTCCGTCAATTAACAAGAACTCCTGCTGAAGGATTGCGTCGGCCAGGGCGGGATTCAGATTTTGAAGGTAACTGCCTCGGGTAATTAGTTTGCGTCCCGAGGCCAGAATCCTTGGGCCCGAGACCCGGCCAGCCTTGATCGCATCACGCAGTTCAGTATCACCATCAATGCCGGAATGACCGAGGTTTCGAACGGTTGTGATGCCGCTCTCGAGATCTTCGAGAGCCAGGTGTGCGCCCATCAACGCGCGCTTGGTGGGAGATTCGGTGATGGCCAGCAGAAGGCCGGGCGCAAAAATCCCGTTCTCGTGACGCTGTGATTCCGCTTCCGGCGGCACAATAATGTCGAGAAACAGGTGGGTGTGGCTGTCGATCAATCCGGGCAACAATGTCGCGCGGCCGAGGTCGATTGTTTTCATTTCGTTAGGCGCATGAGCCTGCACTTGCGACAGCGGACCAACTTCTTTGATCTTGTTGTCCTCAATCAGGACCGCTGCTGGGGAAAGGACGTTGCCTGTGCGCAGATCGAGTAACCGCCCGGCCTTGAGCTGCGTGACGGTCGCCGGCGAGTTGCTCGCGAGAAAGGCGACGGCTGCGAACACCATCGCACCGCTCAAGCGAAACCTAGACGGCTTGTCACTCATCACTTCAGGTCGCTCCTTGCGGTCGCGCCGCGAGGGCCGATGCGATCGCGGCGACGAGGCGATTCCATCCGTCGGTTTCCTCGCGGAGACGTTTACGGCCCCGAGCGGTCAACTGATAAAATTTCGCGCGTCGATTGTTTTCCGATTTCCCCCACTCCGTTTTTAAAAGTCCCTGGCGCACCAAGCGAAAAAGCGCTGGATAAAGCGCTCCCTGTTCGATGAGCAAGGCGCGTCCGGAAATCTGTCCAATCCGCAACAGAATCCCGTATCCATGAAGGGGACCGAGCGAAACGGCCTTGAGAATGAGAAGATCGAGTGTGCCCGGAAGGAGTTCGGCCTCATTGCTCATGTCTTGTCTCCTAAGATATTTAGGAGATTAACGCAGTCTTTCCTAAGCTGTCAAGGGGAGAAAGGCGGGAACGTTTTACATCGGAAATCGCAAAAAATTGAAATCAACAGATCTGAACTTGGCGATGTTCGAATCTAACGGTTGAACAAATGCCGACGGAAAAGCCTACCGGCCTCCGTTCGGCTGCTCCGCGCTTTAACGATTTAACTCTTCAACGAATCACGATGGCGAAGCCCAGGCCTCTTTATTCACCACGTACGGCATCTTGGTCGGGTCGCCGCCATAGTTCCCTTCCAAGACGTCGATCAAGCCCTGCACTGTCCGGCCAGCCATGCCTTGATCGGGATTGACTGAGAGCCGTGTAATCCGCGCGCCGCTGGCGAAGTGATGAAAAAGTCGCGTCCGATCCGCGATTTCTGGATCCAGCAGCGACGAATCAGCCGGCAACGGCTCTTTTTCGAAAACGTCAAGCGCCGCTCCGGCAATGACCTTGTCTTTCAACGCTTTCGCCAGAGCTTTCTCATCCACCACTGGCCCACGTGAACTGTTGATCAAATACGCCGTCGGTTTCATCAGCTTAAGCGTTCTCTCGTTGATGAGGTGATACGTGGGTTTATCCGTCTCATCTTCGCGCAATAACGGCACGTGGATGCTCACGTAATCAGCTCCTCGCAGTGCCTCTTCGAACTCGACGTACTTAATATAAGTCTTCTCTTTTTGAATACCGCGCGTGTGCCGCAGATCCATCAGCGCCTGAATCGAAGCGAGGTAGGCGTCGTTGTGATACGCAGGGTCATAACACAGAATGTTCATGTCGAACCCAGAACATTTCTTAATCATCGCCAGCCCGATTCTTCCGGTGCCGATAATCGCGATTGTCTTGCCGGTCACTTCGTCACCGAGAAACGGCAGGAACGGATGCCAGGACGGCCATTTTTGCTCGCGCACTAGCCGTTCGCTCTGCCACATTTTGCGCGCCAACATCCCCATCATGAAGAAAGCGAATTCTGCCGTCGCTTCCGTCAACACATCGGCCGTGTTCGTGAATGGGATTTTGTATTTGTTAGCATCGGTGCGGTTGATGTTGTCGAATCCAACCGCAATTTGGGCCACGACTTTAAGGCTCCCCTTCCCTGCTTCGAAAACCTCGGCATCGATCGGATCCCGCAACGTCGTGATCAAGCCGTCGATCCCGATGTTCACTTTCTCGATGATTAACTTTTTCGGCGGCGCTTCCGGTCCCTGAAACACCTCCAGCTCATAACCGCGTTCGCGCAGAAAATTCTCCGCCGCATCACCGATGCGCGAAGTGGCAAAGACACGAAATCGTTTCTTATCAGCCATGACCCGGAAAAGAAGTAAACAGGATTTACAAGATTAACAGGATTTCTTTTTTCAGAAGGAGGAACGACAGATATTCTTGGTTGCACGGTCAGAAACACGCATCTTTCCACCAGGAGAGACGGACACGTCACTGCCAAACGAGGGAAGCCGTTCGCTCGTTGCTACAGATTCTTCTTCGCCCAGGAATCGACGCGATCGAGCGCCTTCTCGATATTCTCGATCGAGTTGGCCACGCTAAATCGCAAATAACCTTCACCGAAATCGCCGAACGCCGTTCCGGAAAGCGCCGCTACTCCCGCGTCTTCCAGTAGCGCGTCGGCCAATTTCTTTGAGCGCCATCCTGTTTCTTTGATATTCGGGAAAACGTAGAATGCGCCCTTGGGTAATAAGCAAGAGAACTCCTTAATCTCGTTAAGACCGGCGACCATTACGTCACGTCGCTTCTTGAACTCAGCGCACATCTCCTCCACCGAGTTTTGTGGTCCGCGCAACGCCTCGATGCCGGCGATCTGTGTAAAGCTGGCAGTGCAGGAACTGGAGTTCGTCATCAGGCGAGCGACATGCGTCGCCAGGTCGGTGCGCATCACCCCGTAACCCATCCGCCAACCCGTCATGGCATACGTCTTGGAAAATCCGTCGAGCAAAATGCAACGCTCCTTCATTCCATCGATCGACATGATTGAATGATGCTCACCTTCGAAAATGAGCCGGCTGTAGATCTCATCCGTTAACACCATGATATCACGATCGCCAATCGCATCCGCAATCGCCTCGATATCCTCCTTCTGCAAGACGCCGCCGGTTGGATTCTGCGGCGAATTCAAAATGATCAGTTTCGTGCGCTTGCTGATCAGCCGCGAGAGCTCGTCGACGTCGAGCCGGAAATCCAACTCCTCGCGCAATTTGATCGGCACCGCTTTGGCGCCGACGTAGTTGATCATCGATTCGTAAATCGGGAACCCGGGATTTGGGTAGATGACCTCATCGCCGTCTTCCGCGATCGCGAGGATTGAGAAAAAAATGATCGGTTTACCGCCTGGAACAACGACGACTTCTTCTGGTTTAACGTTTACTCGACGCGTTTCACTGACGCATTGAGCGATAGTCTCACGCAGCTCCGGCAATCCCGCCGACGGCCCGTAGTGAGTAAATCCTTTGTGCAGCGCGTCGGTTGCCGCGTCGATGATGTTAGCGGGGGTATCGAAATCGGGCTCGCCGATTTCCAGGTGAACGATGTCGCGTCCTTTCGCCTCCAGCGCCTTCGCTTTCACCAAAACCTCAAACGCCGTCTCCGTGCCCAACCGCGCCATTCGCCTGGCGAGGGGCAGAGAAAACACGTCCGGCATGGCAGACGGGGCGCATTCAGATCTGCTCTCGGCCAGCTTATTCATGGTGGCAAACGCGGACTATACCGCGACGCCGTTACTTGTCCTTTATTAATCCTCGATTTCCCTGTCTCCCCGGCTGACGTTCTGTAGCCCTAAAACATTGCTCCTGCGAGTTGGCCACCTTTCAGTGAATCACTGGTCTTCACTTCGCAGTGCCGCGAGATTCTGCACTACCGCCACCAACTCGCTGAAATCGACGGGCTTGGCCACATGCATCTGAAAACCGGCCTGCAACGCGCGGGTCCGATCTTCACCGCGGGCCAACGCCGTCAACGCTACCGCTGGCACCGCCCGCCCGCCAGGCATCGCCCGCAGCCGGCTGATGAGCTCGTAGCCATCATTTCCCGGCATGCCGATATCGCTCAGGATGACGTTCGGAGAAAACGCTGCGAATTCCTCAAGCGCTGCGCTCATCGAGTTGGCGCCGCGAACCAGCGCACCTCGTCGCTCGAGTATTCGTCGAACAATCGTCACCGAATCCTCCTCGTCATCGACCACCAGCACCTTGATTCCATTCAAGTCGGATTTCATCGCCGCGCGATCGATCTCCGCATTCCGACGCGCCTCGGCTGTGTCCTCCTCCTCTTTGTGCAGCGATTGCAACGGCAGGCAAACGCTGAATGTCGCGCCACGGCCCACGCCGTCACTCGCCACACGCACGTTTCCGCCGTGAAGTTCAGTCAGATGTTTCACGATGGACAAACCCAGACCAAGGCCGCCATGACGCCGCGTCGTAGTAGCCTCCGCCTGGCGGAAACGATCAAAAACATACGGGAGAAATTCCGGACCAATTCCCTGCCCGGTGTCGCTCACCGATATTTCCACGTGAGAACCGACGCGCTTGATCACGGTATGGATGCGGCCTTGCTTCGGCGTAAACTTGATCGCGTTAGTGAGCAGATTCCAGAAGATCTGCTGGAGACGATCCTTGTCACCGATCACGGTGCCGAACACATTCGAAAAAGCAGAAGTGAGGCGAATTTGTTTGGCCTCAGCCGCGGGCCGAATGCTCTCGATCCCGGCGGCAACCAGAGCTGCGAGATCGATTCGCTGAATGTCTAACTTGATTTTACCAGCCTCGATGCGGCTCATGTCCAGCAAATCTTCGATCAACTGCGATTGGACGCGGACATTGCGCTCAATAATCGGGACAGCCTGTACCACGTCTTCCGCTTTCGGTTCGTCCTTCAAAATCTGGATCCAACCCAGAATAGCATTCAGTGGGGTGCGCAGCTCGTGTGAAAGTGTCGTCAGAAATTCCGCTTTGATTTGATTGGCACGCCGTAGTTCTTCAACCGCTTCGGCCAGGCTCCGTTGCGCCGCCTTTTGCTCGGTGATGTCCCGTGCAATCTTCGACGCACCCACGATGACGCCCTCCTCGTTTCGGATGGGCGAGATCGTGAGCCAAACATCGATCAACTCCCCATCCTTACGTCGCCGCTTGGTTTCAAAATGATCTACGCGTTCGCCTTGCTGCAGGCGAGCCATGATATGGTTTTCTTCATCCAACCGGTCCGGCGGAAACAGCTTGCTGATCGACTGGCCGATCATTTCTTCGGCCGTATAGCCGAAAATTCGTTCCGCCGCTTTGTTCCAGCTCATGACAATGCTTTGCAGGTTCTTGCTCACGATAGCGTCGTCGGACGAATCGACGATTGCCTCGTTCAACACATCCGCCGGGATAAAGCTGGAGTTCTTGCTCACTTATGTACTTCTAGGCCTGCTTAAATCGTAAACCAAAAGCCGTTCGGCCGTGGGCCGCGTAATGCCGCGATGGCCGAAAAGCCCGTCATTCTGCTCTAACTTCGGACATCTGCCCTTTGACCTTGCTCTCCGGCCGGGACGTCTTTGCCCATCGCCATTGCGCCCGGAAGTTCTTCCCAACCGCTGCGGAGCCAAAAATCGCGTCCGCGCGAATTATCGTTCGCCACCAAAATGATCACCCGCTGAATTCCAACCTCACCCAACCGATCGAAACATTCCTGCACCAGACGCTTCCCCAGGCCGAGTCCCTGATACTTCGGATCGACAGCCAGGTGATAGATATGTCCGCGCCTGCCGTCATGCCCGCAAAGCGAAACACCGATCACCGTTGATCCATCGATCGCGGTGCGACTCAGGCCCGGATTTCGTTTCAGAAATTGGACAACGCTTTTCTTGTCATCTCCCTCCGCAATTTCGATCCCCTCCGCCCGCTTCCACAATTCAACCGCCGCTTCATAATCACCGATGGAAAATTCCCGCGTCCTAATCCTCTCGCTCATATGCGCGACGAATTCTATCATTGGACTCAAGTCATTCACGCTTCTGTAACAAGGAGAAGCCGCTTTTTGGGTCGGGACATTCGTCCCTGGGCGGGAACGTCCGAACGCTTAAACTTTTGAATATATAGGACTAAAACTGGCTTAAACCGTCGGCGTTAGGCCGAAAACCTGCTCGCGTAAATGTGTAGTTTCGGGCATGAAAAAGAAACTCCATATTCTCGCCGTCGACGACGAACCAGCCATTGGCCAGGCCATCACCTACGCGTTGGACGCGCCCCACCGCAAAATCGTCGTGGCTAAAGACGGGCAAGACGCCCTCGCCCAGGTCGCAAAGGAGAAATTCGACGTGGTTATCACCGACCACCGGATGCCACGCTCCGGCGGGCTGGAACTGGTGCGGCAACTTCGAGAACGCAACTATGACGGCAGAATCGTTGTCCTTTCAGCCCATCTCTCGCCCGACAACATCGGGACATACGAGGAATTGGCAGTCGACGAGATCGTCGCCAAACCGTTCGACTTCGAGGAACTCCGCGACATCATCGCGGGTCTCGAAGACGAAATAGAATTCTAATCGCAGAATTAACGCTTTGACCGTTGAGCGATTTTAACGATACCGCCTTCCGCTTGCCATCCCGAAAAAACGTGACGCCATCTTTCCTTTCCTGTTAGTCTTACCATTTCGAGCTCGGTTTTAGGCCGCGCGTCGAATGGAAGGAAAGGCTTCAATGATAACGCTGAAAAGTTTAGGCCGAAAGCTGGAGAAGCTCGAAGCCAGTATGCAGAAAGACGCGAGACGACTTTCGAAGTTGATTCGCAAAGTGAGACGGGCAGCTGCTTCTGAAACTATGCCACCACCCAACAAGGCCAGGACCCGAGTAAAAACCAAGCCCGCCGCGACGTCGGTGCCTTCTGCGAAACAGAAGCGTAAGGTTTCGCCCGAAGCGCGCGCGAAGTTGTCCGCCCTAATGCATGAGCGCTGGGCGGCGAAACGGGCCACGGCCGTTCCTGTCGCGATCGTTGAAGAGGCAACGTCAGTTTCAACTACAGACGGAAACGCCGCCGCAAGCGCCTAAGTTAGCCTTGCCGGTCGCTGACTTCCGACACCGTATAACCCAGATAACGCGAGCCATGCTCGCAACTGATCGATTCTTATACATTTTTACGCCTATATAATATGGCTTTTACGCTTACAAATCGATCAGGCACAGACGCCGTCCAGGTTCTGAACCCTGAACTCTGAGCTCCTGAACCGTTGGCTTCCCTATTAGGCGATAACTGATAAGTACGATTCAACAAGTCGATGCGATTTCTCACCCCGCTCTCTATTCTCTCAATCATTTGCCTCGTACCCGAGCTCGCGAAATCCACAGAAACCAGGGATGACTGGAAATTAGCGACCGAGCGCAACGGTGTGACGATTTACACCCGGCCCCATCCCGGGTCTGGCTTGAAGGAATTCAAAGCGATGGGTGAAATCGCCGCGCCGACCCGAGCTATAGCTCAGGTCATCGAGGATGTTGACGCTTATCCGAATTTCATGCCCTATGTGGCAGAATGCAGATGCCTAAAGCGCGAGAACAATTCGCTCCTCAGCTACCAGCGAATTTCGCCCAAGATTTGCCGCGACCGCGACCTCGTTGTGCGGACTTACATAACTTCCCAATCCACCTCCGCCGGACTCGTCTATTCCAACCGCTGGGAATCCGCCGGCGAATCGACGCCGGCTAAGAAACCGGGAGTTATCCGAGTCGAGCAGTGCCAGGGATCCTGGTTGCTCGAGCCAATCACGCCCGAGCGAACCCGCGCGACTTATTCGGTCTACAGCGACATGGGCGGCCTCATTCCCACCTTCATCGCCAATCATTTTAGTCTCACCGCGATTGGCGAAATTTTCGCCGCCGTGCGCAAACAAGTAAAAGAGCCGAAATACAACGGACAACGGGCAACAGGACCATAGTCCGGAGTTGCCGTCATTGATTAGTGGGTTCCCCTTCTTCGATCTTATAGATCTCAAATCCTCTCGCTTGATAATTGTTCAGCGCATTCGGGTGATCTCGACTGCAGGTGTGCACCCAAACGCGCGATGGCGTCGGTGCCCAGTCCCACGCGTTCTCGATTGCGCTCGTTAACAATGCGTTGCCCAGACCACGGCCAATAAAATCCGGTAACAACCCGAAGTACGCGATCTCGACTTCGCCTTGATGCTCGTCACGGTGCGATGGTGTTGACCGCGCGTTGCTCCTTCGCAGTTCGTAATAGCCAGCGAGGGCGTTGTCATAGTAGGCCGCAAACGTCCGCAAGTTTGGATCGCTCGCGTATTCGTTCCACCGCTTATCGGTCCAAGGCCGCTTGTCGATCCACTTCCACGTTTCTCCCACCGCGACGTACATATTGCGATTAAAAATCCGATTTGGTTGTTTGAGTTCTCGCACCCGGAACTTCTGATCGCTGTTCTGTCTATTGGGCGCGCCATTGCCGGACCGCATTTCGAGGTACGTTGTGACAAGCGGCTCCACGATTAGCTCTAGCGATCACTGTGACGCTCGCAACGATTTTCTTCCCCTGTGGAGGCGGGAAAAACAGAGGAGGTGACACGGGGGCGCATCAAACGCCTTCTGCGAAGGCTTAGCTAGAACTTCTCAGGGCCAAAAGGCACCCGCAGTGCCGCTCTGGATCGATACTTTAAGTACTATGAAGACGTTTTTTGTCATGATGATAGTTGCTGGTCTGGTTTCCGGCGCCGCCGGGCAACCTCTCGATACGGCGGAGAACGTTGCCAAGAAGACGGCGGAGAAAACGAAGGAGGCCGCTCACACGGTCGCGCATGGCGTGAAGAAGGCGGCCGATAAGGTAGAAGATGCGCTCACTCCCGATGCTGACGCTCGACGCGTGGATGTGACGGTAAACGATGGCGAGGTCAATATGTCGAGCGATCTCGAACCTGGGAAGACTGCATTCGTGGTCAAGAATGAAGGCAAAACTACCACGAACTTCGAGGTCACAGGCGGAAACACCGATCGCAAGTTCGTTGTTCCGCCGGGTCCTGGGGAAACTAAAGTGCTGCATGTAACCCTGAAGAGCGGCAAAACCTACACCGTTTATTCGACGAACAAGGACGACGGAAAGCGGACGAAGAAGATGACGTTGAACGTGAAGTAAACGCGGAGAAGGCGCGGGACCACTGCTAGAAGACTAAGGACTACAAGCACCCGGGCACGAGCTCATGATCTCGCTCGGTTCGGTTCGCCTTCGACAGCATATCGGCATAGAGTGATTCATGAAAACCTTGGTGTTATTTACTGCAGGCGCCATGGGAGCAATAATGTTGTCGGCCTGCGCTACGCATGAAACGACGACGACCACCACTGCTAATCCGGCCCGCCGGACTTACAGCAGGAGCGAGCTGAACCAGACCGGGCAGCCAGACACCGCTGGCGCGATTCAGGCGGTCGATTCGAGCGCGCAAATACGCTAAACCAGGGCGGCGGCCGCGTTAGCGTCTTTCGATTAAGTCCTAACGTCGCATCTGGAATCCAGTTTCTGGAATGCGCGCTGAGCGACCAATCGTCTTTATTTCTGTTCTCCTTCTGAGCGACTGCTCTTGCGCTGCCCGGTTCGCACCACGCAGACATTACTCAACTCGTCCTGCCACGCTGCCAGCTTGTTTAACGCAGCTCGCGATCCACTTCCCAGTGGTCTCCAAAGTTGGGCCGGCGACAGCGTGCTAGTATCATTGTCGGGAACCGAACCCGTGACCGCCGTTTCGTTTAGAAAAGGCGGTTTCTCATGTTCTTCCTATAAGCGCCGTTGTTGACCAGCGAACTTAGAGGAACCATTATTGCCCTGGCCAAGCGACAGCTCATGGATTATCCACGTTTCTCGCGCATTCTCGCGCTCGTCGCTCTGACGGTGCTTTATTTTCTGGCGGGCAAGCTGGGATTGCATCTCGCCTTTGTTCACGCGAGTGCTTCGCCGGTTTGGCCGCCGGCAGGAATCGCTCTTGCGGCTTTGCTGGTATTCGGTTACGGCACGTGGCCGGCCATTTTCCTGGCCGCGTTCTTAGTTAACGTGACGACGTTTGGTAACGTCGCCACTTCATTGGCAATCGGTGCTGGGAATACGTTGGAAGCAGTTTGCGGGGCTTGGCTGATCAATCGTTTTGCAAACGGCACATTCCTTTTTGATCGCGCCCAGGACGTTTTCAAGTTTGCCTTTGCCGCCGTCATCAGCACAGCGGTGAGCCCAAGCATTGGCCTGACCAGTCTCGCGCTCGCTGGTTACGCGAATTGGAGTGATTACGTACCGATTTGGACCACTTGGTGGCTGGGAGATGCCACCGGCGATCTGATTTTTGCGCCAATCATAATTCTTTGGGCGGTAAAACCACGTTGGCGGTGGCACGGAAGGAAAGATGTGGAGGTAACCCTGATCCTGCTTCTCTTGCTGGCGGTCGGCGAAGCGATTTTCGGCGGTTGGCTACCGATCAGCGCCAAGAATTATCCAGTCGCATTTGTTTGCGGGCCGATCCTGATCTGGATGGCATTCCGTATGTCGCAGCGCGAAACCGCCACCGGAATATTCATTCTTTCGGCAATCGCCATCTGGGGCACGGTGCGGAACTTCGGTCCTTTTGTGATGGAAACGGAGAATCAGTCGCTGCTGATTTTGCAGAGTTCAACGGCGGTGTTGACCCTAACGGCGATGGCGCTGGCTGCAGCCATGGCTGAACGGCGTCGGATCGAGGCGGACCTGGAAGCGCAAAAGGCGTTAGTCGAAGCGGCTAACCGGACGAAGGATAATTTTCTGGCCATGCTTTCACATGAATTGCGAACGCCGCTCTCACCGGTTTTGCTGGCGGTGGAGAATTTGCAGAACGATTGGCCAAAGAGGCCCGAGATCGCTTCAGCATTGGAAATGATCCGGCGTAACATTCGGGTTGAGCAACATCTGATTGACGATTTGCTGGACGTGACGCGGATCAGCAAAGGGAAGCTGGCATTAAACCTGACGAGTGTGGACGTTCACGGGCAGATCCGTAACGTGGTGGAGACATGCCGAAGTGAATGGGCGGGAAAAAAGATTCGAATGCAGTTGGATCTCACGGCCGGCGATCGTTTCGTCGTAGCCGATGAAGCGAGGTTTCAACAGATTGTTTGGAACCTGGTCCAAAACGCGATCAAGTTTAGTCGCGAGGAAGGTGTGGTCGTGATTTCGACCGTGAACGAATCGCCCGGAGAGCTAACGATATTTGTGCAAGATCACGGTATTGGAATCGAGCCTGAAGCGATGGAAAGAATTTTCAACCCCTTTGAACAGGGGGAGCGTTCCTTGAAGCGGCGTTTTGGCGGACTCGGACTTGGCCTGGCTATTTCCAAATCGCTGGCCGAAGCCCATGCCGCCACATTGACTGCCACGAGCGAGGGATTGAATCGAGGAGCGACATTTAAGCTGACAATCAAAACTTCTGCCCTGGTAGCTCACGAAGGAGCGATATCTTTGCCGGTCGAAGGGCAGCCCTCAAAGGCGCTGCGGATTTTGTTAGTCGACGATCACATCGACACCTGCACCGTCATGGCAAAGCTACTGGCAGCCCGGGGGCACAAGGTAACCGTTGCACACGATATGAAGTCAGCGCTCGAGAAAGTTGAACCTGACAGATTTGACGTGCTCATTAGCGATGTCGGCTTGCCCGATGGAAGTGGCATGGATCTGATGGCAAAATCGAGAGACATGCTCGTCGGAATCGCAATGAGCGGATTCGGGACGGAGGCAGATGCGACGCGCAGTCTGCGCGCAGGATTCTCCCAGCACTTAGTTAAGCCGGTGACAATGGAGAAGCTCGATGCCGCGCTACAAACCGTGATGAAGCAATCGTGGCCAGAAAGGCAACGTATCCAGCGGCAGGCGGTTAGGAGTCAAAGATAGGCCTCATCATTAATTCCTATTAGAACTATTTCGGACGCCTGGAGAATCCGCGACGGAGCACAACGCGTCCGCGTTCATTAGTTTGTCCTCGAGCATCACCTTTCGCGTCTGTCGTGGATCGCAGAGGCGCTGCGACGGGTCGTCGTCCACCAAAACCAGATCGGCAGTCTTACCCAGCCCTTTTTCCTGTCCTGATAATAGTAAGTCTTGTTGCATGCATTTTTCTGAAAGGCCCAAACGCTGACAAGCTGAAACCTGCTACGTTTTCGGGATATGGCCGCAGGCAGCGCATACTTAACATGGAACACCGAGCAAAGACATTAAGAATCCGACCGATGGTTGAAGCGGATGCCGAAGTAGTCGCGGAACTGGCGACGGAGCTGGGTTATCCTAACGAGATTGAGGCAATACGCAGGCGGATTCGCCCGATCGGGGAAGCGGATCTGTTGCTGGTCGCGGCCGACGCAAGTAACAAGCCTGTTGGATTTGTCCAAGCCCATCGGGTCTGCATCATCGAGGTGGGGTTTCGAGTCGAAATTCTTGGACTAGTGGTGTCATCAATTGCGCGGCGGGAGGGAATCGCGCGGATGTTAATCGGGGAAGTGGAACTCTGGGCAAAGAAGAGCGACGCTGAAGTCGTATCGGTGCGCAGCAATACCAAACGGGCTGAGGCACACTTATTCTATCCAGCGATGGGCTACAAACAGATCAAAACGCAGGCCGTGTATGAGAAGCGTAGAGGAGGAGGAGGAGGAGCAAGCGGCTCGAAGAAAGTGAGAGGTTAGCGATCACAGATCAGCAATCGGTAATCAGCGAATCCATCATTTCTCGATCGTCTCGTCAACATGCTATCTTTCGCAATGAGCGAGAAGATTCGTGGCAGTTGCCTGTGTGGCGAAGTCAAGTTTGAGGTCGAACCTCCTTTTATTCAGGCGAACCATTGTCACTGTGATCGCTGCCGGAAACATTCCGGCACATCCGTGTGCACACAGGCGCGGGTGTGGCGACGACAGTTTCATCTCATACAAGGCGAAGAATTGATCAAGGTCTATGGCAAAGGCGAAGGCGCAGTGAAGGCATTTTGCAGCAACTGCGGCTCGAGTTTGTTCGGCGGGGAATGGCCCGATGGCGACCAAGTTTCAATCCGCATGGGGGCGTTTGACGATGATCCCGGGATCCGGCCCCAATTCCACACCTTCGTCGAATGCCGCGCGCCGTGGGACACGATTACGGACGATCTACCGCAGTATGCGGAGGGTAAACGCAAGAGCTTAGAAGTATATGATGGTGAACGTTGATTGATGATCGGCTTTCGGGATCCAACCAATTGATCAGCCGGTGGCCAGATCGCAGCGGAAAAAGCCGAACGTTCATTTCAAACGCTTTCGCGAACAGGCAATCGAACGCCCTTCGCGGGATTAACGCTAGTCGGCGATCACGGCAACGCCTGTGACATCTCCGACAGATACTAGGTTAGGCGGGGTCGTTGTTTCGGTCCGCCATCGATGACGATTCCGTCGCTGAAAGAGGCGGTTTTTGTCACCTGAAACAACACGTCATCGACGATGAGGCCATTGGCAACGGTGCCGTCATCAAGATCTGAGAAATCGATCACCACCGCTTCAGGAGCGAAGCCAAGTAGACCGATTGAGGTAAGAGCGCCGTGGCTGAGAAGTGTGGACTGAGGACGGTTTTATAATATTCGTAAAGAAATATACGATTGAGTTCGCGTAAGCACGGGTTAAGCATAGCGGGACAATCACCCGTATTATCTAAAATTACCATAACAAATTCCTATCATTTCTGGTTGAAAGTGGCAATTTTTATCAAATTTCTTGTTGTGTGAGAATGTTTCCCGATAGCTTCCGCGGCAGTTCCTGCCCGGTTTTGCCAGTCAACCCAATTATCTACTCGAATTGTGATGTTATTCCGCACTTACTATTATATTTTTGTCATTTTCATAAGTTTAGTCTCAGGTAACGCTCTCTACGCAGCTACAGCAACGCCTACTCCGACGCCTGCGACTCGAAGCGTTTCCTTTAAATGGAATGCATCCCCCTCACCGGAACTCGTAGGTTACAAAATTTTCTGGGGTACGGGTAGCCACAATTACCAGAATGTGCGCGACGTGAAGAATGTGCGGACGACATCGCTTACACTTTCGCAAACAAGCAAATATTACGTTTCTGTTGTCGCATACAGCATGACGGCCACCAGCTGGTTTAGCAACGAAGTCATCGTCCCCGCAGCGTCCGGTGGGTAAAGAACCCCCGTCTTGCAAAGACCGTGCGTTGCGTGCCCGCTTATCATTAGGCGCGATCGCTTGTTCGTCTGCAGTTTCGTTCTCGCCAGTTCACTTCACGCGTGTCACAAGATTAGACAATTCGAAGTTGTCTCTCTTACAACTTAATTAAAGAATGAGCGGATTCTCTCGTAACGCTTTCCCCCACCTATCCCCTTTACCCGCTGCAGGTCATCGGCGCTTTTGAACGGACGCGAGTCAATAATTCGTTGCGCGACGACCGGCCCAATGCCCGGAATATTCTGAAGTTCGGCCAGTGACGCCGTATTTACGTCGAGTTTGGTTTGCGGAAGCGATGCTGCCGTTGTCGGAGTGGTTTCCTCAGAAGGCAATGACGCGACCGGTGCGGAGGTCGCGGGTGTTGCTGCTGCGACTGGTAGGGGCGCCTCACCAGCGGGATGGAAAAATTTGTCGAAGGGGTCGATTCCCTTTTCGCTTTCCGGCTGTTGCGTGCGAGTCGCCATCCGATTCTCCTTAGCTCCCCAGCCGCCAACCTTTTCGCGCTTCGCCTTTTGTTCCAAGGCCATTAGTTTTTGCCATTCGGCCGCGGCCGACGTTAAGCCCTCTGGCTTGGCCGTTGCCGGATGACTCCGAGCCAGACCATTCTCAACCAGCTGCTCGCCCAGATCGCCCGTTCGCGTTTGGACAAAGGCATAGAAGCGTTGCATTCGGCTGCGCCCGCCGGCGTCTTCCCAACACGTCCGCACTAGAAATGGTTCTGTCAGCTTCTCGCGGGTAAACTGTTTGGCCAAGTCGCCGACTTCCAAGACTTGGTCGACGGTAACGCCGAAATATTTCGCCTGCTCTTCCACCCGGTCGCGAAACTCGGCGCTGGTTTCGGGAGCATCGACAAAATAAAGTCGGAAGATGTATTCGTGTCCTTCGACACTGACGTGAAAACTGTCGCCATCATTTGGTCGTTTGATCAGATAATGACCGCCCTGCAACGTGACCCAGGGCGAATGGGCAAACGAATTTGTGGTGCTCGCCGCAAACACGAATGCGCTGATGAGAAGAGAGCGAATGAACTTATGTTTCATTGGGCAGACGATTGCTCTTGCTCCCGTTGCCAGATCTGCCGGCGGCCGATCGCAGGTATACCGATATAACCGCGCACCTCAAGCTTCTGGCCGCTACCGAGAAGCGTAAGGATCACGCGATAGATCCTACCATTCTCTGGATCGAGGATTTCTCCGTCTTCCCACGAAGCACCATTCTTTTTCGCACCCCACAAAATCGTCATCCCTTCGACGGGTTGATCCTTGCGTTCGCCCTCGCACGGTTTGCAAATGGGATGCGGACCGGCAGGCGATTCGAGCACCTCTAGCACTTTGCCGGTTAGTTCGCCATTTTCTTCTGTGATTTGCACAATCGATTTCGCCCGGCCGGTTTTGTCATCGAAGGTTTTCCATTTTCCGACAGGCGAATCGCTCTCCGCCGCAGTCATCAACAACGCGACCCCGCAAATTACCAGCAACAGTCCGCGGATTATCCAGCTCATCAATGATTACCATTACGCCAGCACCTCGAATTGACTCATCATTTTGAACATTTGATAACGGTCGGCAATTTCATCCTGAGTCAATTTGCGCAGCCGTTCGAGGCTGAAGGCTTCCACGCAAAAACTCGCCATGACACTGCCATAGATGATCGCTTTGCGCAGCAGCTCAAAAGTAACGGTTTGTTTGGCATGCGCCGCCAGATAACCGGCGAGCCCACCGGCGAACGTGTCCCCAGCCCCGGTCGGATCGTGAATGTCCTCCAATGGATAGGCGCCGGCGCTGAAAAATTCATCCTCACCGAAGAGCAAAGCCCCGTGTTCGCCTTTCTTGATTGCGACGTAATGCGTTCCATAACCACGAATTTTTCGACCGGCGCGAATCAGGCTGGTTTCCTTCGTCATCTCGCGCGCTTCGCTATCGTTCAAAATCAACAGGTTGACTCGCGGCAACAAGGCATCGAGATCCGTGCGCGTGGTTTCGATCCAAAGATCCATCGTGTCGGCGACGATAAAACGAGGCCCGTCCATTTGATCGAGGACGTGGGACTGCAATTGGGGCGCGATGTTTGCCAACAGGACGAAGGGTGTAGCGCGATAATTTGGGGGAAGTTCCGGCGAAAATGACTCGAAAACATTAAGCGCGATGGAGCGCGTCTCACGCGTGTTCAGGTCCCAGCCGTATTCGCCCGACCAGCGAAAAGTCTTCCCATTCGCTCGTTGAACGCCAGTAGCATCGATTTGATGCGTCTTCCAAAACTCGAATTCGTTCTCGGGAAAATCATCACCCACTACGCCGACCAAATTCACTGGAGTAAAGAAGCTCGCCCCAAGAGCGGCGTATGACGCTGAGCCTCCCACTAAATCGGCGCGTTCCTCGACCGGAGTCTTGACGGTATCGAGCGCAATGGAACCGACTACGAGCAGTGACATAAAGTCAGAGGCCAGAAATCACAGGCCGGAGATCGGTGACCAATTTTTTACAGGCACGAGTATAACCAACAACCTCGTTCGCTTGCAGCAAGCCGGAGACAATTACGACACGTCTCGCACCAGCGGCAAGTACTTGCCGGATATTTTCCAACTTGATCCCGCCGATGCAAAAAATGGGAATGGAAACGCGTTTGTGAACTTCGTGGATTTGCGAGAGCCCGATGGGCGAATAATCAGGTTTCGTCGGCGTGGGAAAAATTGGACCGAAACCAATGTAATCTGCGCCTTCGCGCTCGGCACCCAAGGCTTGTTCCGTGCTATGGGTCGATTTGCCGACAATAATGGGCCGCTCCACCTGTGCGCGAACGGCTTCAATCGATTCGTCATCCTGACCCACATGGACGCCCTGCACGTCCACGCGCTGTGCGATCTGAGCGTGGTCATTGGCGATGAGCGGAATTTCTGTCCGCGCGGTTAATCGCAAAAGTTTTTCCGCGAGTAAGGTCAATTCATCGATGCTCCGGTTTTTGCCGCGCAATTGCACAATGTCGATTCCACCTGCGATCAATTTCTCGAGAATGCCCGGCGCATTTTCAGGACTGACGTAGCCGAGATCGATGATGCCATAAAGAAGGGCGTCCGTTGGCGAGCGCACCTTATTCGTGCAGACGGCCGGGTGTTGCGATCAATTCGAATTTGTCCGATGACATTAACCGCTCGACGAATCCGGTGTCGTATTTCCCCTGACGAAATTCCATGCTCCGCATAATGGCGCCGTGAAATCCGACGGTGGTATTGATACCGGTGATGTAGTATTCGTCCAAGGCGCGCCGCATTCGGTCGATTGCGGATCCTCGTGATGCCCCGACTGCAATCAGCTTTGCGATTAACGAGTCATAGTACGGCGGAACGATGTATCCGGTATAAACATGAGAATCAACTCGGATCCCGCGGCCACCCGGCGCATAATAAAACGCAATCTTTCCCGCCGATGGTTGGAAGTTCCTGGCCGGATCTTCGGCGTTGATCCGACATTGAATGGCATGCAGTCGGGGCGAAGCGTGCGCAACATGCTTGGAGAGACGTTCGCCGGCGGCGATGCGAATCTGTTCCTTCACCAGATCGCAACCGTAGACCTCCTCCGTAATGGTATGCTCGACCTGGATGCGGGTGTTCATTTCCATGAAATAGAAATGGCCGGTGTTATCGACCAAAAATTCCATCGTCCCGGCATTTTGATAACCGACGGCGTGTGCAAGTTTCACACAGGCGTGTCCCATTTTCTTGCGCAGGCCATCGGTCATTAGGGGCGATGGACATTCCTCAATTACTTTTTGATTGCGCCGCTGGATGGAACAATCGCGTTCGCCTAAATGCACGATGTGACCGTGCTTGTCCGCCACGATTTGAAATTCGATGTGGTGCGGATTGACGATGAGTTTTTCGATATAAACATCGGGGTTGCCGAAAGCATTCTCCGCTTCCATGCGCGCCGCGTGGAACGCCGGCACAAACGAGGCGTCGTTGTGGGCCACCCGCATACCGCGTCCACCGCCTCCTGCTACCGCCTTGATCATAACCGGGTAGCCAATTTTCTTCGCCACCTTAAGCGCCTCGTTTTCATCAGGAACAACGCCGTCGCTTCCCGGGGTAACCGGCACACCGGCTTTACGCGCATATTGGCGCGCCAAATTCTTATCGCCCATCTTGCGCATCGCGCTGGCCGGCGGCCCGATAAAGTTAATGTTGCAGCTTTCGCACACTTCGGCGAAATGCGCGTTCTCCGCCAGAAACCCATAGCCGGGGTGGATCGCATCGACATCCCCCACTTCCGCTGCGCTCATAATGCGATCAATTTTCAGATAACTTTCCGAGCTCGGCGGCGCGCCAATACAGATTGCTTCATCTGCCAGTTGCACGTGGAGCGAGTCCACATCGGCCTCCGAGTAGATCGCGAGAGTGCGGATACCGAGTTCTCGACAAGCCCGAATGACACGCAAAGCGATCTCGCCACGATTCGCGATTAAAACTTTCTCAAACATGATTGTAGGGCAAGCGCTCCGCTTGCCGGCCTTGATAGCGAAGCCGCCATTGGGCAGGCGGAGCGCCCGCCCTACAAATGCGCTTCATCGCACGCGATACAATACCTGGCCAAATTGCACTGGCTTGCCGTTCTCCGCCACGATCTCCGCAATCACCCCATTGGTCTCGGCCTTGATTTCATTCATCACTTTCATCGCTTCGATAATACAGACGACCGTTTCTTCGGTCACCTCCTTGCCGACCTCGACGAATGGAAGCGCGTCGGGCGAAGCCGTGCGATAAAATGTCCCAACCATCGGCGAAACAATGTCACGCAAATGCGATGCCCCTGACGGCGTCCCGGCGACAGACGGGGCGGAGGTGGTGGCATTTGTTGGTCCGTTTTGCACTACCGGTGCGCTTGGCGCCGGCACCATCGAAACCGGTTGCTCGCTAATCCCTTTTTGCAATTTCAAGCGGAACCCGTCCTTCTCCATTTCGAACACGGAAAGGTCGTTTTTCCGCATCAAATCGATGATGGCTTTAATATCTTTCAGTTCCACGTCTGCGGGATGATTGAGCCGCTAGGTAACCCGCGTTCGCCAAGCAGGTCAAGGCGCGAAATGCGGGTGCCGCAATGGAGGTTAGGCTTCCAGCCTGACTTGGCCGACAAGCTCCCAGCTTGTCGTAGTTGTGTTCACAGATCGACCGGCAAGGTTCCCGTCGTCCGAGACAGGCAGGGATGCCTATCTTCCGAACAGATCGCACGCCCCTGCCGGCGTGCAAGCTGTCGTTGCGCTATATAGTTAACATCCAAACGATGAACGGAGGGGCCGCCACCGATACACGCCGTCGCGAACATCGCGATTTCAAGATAATCGACGAGACGGACGAGTACATCGTAGTCGATAAGCCGCCGCTCTTGCTCGTGCACCCCTCCAAGCCGGATGGCACCGTGACGCTTTGGGCAGAATTACGCGACTTGCTCGCCTTTGAGATCGCCACCGGTGGACAGATATCCCTTGTTAATCGGCTCGATCGGGAGACCAGCGGCGTTGTCTTGGTTGCAAAGACGACGGCAGCGGCGCGTGAGTTCGGGCTTTGCATGCACGCGCGTCGGGTAACCAAGGAATATCACGCCATTGTCTGGGGCTGGCCCGATTGGGAAAGCAAAACGGTCGATGCGCCGATTGTCCGGCAGGGTGAGGTCGAACGGTCAAAAATTTATTTGAAGCAAACGATCCACCAGCGCGGTGCGGAAGCCGTGACTGATTTTAAGACCTTGAGGCGGTTCCGTAAACACACGACAAACGGCGAATCGTTTTCGTTGGTGAAGGCGCACCCGTCAACCGGACGAACACACCAAATTCGCGTGCATCTCGCGTCGCTGGGGCATCCGATAGTTGGCGACAAAATATACGGACCGGCTGAAAATTTGTATCTTCGGTTTATCGAAACCGGCTGGACAGATGAATTGGCGAGCAAGTTGCTGCTGAAGCGACATGCCCTGCACGCTTCACGATTGCGTATTGATGAACAGCGCGACTGGTCGAGTCCACTACCGCCAGACTTGTCCGATTGGATATCGTAGCCGGGATCGGTGATCCCGGCTGGCTTTTGTATTAGGAGCGCACGCGCTTCGCGTGCTATGCCAGTCCGGCTCGGACTTGCGGCGGCTCGCCGCAATGTTGCTTGGTGAAAGAAGTTCGCGATGGCGAGGCGCCAACGCCAGTACGCGAGGGCGCGTGCGCTCCCCAGATACAGCGCGCCGATTGCAAACAATGTCGTCCCTTTTATCGTGAACGGCTCATGAGACGACGGGCTGGGACAATTATCGGGCTGTTCTTGGCGATTACGCAATGCGTCTTCGCCGGAAGCGATGGCGGCGTAAGTTCCACTGTTTCGGAAAAACCGCCTCCATTCGATTTTGCGCTGGAGACCGCATATCTGTTTGGGGTTATTAATCCTCCTGCCAATTACCAGATCAGCGCGAATTTTCTAACCGCGCGCGTTCGCTGGGGCGATTATCTCGCCCGCGGGGGATTTTTTCGAGGTTACAATCAGGTTTACCTGAGCTTCCTGGCCGAGCCGATCATTCGCGGGATCGAAAACCATTACTTCGGAATGAACGTGGGATTACGTTACAACTTTGTCCGGCCGGGCAGCCGAATCGTTCCCTATTTTTCCGGCGGGCTCGGACTGGGTTCTATCGACAGCCAGCCCGAGCGATTCGGTGGGCAGGGACAGGATTTTACTTTCAATGTTCTAAGTGCTGTCGGCTTGTCGTATCAATTCAGTGACCGTTTTAGCGGTCAGCTCGGAGTGCTCTACCAACATCTTTCCAATGCCGGCCAGACTGATCCCAACCCCAGCCTGAATCTTTTTGGGCCAGAGGTTGGGTTTACGTTCTCATTTTAGCGCTCGTGCCCGGAAGTGAATTTGCCGAGTGAAAACATTCTGGTAGTCAGACGCAGCCTGTTTGATAAACTGGGCGCGTTTCAGGGATTAACCTTCGATCCACAGCGTTATCTCGGTGCGCTTCTGTCTCGTGGGAACAATTTCTTTTTGCCACGTGCTGCTGCTGAGAACGATCCTACTCACAAGCAAATTATTCCCTATGTCATTGTCGCCCATCGCGATCGTGTGCTGTATTACGTGCGCGGAAAAAAGGCGGGCGAGCAACGATTGGTCGCAAAGGGATCAATCGGAATCGGCGGACACATGAACGACACCGACGAGTCGTTGTTTGCCTGGGACGAGGAAGCTTATCGGGCGGGGGTTCAACGCGAAGTGAACGAAGAGATTCGAATCGAAACAACCTTCGACGATCGCATTGTCGCGCTGTTGAACGACGACAGCACGGAAGTTGGGCGCGTTCATCTCGGAGTGGTGCATGTTTTCAAACTCGATGAACCAAAAGTCGAGAAACGTGAGGCAATGATTACGAATCTGGAATTTGTCGCGCGCGAAGAATTACTGAAGCGCCGAGCCACGCTGGAGACATGGTCGCAGCTATGTGTTGATCAATTCGAAAAGTTGCTGGCGTGAGCCGTTCGGCCTATTCCGGCGGGCGCTCGTAGGTGACGCCAAAATCGGTGATCAACCAGATACCGCTCGGGCGCGCAATGGTGAAGTTCACGGTAGCATGCTGGGTGGGATAAGTGAGAATGGTTTTGTAACTGCCGTGCGGCGAAACGAAGTAACCGTCAAACTCCAGTTTGCCGTCGAGGGCGTAATTGCGGTCGGGAACGCCGAGTTTGGTCAGGTAAAAGATGAACTGATCGTCCATCGCCGGCGGTACGGCCACGCGGCGATCTGCGGCAACCTTGCTGTGAAGCCATTTTACGTCGTGCTGGAAAGCGCACTTTTCGATTAATTCATGAGCGAAACGCTCACCTTCGACTTTCGCGTCCTTTCGCATGCTGTTGAGAAAAAACAGCCCGGCGGCAATGACGGCGATAACAATAATAATGAAAACCAGCGCTTGCCCTCGCTCGGATGCCGCGCGCGGGCGATTCGGCGAGTCGTCACAGCGTTTTGTTGTTAACGAGTATTTGGTCATTATTCAGATTCGGCGGTTATAGTCGCCCCGCTCTGTCAGGGCGTCCCGACTGCAAATGATGGCGACAGAGCGCCCGGGTCAATATGAAAGAGCATTATGAGACGGCCTTCTGTCCCTTGCCAAGCTTTCTTTCCGATTGTGGCATGGCCATCGTGGCTGTGGGGCCAACGGGCATCTTGCCCGTTGCCAGCGGCGTCAGTTCCCGTAACCGAATCCGGTTCCCTTAATCACCTGATTGTCGCGGATCAATGCGCCATGGGATTGTTTACCGGTGTACTGGCCAAAGCGATTCCGTGAGTTCACTCGAAACTCTACCAGCCACCCGTAAATGTGCTCGCCATTCTTACCCAGATCAGCTGGCTTCGGATCGCCTTGCCATTCAATTTTCGCGCTGTCGGCATCGAGCAGCGTTCCTTGGAGCCAATTCCAGACAATTTCCTTGTAGTTTTTCGGATACGGTCCGCAAAGAGCGGGATCGAAATTTTGCCCGAGGAGGTCGACGGCAAAAAGGCAAGTCAGGAGGAGGAAGATCTTCACAACTCAAGAAAAGCAAAACAAAGGTGATCGTCGATGAAAAAGTTGCGCTCTTGTGAAAGGTCCCGCGTGAAACAGACTTTCCCGTCCAAGCTAATCGCTCCAGATTCTTAAAATGATCGTTCGTGTCATCATTTTCATAGTTGTGCTCGCTTGTTGCTCAAACAGCCTGCCCGCGCAGGAAACTCCAATACCTTCGCTGGGGCCGGTGGCGACTCCCACCGGCATCACAGATTCGGCGGCAGCGACGCGCGCCTGGCTTGACACCATTCCGGGGGCTGAAAAAGCGCGCTCAGATTCATATTTCGAAGGCGGTTATTGGCTGATTCTTTGGAATTTTCTGCTTACTGCTGCGATTGCCTTGCTCCTCCTGACCACCAGGCTTTCCGCACGAATTCGGGATCTGGCTGCCACATTAACGAGATTCAGGCCAATCCAGGCTGGCATCTACGCGATTGGGTTTGCTCTTATTACGGCGATATTGAATTTTCCGCTGAATTTTTACGAAGGTTTCGTACGGGAGCATCAGTATGGAATGTCCAATCAAACCTTTTGGGCATGGTTTGCCGAATCGCTCCACGCTCTCGAGATTGGTGTCGTTGTTTTGGCTATCTCTCTCGCGATTCTCTACCGCATTTTCCAGGCGACAGAACGCACCTGGTGGATCTGGGGAACGGTATTTGGAATCATCTTGGTCACGATTGGAAACATGGCGGCGCCGGTTCTGATCGAACCGATCTTTAATAAATACACCCCGCTGACCAATCCAAAGATTCGCGATCCAATTCTGGCTCTGGCGCGCGCGAACCAGATTCCGGTCGCGCAAGTTTTCGTCGTCGATCAGTCCAGACAAACCAAGCGAGTGAGCGCAAATGTTTCAGGATTGGCCGGCACGACCCGAATTGCCCTTAATGACAATCTGTTGAGTCAATGCACGCTGCCCGAGATTCGGGAAGTGATGGCGCACGAGATGGGCCATTACGTTTTGAATCACGGTGCCAAGGGCACAGCGTTTCTCGGGATCTTCATTTTCATCGGCTTCAGTCTGGCCGCGCTTATATTCAACCGAGTGATTGGAAAACGCGGACCGGCGTGGGGCGTAAGCGGAATCGCTGATCCGGCGGGATTCCCGCTCTTGATGTTGATCTTTGCGACTTACGGATTCGTGCTGACGCCGATCTCGAATACGATAGGTCGCAACATTGAGCGGGAAGCGGATGCGTTTGCCATTAATACAGCGCGCGAGCCCGACGCCGCAGCCATGGTTGCATTGAAGCTGGGGAAATATCGGAAGATGGAGCCCAGTCCATTGGAGGAATTCATCTTTTTCGATCACCCCAGTGGTCGTTCACGCATTCGCATGGCGATGGATTGGAAGGCGGCGCAGTTGACTTGCGGGGAGACAAAGTAGCAACCCCGAAGCGCTTGGCTGCACGAGACTCTAACTGGGAGGCGCGACTCCCAAGTCGCCGACCTATCCAAACTGCAAGATGCCCGTTGGCTCCACGAGGTCCGAGCCGGACTGGCATTAGATGCCTGTGCTACTGCAATACATTAACCGCCAGAAGCGGCGAACAGCTGGCATCCCTGTCTAGTCGCGCTCGTCGATCGGAACGACCTTTTTACCTGCCGGTTCACCCACATACTGACTCAACGGTCGGTAGAGGCGATTGTCTTCCAATTGCTCGAGCACCTGTGCGCACCAGCCCGCGCATCTGGCAACGGCGAAAATCGGTGTGAAAAGATCGGTCGGAATACCTAACGAGTAGTAGACCGTCGCGGAATAAAAATCGACGTTGGCGTTCAAATTTTTCTTCTCTTTCATCAACTGAGCGATCCGTTCCGACATCCGGATCCATTTCGGTTCGCCGATTTTTTCGCTCAGCTTTCTCGCCATCGCTCGCAGATGTGGCGCGCGCGGGTCCAGCGTTTTGTAAACGCGATGGCCAATGCCCATGATCTTCTTTTTCTGTGTCAGTTGTTTTTCAATGTAAGCATCCACGTTCTTTTCGTCTCCTATCTCCTGCAGCATGTGAATGACGCCCTCGTTGGCGCCGCCATGCAACGGCCCTTTCAGAGTCCCGATCGCCGCAGTGATGGCCGAATAAAAGTCGCTCAGCGTCGAAATCGTTACCCGGGCGCTAAACGTCGATGCATTCATTCCGTGATCGGCGTGCAGGACAAAAGCGACATCCAGCGCGTCGCTCGCCTCCTGGGGCTGTGGTTCGCCACATATTAAATAGAGGAAATGCTCCGCCTCAGTCAGGTCGTCGCGCACTGGTGGCAAAGATTTCCCCTGCCGGGCGCGATGAAAATAAGCGGCGATGACCCCAATTTTGGCGGTGATACTTCGGGCGCGTCGCTCGTTTATTTCCCTTGTCGCTTCTTTGTGGATATCGGGATCGTAAAGCCCGAGCATCGAGATGGCCGTGCGCATCACGTCCATGGGATCAGCATCCTTTGGGGCCGACTTTATGAACTCGATAACCGGATCTGGCAGCTGCCGCTCCGCTCGCAACGCATGCATGAATTCATCGAGTTCGCGGCGGTTAGGCAGCTTTCCTTTCCACAACAGATAGACCACTTCCTTGTAACTGACTTTTCCGGCGAGATCGTTGATGTCGTAACCGGAATAAATGAGCTGACCCTTATCGCCGATGACGTCGCTTAATCGCGTCGTATTGGCAATAATACCTTCCAAGCCACGGGCAACGTTCGCCGCCTTTGGCTGCGGGGCAGGTCCTGTTTTCTGCAATTCGGACATTTCAGCGAAAGTAGCTCAGCGCTTCATTCGCGCAATGAGCGTATCCGCCATTGTTGCTGGTGTTTCGGCTACGGCAATGCCGGCGGCCTTGAGCGCCTCGATTTTTCCCTCAGCTGTGCCCTTGCCACCGGAGACAATGGCGCCAGCATGTCCCATCCGGCGGCCGGGCGGGGCGGTAACGCCGGCGATGAAAGCCGCGATCGGTTTGCGGCAATTATCCTTGATCCATGCAGCGGCTTCTTCTTCGGCCGAGCCGCCGATTTCGCCAATCAGTATCATCGCTTCGGTCCCGGGATCATCATTGAAAATCCTGACGGCATCGAGATGTGACATGCCGTTAATTGGATCGCCGCCAATTCCGATGCAGGTCGATTGTCCATGTCCACGACTCGTTAGCTGCCAAACTGCTTCATAGGTTAGCGTTCCCGAGCGGGAAATGACGCCAATATTTCCAGGTTTATGAATGTAACCCGGCATGATTCCGATCTTGGCCGCTCCGGGAGTGATGATCCCGGGACAATTTGGGCCAATCAGGCGTGATGCCTTTCCGGCCATCTGCGCTTTCACTCGCATCATGTCCATCACAGGAATGCCTTCCGTGATGCACACAACCAGCTCGACGCCAGCGTCAGCGGCTTCGAGAATGGAATCGGCCGCGCCCGCCGGTGGCACAAAGATCATTGAGACATTGCATCCGGTTTCGCGTCGCGCTTCCGCGACGGTGTCGAACACAGGAACTTTGTTGTCGAATTTTTGGCCGCCTTTTCCCGGAGTCACGCCGGCGACAACATTAGTTCCATACTCCATGCATTGGCGCGTGTGAAAGGCACCGGCGCTGCCGGTGATTCCCTGCACCAAGAGGCGAGTGTTTTTATCGACTAAAACAGACATGGTTGAAATGACGAATGACGAAACCCGAATGACGAAGCTCGAATGACGAGACCCGAGTGCTGGCTGTTGTCTTCGTCCTTCGTCATTTCTTTCTCTTATGCACGACCAGTTTGTTGCCATCGGGATCGCGAAACTGCGCCATCCAACAAACCGGCGTCTCGGTTTTGGGAATATCGAAGGTAACGCCGCGCGATTTCAGTTTCTCGATCGTCGTGTCCATGTCATCGACTTCGAATGCGACCGTTGTTCCTTCGCGCGACGGTTTCCAGGCCGGATGGCACCCGACACCGATGGTGGTGTCACCGAAATCATACTCGACCCATGCGCCTCCCATTTGGCCTCTGGCCGGCTTCAATTCCAATGTTTCCTGATAAAATTTGCGCGCGCGCTCGGCATCGGAGACGGCGATGGCGACAAAGGCGACTTCTTTAATCATATGCAGGGTTCTTTCTCGTTTTCTGGTTTCAACTTGTGAATGACGATGTTGTTACCGTCAGGATCCGTGATGATCGCCATGCGACAACAGGGACTCTCGAACGGCTCGGTCGTGAAAGGTACATTTTGACCCTTCAAATAGGTGATCGCCTCATCGAAGTTCTCGACCTCCAGGGCCGCTCCGGTTCCTTGATCCGACGGCACCCATTGCGGACCGACACTGGCAATGGCGAGCGTGTTATTGCCAAGGGAATATTCCACCCACTTTCCACCCATCATTTCTTCCGAAACTTTCAGCCCGAGCACGCCCTCATAAAATGCGCGTGCCCCTTTCATATCCGTGACGGGAATGCCGACGAAAGCGAGGGCGTTGATTTTCATAACGATCCTAAGAAAATGCACCGCTGCTATTTTCGTGCTTCGTCATTTGGGCTCCCTTCGTCATTCGACATCCGTCATTCGTCATTCTTGCGTTTCTCGCCCTGCTCAAAGCCTCCAGGCACGGACCTCGCTGCTTTCACAACTTTCTCCGCTGCATCAGCCAGATCATCTGCGGTGATTACCGCAATAGCACTTTCTTTGAGCAGTTGCTTCCCTTTTTCGACATTTGTTCCTTCCAATCGCACCACCAATGGCACGGAGAGATGTACGGTTTTCGCGGCGTTAATGATTCCCTGCGCGATCACATCACATTTCATGATACCGCCGAAGATGTTTACCAGGATCGCCTGTACTTTCTTGTCCGCGATCAGAATCTTGAAAGCCTCGGTCACCTGCTCTTCGGTGGCGCTTCCCCCGACATCGAGAAAGTTGGCAGGATTGCCACCGTAAAACTTGATGATGTCCATCGTCGCCATGGCGAGTCCGGCGCCGTTAACCAGACAGGCAATGTTTCCGTCCAGTCCGATGTAATTGAGACCGTGTTTAGAGGCTTCGACTTCGCGCGGATCTTCCTCGGCAATATCACGCATGGCTGCGATTTCCGGATGCCGATAAAGGGCGTTGTCATCGAAGTTAAATTTCGCATCGAGCGCCAGCACCTCTCCCCTTGGGGTAACAACCAACGGATTAACTTCTACCATCGAGCAATCGAGGCCAATGAAGGCGCGGTATAAGCCGTCGAATAATTTCGATGCCGCTTTCAGTTGTGACGATTCAAACTCTAATTCCTTCGCCACCTTGCGCGTTTGAAATGGTTGCAAGCCGGCTAATGGGCCGATCGATTGGCGAATAATTTTCTCTGGCGATTTGGCGGCCACTCGTTCGATTTCAACACCGCCTTCCGTGCTCGCCACAATTAATGGCGCCGCGCTGGGACGATCTCGGATAATTGCAAAATAAATCTCGCGCTGGATCCGCGCCGCCTCCGCCACCAGCACTTTATTGACGACGCGACCAGCTGGCCCCGTCTGATGTGTGACCAGCGTCTGTCCAAGCATTTTGCTCGCAATTTCACGCGTTGCCTCCGGCGTCGTGCAAACGTGCACTCCGCCTTTGAATCCGTTCGCAAAGGTCCCCTTCCCTCGCCCGCCCGCGTGAATCTGCGCTTTCACCACGACTTCGGCCGGCGCGAGTTCGCGTGCGATCTGTTCTGCTTCCTCAGGCGAGGTGGCGACCTTGCCGCGTGTTGTCGCCACTCCGAATTTCTCCAGTAATTCCTTGGCCTGATACTCGTGAATGTTCATCGCGGGCGAAGCACGACTAAGCGCGGAACTTTCACGCAAGCAATCGAATTTCTTCCAGCGATTAAAATGCAGAAGTTCGCGCGTTTGGCGCCGACGATGAACCAGGCGCCAACCCTGGGGTAGAGTTTACTTGCGCCAGAACATTCCGGACCAATCAATCCTCGTCATTGGAGATTGAATGGAATGCGTGGCGCGGAAGTCATCTACTGCGGCTTTGCAATTTGGCAGGGCGTAATCGTCGATGATGATAAAACCGCGCGACGAAACCCTGGAATAAAGATGGCTCAAAACCAGCCGGGTCGACTCGTAAAGGTCGCCGTCCAAACGCAAGACCGAGATCGAGTTTAACCTGGTCTTGGGAATGGTGTCGCGGAACCAGCCGGCCACGAATTGCGTTCGTTGGTCGAGTAAATCGAAGCGCTCGAAGTTTGCTTTAACTTTCTCCAAACTTACCGCGAGGTATTCGTTGAAGGTCCAGAGACGGTCGCCCTCATCGTGCGGATAATTTTTCGCGTCGGGTTGGGGCAAGCCTTCGAAAGAATCGAACAACCATACCTGGCGGGTCTGATCGCCCGTTGCCGCCAGGACCCCGCGCATCAAAATACCACAGCCGCCGCGCCAGACGCCGGTTTCGACAAAATCACCCGGAATTTTTTCCTGCACCGCAGCGCAACAGCAATTCTCCAAATTTTCCAACCGTTTCGTTCCTACCATCGTCACCGCTTCCAGTGGCCAGTCCCTCCCTTTTTCGCGAAGCTCCGGATCAAACGGCTTCAGCTGCAGCGAACCACTGCTAATGTCATAACGCGAATCGGGGAACCGGTCTCGGCAGAGCGAATGTCGCAATAAATTCAAATAGAGACGAGCGCTCGCGTTGTTCGATGTATGCATGTTTCTACGCTATTCTTACGAAAGGCCCTCGAACAAAGATCCGTCAAAGCAAAAATGACTCTCCAATTCGTCATTCCTCCGTCTAAGTGCTGAAAATCTATGAAATCACTTCTCGTTATCAGTTTAACCATTCCTGTCTGCGGCGCATACGCCGCTTCGGCTGACCAGGAAAAGATATTTGTCGAAAAATACAAGACCGCGCTCGAAGCGAAGAAACTTTGTGTGCCCTTTCCATTTGGTGATTGTGACTAAGAAAAAAGACGAGAATGGCAGCTCTGCTAATACGACCGAAAATTTCATCGACGAAAAAGAAGGGAAATTTGTAATCCCTGTACCCGGAGCCTGTAAATAACGCGCGAAATTGGAATCTCAACGTCACTCGCGCGGGTCACTTCATCCCAACCGTGCAGGATTCCGCTGGGCCATCGCTCGGCCGCCTTTGAAGCGCTGGCGAAAGGTTAGCAGCGACGCGCGCGTTTCTTGGCTCGATGCACGCTTGCAAAGCCACTCCGCATCGAAATGATAGCGAACACGATGGCCACTCTCACCGAACAGATTAATCGTGCGCTCTCCGATGGAAAATTACGCGCCGATGCCGCTGAAGACATCCGCAAGGCTTTAGCTGATGCTGAGAGTGAATTCGTCGCCTGCGTGATTGGCGAACTGATCACAGCAAACCAGTGGGAAGAACTGAACGATCGCTTCTACAAAACACTCGCCTTTGGAACAGGAGGCTTACGTGGACGCACCATCGGAAAAGTTGTGACCAAAGCAGAGCGTGGGACGCGAAACGCCCTTGGTCGCCCTGAATTCCCCTGTGTGGGCACCAATGCGATGAACTATTTCAATGTCGCGCGCGCCACCCGCGGATTGGTTAGCTACGTCCGGAAGTGGCGTACCAAAAACGCAATCACTGGGCGGTCGAAAATTGTCATCGCGCATGATACTCGGTATTTCTCGAGGGAATTTGCTGAGCTCGCAGCCGAGACCGCCGCTGCTCACGGATGTGACGCTGTTGTTTTTGATGGTCCGCGCTCAACTCCCGAGCTTTCCTTTGCTGTCCGTTATTTGAAGGCCGACGCCGGCGTTGTCATCACCGCCAGCCACAACCCGCCACACGACAATGGTTACAAGGTTTATTTCAGCGATGGCGCACAGGTAGTCGAACCGCATGCCAGTGGGATCATCGCCGAAGTGAACAGCGAACCAATGATTTCCGGTTCATCCGAAAAATCTGGAACGGACGAGCGCGGCCAAATCATCACCGTCGGTGAGGAAGTCGATCGCGCTTATATGGAACGGCTCGAAACCCTGGTCCTGGATCGCGAAGTAATCGCCAAAGCTCGCGATTTGAAGATTGTTTACACTCCGATCCATGGAACCGGGAGCATCGTCGTCAAGCCGATGTTGCGAAGGCTTGGCGTGAACTTTTCCGTCGTTCCGGAGCAGGACCAAATGGATGGCCGTTTTCCGACGGTGAAATCGCCAAATCCGGAAAATGCGGAGGCGTTAAAATTGAGCGTCGCGCTCGCGCAAAAGGAAAAAGCCGACCTCGTAGCTGCGACCGACCCGGATTGCGATCGCCTCGGCGTGGCAGTGCGGACAGCATCGGGCGAAATGAAATTACTGAGCGGAAATCAAATCGGTTCTGTACTGGCCTGGTACCGTGCCAGGACATTTTTCGATCTCGGAATTTTGAACAAAGAGAACGCGTATCGGGGCGTCATTATCAAGACTTTCGTCACCAGCGACCTGCAGAAGGCGATCGCGGAGAAATTCGGATTGCGCTGTATCGATACGCTCACCGGTTTCAAATATAACGGCGCGAAACTGAACAAGTACGAGGAAGAGACGGCCACACCGAATTATCGGGAGCTGTCGGAGGAAGAAACGCGCCGGCTGCGGTTGCAGAAATCGTCGTTCTACATTTTCGGCAGCGAAGAAAGCTACGGCTATAGCGGCGCTGATTTCGTGCACGACAAGGATGGAAATGCTGCCGTGATCATGTTTTGCGAAGTCGCGGCCTACGCCAAATCGCAGGGAATGACTTTGGACGAATTGCTCGACGAAATTTTTTGCGAGTTCGGTTACTTCGAGGAAAAGAATTACTCGATCTATTTCGAAGGCGCGGATGGGGCGGAGAACATTCGCCGGCTGCTCATTTCCTACGACGAAAATCCTCCACGCCAGATGCTGGAGAGCCCGGTCACGCGCATCCGCAATTTCGAGAAAGAAACGATTCGCGACGTCGAGGGCGACGAGATTCCGAAAGAGAAGATGTTGATTTTCGAGCTGGCGGACAAAACGCGTATCGCGGTACGGGGATCGGGAACCGAACCCAAGATCAAGTACTACCTATTTGGCGCACAATTGCCCAAGGATGGAAAGTTGTCGCGTGAGGAACTGGGGCGCGCCCGGGCTGAAATCGATCAACGACTGGATGCGCTTTGGAATTGGCTGCGGTCGGATGCCGATCGACGAGTAAAGCAAGAGATGGAGTGATGGGGTGTTGGAGTGCTGGAGTAATGGATGTTAGCGTTCGGGCTCGCTTTCACTACTCTATTACTCCAATTCTGTTCCCTTGATATTTCGCGCGATTCGCGCCAAGAGTTCCGGCGTGCGACGGGAAATACATTTGAGCGGTGGTGAAATTACAATCCTGAAAGCAATCGGTCTCACCGGCACGGCCCTGCCGGGACAATTCCTGCTCGACAAGATCGAAGAAGTCGAGGCGGGCGAATTTCTTGATACTCTCGCAGGCTTGTTGGCGATGGGTTATCTTCTCGCCACCAAAGTAAGCATTAAGACGCTGGGGGACGTCGAACGTGCTTCCTTTCGCGTCAATCCATCGTACGCGCACGACCTGAAGGACGCGCTTGATCCGTATCGCCGGCGCGAACAGGAGAAACACCGGCGACGTCGTCGCGGTTAAGGTGAGGAGGCGATTGCTGCGGCTTTGGCCGTGGCTGATAGCGATCATCAGCGGTTTTCTTGCTGCCGCCGCATTCCCTCCATTCGATCAAACCTGGCTTGCCTGGGTCGCGCTTGCCCCGCTATGCGCCACTATTTTGTTTTCGGGGGAAAACGCGAACCATCGCTGGCTGCGTGATCTCATCCTTGGTTACGTCGCCGGGCTCGCTTTTTTTTGGACGTGTTTTTTCTGGATGACGACGGTCTCCGCCCTCGGCTGGTTCGCCTTGCAATTTTATCTCGGTCTTTATTTCGCCGCCTGGGCATGGTTTTGCGGACTGATGCGGCCGCGGGTTCGCAAAATCGTTGCGCGTGATAAATGGAGTGAAATGCTCGCGCGGGCCAGGCCCGAATCAGCGCCCGCCAGCTCGCCATGGCTTAGCACCGGGCAAAATCTTTTTCTCGCTTTGTCTCTCGCGGCCGCGTGGGTCGCCTTGGAATGGATACGAGGCTGGATGTTCACCGGGTTCGGGTGGAACGGGCTCGGCACCGCTTTGCATGGGACGTGGCCACTAATTCAGATTGCGGAATTTACCGGAGTCGCGGGCGTCACCTTCCTGGTGGCATTTTGCAACGTCATCCTGACCACCACAGGCCGGCGAATTTGGGAGGAAACTCGCGCTCGCGCGATGCGACCGCACTTTGATTTGACGCTGACTCTCGTCGGACTGGTGGCGGTATTCACATGGGGGCTGACAGCCGTGCAAACGCGGCCAACCTCGCGACCGTTAAGCGCTGCTTTGGTTCAGGCGAACGTACCGCGCGCGGAGAAATTCGATCTCCGCTATAAGCAAACAATCTTCGATAAGTTTTCGCGGTTGAGCCAAGTAGCGCTCACGTCAGCATCCGGCATCGATCTCATGATTTGGCCGGAAAGCTCCATGCCGGCACCTGTGCTTGAGGATCAGGAAACATTTGATTTCGTCAGTGAGATCGCCAGCGCGAACAAAGTAGACTTGCTCCTCGGTGCAATCGACGAAGAACCGCATCAGGTTTACAACGCCGCTCTTTTGTTTCGGCCGGAAGGCCATCCCCAGCTTTATCGCAAGGTCCACCTCGTTCCGTTCGGCGAATTTGTCCCGTTCCGCCATTCCTTCCCGCTGTTTGCGAAAATTGTCGGCGACCAGGTCCCGGAGGATTTCGACGCCGGCAAAGAATTTACCGTGTTTCAGCTGTCCAATAACCGCGGCAAAGTCGCGCCGCTGATTTGTTTCGAGGACACCATCGGAGAATTGACGCGGCAATTTGCTCTGCGTGGTGCAGATTTTTTCGCTAACGTCACCAACGACGGCTGGTTTCTGCGCTCCGCCGGTTCGCGTCAGCACTTGGCGAATGCCATTTTCCGATGCGTGGAGAATCGGCGGCCCATGGTGCGCGGCGCTAACACCGGCGTGACCTGCTTCGTTAATGAATTTGGTCGCGTCACGCAAATCTTGCGAGACGATCAAGGGAGCATCTTCGAAGAAGGAACTCTGATCGGCGAAATTAATATCGCCAACGAGCCAACGCTCACGTTTTACACCCAGCATGGCGAGTTATTCGCCAAAGTATGCACAGTGTTCGCATTCGCTGTCCTGATTATAAGATTGCTGGGTCGGTTTCGATTCCACCGGGGGCCTAGTTTGACCGCGATGTCCGATCGGCCAGGTAGAGGTGATTGACCCCGATCGCCCGATCGTTGCCGCGGCCGACGACCGCGGCTACAGAGAAAATGATGGCGGTGCTTCTCCCTGTCGATCAGCTTCTCGAACTCTGGCCGGATGAATTTCAGGGCGCCCGTCTGGGCGCCCTGCTCCATCCCGCCTCCATCAATTCCAAGCTGGAGCATACCGCGCAAATTCTTGAACGGGAAAACGGGAAGCTATTTCACTTGCGTGCCCTGTTCGGTCCGCAACACGGCTACCGCGGCGAAACGCAGGATAACATGGTGGAATGGCAAAGCTACGAACATCCGCAACTCGGGATCCCGGTCTACAGCTTGTACGGCGAACACCGCGAACCGACGCGCGAGATGTTGCATGGTCTCGATCTGTTGCTCATCGACCTGCAGGACGTGGGTGCGCGTTACTACACCTTTGTTTGGACGATGTATCTGGCAATGCGCGCCTGCGAACGGGAGAACATTCGCGTCGTCGTTCTCGATCGGCCAAACCCGATTAATGGCGTGACAGTCGAAGGCCCAAAACTGAATCCGGATTACCGCTCATTTGTGGGAATGCATCCAATCCCGGTCCGTCACGGCAAAACCATCGGTGAGCTCGCGGTCCACTTTCGCAATGAATGCTTTCCCCTGTGCGCGCTCACCGTTCTGCCGATGGAAAATTGGGAGCGCGCGATGTGGTTCGATCAAACTGGTCTGGCCTGGGTAATGCCTTCGCCCAATATGCCGACGCTTACTACCGCTACGATTTATCCCGGAATGTGCCTGCTCGAAGGCACAAACGTTTCCGAGGGACGCGGCACGACTCGGCCGTTCGAAATTTTCGGTGCGCCGTGGATTGACCCGGAAAAACTCTGTCGCGAACTAAACGGCCTCAAACTTCCGGGCACACATTTTCGTGAGATGTTTTTCCAACCAACGTTCCAGAAATTTTCCGGCCAACTCTGCGGTGGTGCACAGCTGCACGTGAGCGACCGCGACGCTTTTCGTGCATTTGAGACGGGGCTTGAAGTCATACGCTGTATTCGCCGGATGTATGGGAATCGTTTTCAGTGGAAGTCGCCACCTTACGAGTACGAATTCAAAAACCTGCCCATCGAAGTCCTGCTTGGCGGACCGCTTGGCGATTTTTTTCTCGAATGACCGTCCAATTGTCTGCTGTGGTTATTGTCGCAAGCGTGATCAATGCCCTCGCCGACAACCCGGAGATGGCGATGGACAAAATGACCGATGACGAGCTGCGGGCGTTCCGCGACCAGAAGGTGAACGAGCTGAAGCAGCGCGCGCGAGAGTTTCGTCCCGCATCAGCAGCAGCCGAAGGCACTAGCTACCCGCGAATTTTCTTCTGCACGATTTATTACACGCCCAGGGAATCGGGCTTCACCGCCGAGCGCGGATTCGATGCGACACCAACCACTGCAGTTGGATTGCACGGCAGGAAATACTCGCGCGATTTTCTGTTAGCGGTAAAGAAAGAAGGCTTCGGCCGAATTAACGAAACGGTTGATGGCCGGAACTACATTCGCTGGATAGGCGGTAGCCGCTATGCCTTTGCGGAGGCGCCGGTTGGCCGTCGTGGCGAAGTGCTAGTGCCGCGCCGGTCCTGCGCGATTTCGTCGCGCAACAGGTTTCTACGTCAACACGTTCGGCTGAAAATCAAATCGCAAACGGTCAACGAGGAAACCGGGAGCGATGAATGGTTCGTTTGTGATACCGGTCCTGGCGTCCATCCGCTGCAAATCGATTTGTACTGGGGTGAGGACGAACCACGCGGCGCGGTCGGGCGCCAGCGTGCGCGACCGCGCGGCACCTGGATGGAATATGCGTTTGAGGTTGAGGTGACGACTAAGCCTTGACTCCTGGGTGCGAACCGCAAGGTCCGTGCGCTGTCAGCCCGAGCGAAGTGACGATCTCTCGATTGCTCGAACGTCATCCAACGTCGAAGATCCTTCGATCCGAGCCGGACTGGCGTTTTCTGGCGGCTCAGGATGACAGACCAAACAAAAGTATCGTGAACAAACTATCGCGATTCTCCAAATTTAGTTTGTGGCCTCTCCTTACTTCTCGAAAATGTCGGCGTAAATGTCCTTCCGGACTCTTGCTCTTGTCGCGTCTCTCGCTCTCGCATTACACACCTATGCCTACGGCCCGTTAGGTCACGAAATCGTCGGCGCCATTGCTGATCGCAAACTCGCCGGCACGCCAACGGCGGACAAAATCAAAACGCTTCTCGATGGCATCCCGCTGGAGCGCGCTTCGCTGATGGCGGATGACATCAAGAGTTGGGACAAGCGCGGTCCAGATGATGCCCATGGAATTCATTTTCGCGATCATCCAAAGATCGAACAAGAGCTCCACGATTTTTGGAATGCGAATCCGCCCAGCCCGGATGCCAGCGATACCACGCCGTCGCATCACTGGATGCATTACACGGATGTGCCGGTCCTCAACGCTGAGAAATACGGCGACGGCAAGAGCGGACGCGGCAACTGGGATGTGGTCCACACCATTCCTTACTGCATCGGAGTTTTGCGCCGTGAAATTCCCGAGGATAACGCGCGCAAGATCACGAAAACAATTGCGCTCATTCTGTTAGTCCATTGCGTCGGTGATATTCATCAACCGCTCCACGTCGGTGCGGAGTATTTCAACGAAGAAGGCGAAGCGATCGATCCCGATCGCGGCGCGACCGGTTTGGGTGATGAAGGCGGGAACGCCCTAAGTTTGATCCACAACCCTGCCGCGGAACGTGCGCGACATTACTATCATTCGTTCCACGCCTATTGGGACCTGGATACAGTCCGCAACTTAACAATCGGAACGCCGGACGAAGTTCCGAAGGAGGAGCGTGAAAGTGTTTACGCGCCGGCAAAAGAGAAGTTGATCGCGAACTTTGTCGCGAATGAGCCAAAGAACTGGCGCACGTCCGGCGATCCAAAAACCTGGGCCGAAAAATGGGCGAACGGGATTTTGCCAATCGCACGCGAGGCTCACACCCGTGTCCGATTTCAGCACGTCCATCGTGAAGAAAAAAACGGCCGCATCTTCGCCAAAGGCGAAGCTCACGAGATCGGGACGGGTTATCTCGATTGGTCGACTGAAGTAGTCGGCGACGAATTGCACAAAGCCGGCTGGCGCCTGGCGGAACTGCTGCAAAAGATTTTGTAAGACGACTCACGCACGCCAAGACGTGTGGTTGTAGCGGCGCTTGTGTCAAGCGCCTCTACAACTCCTGCTATCACCGTTAAAAGGAGGGACGTGCAGAAGTGCGTCCCTCCATAGCAAAGAAAACACGCCGGTCATTAACCGGCGCGTTCTTGAATCCAATGTCGGAGGGGCATTAGCGACCCGATCCTGAGTGAAAAAAGAATCAGCTCTTTTTCGTCATCGTTTTGTCGCACTCAGATTTCAGCTGGGCGTATTGATCCGCAGAAAGAATATTCTTGGCCTTTTTCATGAACGCCGCGCGACTTTCCCTGGTGCACCCATTCTGCATGCACTCCTTCTGCCATGCCGTCAGTTTCGCGTTCTGGTCGGTTGTCAGATTCAGACTCGCGAGGTTCATGCAACTCGCCTTGCTATTCGAGGCTTGCATGTCCTTGCTACAACAGCCCTTGCTCCCCGCGAAGGACGTGCTTGCCGCTAATACTCCCGCTGCCAATACTGCTAAAGTCGTTTTGATCATGCCCATCAGATAGCAGAGGGGTCTATTTCGTTCAATCTCAGTCCGTCATCCCGAGCGAAGTCGAGGGATCCCGCCGCGAAACCTTAAGGTAACTTCCACGGGATCTCTCGACTTCGCTCGAGATGACCGGTTTACGGCGCCTATCGCACGCTGAATTCGATCGCGCCGTTTTTGGCATCAGCCACGATTCTCTGTCCCTCCCCAACTTTGCCTTCGAGAATATTCATACTCAATGGGTCAAGCAGATCGCGCTGGATCACACGTTTCAACGGACGGGCGCCGTAAACCGGATCATAGCCTTCGCGCGCAATTAGGGTCTTGGCCGACTCGGTCAAATCCAGCCTGATGTTCCGCTGCGCCAAACGTTTCGTTAAACGGGCCAGCTGAATCTCGACAATTTTCTTCAAATCCTCTTCGCTCAGTCGCTCGAAGATAATGATCTCATCGACTCGATTCAAAAACTCCGGACGAAAGTGCGCGCGCAACGCGTCCGTCACCAGGCGCCTGCGATTTTCGCTCGATTCTTCTTCGGTGATGTACTGCGAACCGATGTTCGAAGTCATGATGATGACAGTGTTCTTGAAATCGACCGTTCTCCCCTGCCCGTCCGTGATACGTCCATCGTCGAGCACTTGCAGCAAGACGTTAAACACGTCCGGATGCGCTTTTTCGATTTCGTCGAATAACACGACAGAATAGGGCTTACGTCGGATTGCCTCCGAAAGTTGTCCGCCTTCTTCGTAGCCGACATAACCCGGCGGCGCGCCGATCAATCGCGCCACGGTGTGTTTTTCCATGTATTCGCTCATGTCGATCCGGACCATCGCGTTCTCATCATCGAACAAAAATTCCGCGAGCGCGCGAGAGAGCTCAGTCTTACCGACACCGGTCGGCCCGAGAAAAATGAATGAGCCAAGTGGGCGATTCGGATCTTGCAGGCCGGCACGGGCGCGCCGGACAGCGTTCGCTACTGCTTTGATCGCTGCCTCCTGATCGACGACGCGCTGATGCAAATGCTCTTCGAGTCGCACCAACTTCGCGCGTTCACCTTCCTGCAAACGCGAGACCGGAATGCCCGTCCAGCTTGAAACAACCTGCGCGATATCTTCTTCGGTCACTTCTTCGCGGAGAAGTCTTCTTCTGGGACCACTCTTGGCACTTTGTGCCGTTACTTCCGCGAGCTTCTTTTCCAGTTCTGGAATTCTTCCGTACTGAATCTCGCTGGCTTTAGCGAGTTCGCCGCGCCGCTGCGCGCGCTCCAGTTCCGTCCGCAACTGATCGAGTTCTTCCTTCAGCTTCGCCTGCTCATTAATCTGCGCTTTTTCCTTTTGCCATTCCGCCTTGAGCGCACTCGATTTTTCCTTTAACTCAGCCAGTTCTTTTTCGAGTTTCTTGAGCCGCTCTTTGCTGGCCGCATCCTTTTCCATTTTCAGCGCCTGCCGCTCCATCTCGTGCTGCATGATCTCGCGTTCGATCACGTCGATTTCCGTCGGCATGGAATCGAGCTCGATCTTCAGACGTGATGCCGCTTCGTCGACCAAATCGACCGCTTTGTCCGGTAAAAACCGGTCGCTGATGTAGCGATGCGACAAGACCGCAGCGGCAACCAGTGCCGCGTCGGTGATACGCACGCCGTGATGCACTTCGTAGCGTTCTTTCAATCCGCGCAGGATGGCGATTGTATCTTCCACGCTCGGCTCATTCACCATGACCGGCTGGAAACGACGTTCCAGCGCAGCGTCTTTCTCGATATATTTGCGATACTCATCGAGCGTGGTTGCGCCGATCGTGCGCAACTCTCCGCGCGCCAACATCGGCTTAAGCATGTTGGAGGCATCGACCGATCCTTCCGCCGCACCCGCACCCACGATGGTGTGCAGCTCATCGATGAAGAGGATGATTTCGCCTTGCGAATCGGTCACCTCCTTTAGAAATGCTTTCAGCCGATCTTCGAATTCGCCGCGAAACTTCGCGCCCGCCACCATCGCGCCAATGTCCATCGCAATGATGCGTTTGTTTTTCAATGACTCCGGGACATCGCCGGAAACGATCCGACGTGCCAATCCCTCGACGATCGCGGTTTTGCCAACGCCGGGCTCGCCGATTAACACCGGATTATTTTTGGTCCGGCGCGAAAGCACTTGCATGACGCGGCGAATTTCATTGTCGCGCCCGATGACCGGATCGATTTTCCCGCGTCGGGCCAGTTGCGTGAGATCGCGTCCATATTTTTCCAACGTCTGATATTTTCCCTCCGGATTTTGATCGGTGACGCGTTGCGAACCACGCACCTGCTGCAACCCCTGGATGATTTTGTCGCGGGTCCCCCCCAGATCCTTCAGTGCTTTTGCCGCCGAATTGTTTTCGCCAGCGAGAGCGAGCAGATAATGCTCAGCGCTCACGTATTCGTCTTTCAACTTCGACATCTCACTCTCGGCGGAATCAAGCGTGCGGCGCAGGTCATTTGAAATGCGCAGATCAGAAACCGCGCCACTAACTTTTGGCCTGCGTGCTAAATCGGTTTCGAGTCGCGACCGCAACGAATCGGGCGATGCTCCAATTTTCTCAAGTAACGGCCGGGTCACGCCTTCGCCCTGATCAAGCAGTGCCAGCAGAAAATGCTCGTTGCCTATTTCCGGGCTTTGCGTGCGCGAGCCAACATCCTGCGCGCTTTGCAGCGCCTCCTGCATCTTTTGAGTGAATCGGTCGATGCGCATGGCTAACGATAATCAAGGAGACGCGTTTTCAAAAACGCCTCAGAGCAAAATTTGTTGCACCTCAGGATGAACTGTCGGCCCTTTGCTTCTGCGCGTTTGTCGCCACCGGACTCGGAAATCATTGTGGGCTTGAGAAAGCAAACGCTACCGCACATCAGCATGATGAAGCATACTCGTGGATTTTTGCGAAAAATCATGGACGTGTGTCCAGTTCCAACCCAAACTGGCCGTCGTTTCACATGACAAAAGACACGCAAAAAGCTCTGGCGATTATCATCGCGTCCCTGGGGGTGCTGGTAGGTCTGTTGTTCTGGGCCAATCATCTCCGGCCGCATCCATAAAAGCCGCGCCGGCATTGACGCGATTGCTACTGCGTCGCGCCACAGGTATCTGTCTCTGCCCATGAGTACTGACGTACCCGGATCCCGACGAAAAATGCTCGCACTTCTACATGCCGGGCCTTTTCGCCGTTACATCATTGGCTCGCTCATTTCCGACAGCGGCACCTGGATGCAATGGATGGCGCAGGGGTATGTCATGAGCACGTTGACCGACAGCGCGTTCATGATCGGGTTGGCGACCTTTGCCACAGGTGTAGCAACAATTATTTTTACTCCGACTGGCGGATCAGCCGCGGATCGTTCAGACAAGCGCAAGATTCTGATCGCGACTCAAGTTGCGCAGATCGTATTCGCACTTGCCCTGGGATGGCTCGTCCAAACTCATCAAGTCCACATGTGGCACATGATACTTTTCGGGAGTTTGCTCGGAATCACGATCGGTTTCGAAATGCCCGCCATCTCCGCCCTCGTTCCGGAATTGGTGAAGCGCGAGGAAATCGCGTCTGCCGTGGCGCTGGATCGGTCAGTTTTTCACGGATCAAGGCTAATTGGACCTTCGGTCGCCGGCATTTTGGTCGGTTGGTGGGGCGCAGCATCAGCCTTTTTCGCCAATGCAATCTCGTTTGTTGCGCTCATCATCGCGCTCGTTTCGCTTCCGAAACGCCCCGTCGGCACAGCCGAGGAAGAAGCGCAACGGCAGACTGGTTTTGGCGAAGGTATTCGCTACGTCCGATCCAATCGCATTATCATCTCGATGGTCATGCTCATTGCTCTCAACACCATTTTCATTTTTCCCGCCATCTCGCCCGCAATGCTGCCCCTCTACGTCCGCAACATTCTCCATCTGGGACCGAGCGAACTCGGCTGGCTGATGGCAGTGAGCGGAACCGGAGCATTTTTTGGTGCGGTCGGTTTGCTTACGGTCGAACGTCACCGGCGGCTGAAATTCATGAGCTTCAATGTCGTCGCCATTGCCGCCGGCGTTTTTTGCATGTCACGCTCGCACAGTTTTCTTTTTACCGCATTGGCACTGGGTCTCGTCGCCATCGCCCTTTCGATGAATTTCGGCTTGGCCAATACCATCGTGCAGGAACATGCGCCGCCGCCATTGCGCGGCCGTGTCTCCGCTGTTTTCGGTATGAGCTTTTTCGGCTTAATGCCAATTGGCGGACTGGTCGTTCCAGGCGTTTCGGATTTGATCGGCATGCGCACAGCTCTCGCCGTGGCGTCGGTGATTTATGGAATTGCGGCGGTGTACGTCTTAAGCATGGCGGGTCGTCATGTTTGCGACCAACCCGTCGAGCCCGTCGCGGAATCCGAGATGGCACCGGTCGCCTGATCAGTCGCCTGGCCGATGATCGCATTCTCCACCTGCTGGAATTCAGGACGCCACACTTCGGGCGAGGAAATGTTGCGCGAGATTCAGGCGCTTGGTTTCGATCTGGTCGAGTTAGGACACGGCATTCGCATCTCGCTCATCCCTGGAATTCAAAAAATGTTTGATGCCGGCGAAGTACGAATCAGCAGCTTACATAATTTCTGTCCATTGCCGGTCGAAACCATGGGTGCGTCACCCGATTGCTACGAATTCTCCGCTGCTCGAAAAAGCGAGCGCGATCGCGCCGTGAAACAGACACTGCAAACTCTCGATTTTGCCGCTCGGTTGAACGCCCCGTTTGTCGTGCTGCATTGCGGCTCGATCTCGATGAATCCGATCACCGATGAATTAATTGCGCTGGCGCAGAACGGCGCGTTGCTTTCGCGCAAATACGTTCGAAAAAAAATTGACGCCGTGCGAACGCGAGAGCAGGCGGCGCCGGCGCATCTCGCTCGGGTGAAGGAATGCCTCAAGCCGATCGTCGAACGGGCGGCGGAGAAAGATGTTCGCCTCGGGATCGAGGGGCGTCGCGGCTACGAAGAGATTCCCTCGGAACGCGAAATCCCACAGTTGCTCGATGAAATCGCCGCGCCGCACGTCGGTTATTGGCACGACATGGGACATATCCAAATTAAGGAAAATCTTGGATTTCTCAATCATGCCGAATGGCTTAGGACGATCGGGTCGCGTACGATCGGCTGTCACATGCAGGACGTAAACTGGCCGGGACAGGACCACCAATCGCCTTTTCTCGGCGACATGAAATTGGAACCCCTCACCCGGCTGCTGCCGCGGAATTGCCAGATCGTCTGGGAGCTGAGCCCTCGTTTGTCGTCGGAAGAAATCATCCAGTCGCGCGGGATTTGGAAGGAACACTTCGGCGAATGAAAAAAATCCTACTCACGGCTCTCCAAATTGCCGTCACCGTCGGCATGTTGATATGGGTTTTTCACGACCCGAATCAGCGAGCCAAAATGGCGGAGGCGCTTCGCACCGCCAATTATCGCTGGGTCGTCGTCGGAATATTCTCCTATTTACTGGTCGAAATTTTTGCCGCCCTTCGCTGGCAAGTCCTGCTCAGAGTCCAAAAGATTCACCTCAGTTTTCCACGAATCGCCGGATTGTTTCTGATCGGCATGTTTTACAATCAATTTCTGCCCGGTGGCACGGGCGGCGATATTATTAAGAGCTATCTTTTGCTCAAAGAAACCCCGGATAAAAAAGCCGGGGCGTTGCTCGCGGTCGTGTTCGATCGACTCATCGGTTTAGTGGCGCTGGTAGCGATCACCGTAACGCTGATCAGTCTGCGCTTCGACATCTTGTCAAAGACTCCGGAAACGCGACGATTGCTTTGGATATTGCTGTTTCTTCTGGGCAGCTCGATCATTGCCCTCCTCACTAGTTTCATCGTCAGTGGCTTCAATCTTTTTCATTGGTTGCCTCACAAATTTCCCGGACGCGAAAAATTAATTGAGGTTTCTGCGGCTTACCATCTTTATGCGCGGCACTGGATCGCCACCTTCGTCGCGTTTGGCGCGTCGTTGGGAGCGCATCTTGCAACCTTCACCACGTTTCTTTGCGTAGCCTACGCATTTGACGTGCCTTCGGCGTTTCCGGAAGGGGTGAAAGTGCTCGATTTCTTCGCCGTCTTGCCGATCGAACGCACGATTACGGCCCTGCCCATTAGCTTCGCCGGTCTCGGTCTGCGCGAACAAATCCTGCAGGTCATGCTGCACAACGTTTGTCATGCCTCCGTTGCTGTTTCCAAGCTGATCGGCACAATGGGTTTCCTGATCATATTCTTCTGCTGCGTGCCCGGTGGCATTGTTTACTTCCTATACAAGCCAAGCGGCGAAACGCGCCACGTGCGCATGCGCGAAATGCAAACAGAAGTAGCCACGCTTGAGCATGAAATCGGCGGCACGGAATAAGACGTCATCCCACGGCGCCCCTTCCCGCGGTAACTTGACTGGTTTAACCAGTCAAGTTCAGAAAGTTCCACGGGCCCATTCACATAGTCGGCGTCCTTTCGTCGCTGTCACTTTCGCGATGACGGTCGATGGCAAGGTGACGACAAAAAATTATTCCGCGGTCGATTTCACTTCCCGGCACGACAAAGCGCATCTCATTCGGCAACGTGCGCTGGGCGATGCCGTTCTTGTCGGCCACGGAACAATTGAGAACGACAATGTGCGATTGGGAATTCCACGGGAAGACTTACGCCAGGAACGAATCGCGCGGGGACAGCCCCCGTATCCAATTCGCGTGATTGTTTCCAATAAGGGCCGGATCAACCCTAAGCTGAAGATTTTCGAGACTGACTTCGCTCCCATCATAATTTTTTCCACCACGCGCATGCCTCGTCGTACGCGGGAACAACTACGCAAAAAAGCGACGCTCTATCTAAGCCAGGCGCGGCGCGTTGATCTACGCTGGATGTTCCAGGAGCTGCGCTACGATTTTAAGGTGAAATATGTCGCCTGCGAAGGCGGCCCGGCATTGTTTCGCTCATTGCTAGAGCAGGGGCTTGTTGATCAACTGAATCTGACGATCGCGCCATTTCTTTTTGGCGGGAAAAACGCTCCGACCCTTATCGGCACCGGTATGGATTTTCTTCCGCACAGCGTTCGCTGTTCTTTGCACGAAATGAAAGTCGTTGGTAACGAATGTTTCCTGACTTATCGCATCCGTCACTCGTCACCCCGAGGAACTCGAGGGATCCTGTTGCGCAAGGTGTAAGGTAACCTCCGATCGACTGGAAGCCTGCGCTCCCGTCGACTTCCCGTCTGCCGAACCTGCTGCTAAATTAGCGGCGAAATGGACTCGCGCGGACTCATTTTGTTGAACGCGATTCTTGCTAGCTTTCCCATTTCGAGCCCGGCAGATGCGATCGTCGAAGGACGAGTGCAATTGCCGGAAGCGCGTGCTGCACCGGTCATGGCGAAGCGTTATGAGATTGTCACCACTGGGAACGTCCTGAAAACCGAACCGCCCCTCGCAGTTGTATATCTGGAGGGCTCCTTTTCGAAAGCGAATTTTTCGATAACTAAACAGATCGGGCAAAAAGATCTGGCTTTTATTCCCGCTCTCCTGCCGGTGCGCGTCGGGACAAAAATAGAATTCCCGAACTTCGACAACACCTATCATAGCGTCTTTTCATATTCACCCGCCAAACGGTTCGATTTGGGGCGCTATCGGCCGGATGAACGGCCAATCCCGTCGAAAATTTTTGACATGCCAGGATTGGTAACGTTGCGCTGCGATATTCACGAGCATATGCGCGGTCTGATACTCGTTTTGGACACGCCACATTTCGTGACCACGGATACGGACGGGCGGTTTCGATTGAGCGGGCTTCCTTCCGGTCACTATCTGCTCAAAGCCTGGATCGATAGCAAGACGACGCGAGAGCAACCAGTTGATTTGAAAGACGGGGCGACGGTGCACGTCGATTTTCCATGACAGTGTCATCGGAACCCAGGAGCGGCACTGCTACAAGTTTTCGTACGAAGTTACTGGCAGCGATGATGCTGGTGGTTTCGGCCCTAACGATTGTCGGACTTTATTTCGCGCATCGAAATGTTGCTGCAACGGCTCAGCGCGATCTGAAACAAAGTTTTGAAGCCGAGCTTTCATGGTTGCATCGAGTTCAGCAATTACGTAACGCGGCACTGCAGGAACGTTGCCGCCTACTTGCGGCAAAGCCACGTATCCACGCTGCGTTAGAAGATAACGCTCTCGATTTGCTTTATCCGAGCGCGAAAGACGAATTGGCGGACCTGATGCAAATTGAACAACAACCGGCCGAACAAGCGGCCGGCTCGCTCCACGCGAGATTTTATCGGTTTCTCAACGTCGACGGTGCGGTCCTACCGCCGCCGAATCCGCAGGAAGTTGGTGAGCTCGCGCCGGACGACGAAAAGCGACTGGCCATGAAAAAGTTACCGGATACGCAGCAGACTGCTTATCTGGCGGAAAAGGGAACCGCTGTGGAACCAGTCGTGGACGAAGTAATATTCGTCCCGATTTTTTCCAGTGAAACTAACGAGATTATTGCCGCATTAGTGGTGGGGTTCAGGCCCTTCGAGCTGACCGGGGTTCACGCGCGCGCAGGTATGAGAAGCGGAATCTGGATTAACGGCGCGCTGCGCCTGGCGCTGCACCCGGCGTCTGTGCGAAAGACTCTTGGAGACGAAGTCACACAGGCTATTGCCGTTGGTGATCGTGCCAAAGGTAGTTTTACCGTTACGGTGAACGGCGATGCCCAACTTTTGTTCTATGAGCGGCTCAATGCCAATTCACTTCTTGCGTCTGCCTACCAGGTTTGCATCTATCCACTCGCCGATTCGGTTGCTCGACAGCGTCGGCTGAGCTGGCAAATTGGGGGCGCGGGTGTGTTGCTCCTGTTGGGTGGATTCGTGGCCAGTCGCTTCGTCGCCGGGCGTCTCGCCCAGCCGGTCGAGCAACTCGCGCTCGATTCGGAAGAAAACCGCGCGCAACGCCGCCGTGCAGAAGCCGCCCTTGAATCCACGAGCGAAGAGTTACAGAGAACAGCACGCTACTCGGCCGATGCTTCTCACCAGTTAAAAAGTCCGGTAACAGTTCTTCGCACTGGAATTGAATCATTATTGGCGCGCGAGGACTTCCAACCACAAGTCTACGAAGAACTCTCCGGCCTGCTGCATCAGACACGCCGCTTAACCAGTGTGATCGATGACTTGCTGCTTTTGTCCCGGATGGATGCCGGTCACCTCAAAATCGATTCGCAACCGGTAAATTTGGGTCGACTGATCGAGGAGTGGCTCGAGGACTTGGCCGCGCTGCCCGATGCGTTCGAGGTGGCGATCGAGAAGGAATTTCCGCAGTGTTTATTTATTGCGGGCGAGAAACGATATACCTCCCTCATTGTACAAAACCTCTTGGAAAACGCGCGAAAATACAATCGCCCGGGCGGTCGCATCCGGGTCCTCACGCGAGAGCAGAATAGCGACGTGATCCTGGCAATCGGGAATACCGGGCACCCTATCTCGCCCCTCGCGCAGCAACACATTTTCGAGCGGTTCTGTCATGATTCTGGCACAACCGTGGCCGGCCATGGGCTCGGTTTAAATTTGGCCCGTGAGCTCGCCCGATTACATGGCGGCGATCTAAAATTGGTTCGATCGGGAAATGATTGGACGGAGTTTGAGGCGCGTTTTCGCACCGCCAAAGCCGTTCCAAATATAACGAGCTAAAGCTTATGAAGCTGGTGCCCGCGTTGTGCTTTTGTCTTCTCGCCGGTGCCGCGCCAGCCTTCGAAATCGATGAATTGTTCGATCGTCTTGATGCCGCACTGACGGTTGCTGCTTTTCATGACAATTTTCGTGCGCGGTTAAGCGGCACGATCGACCTCGAAGTTTACAATTTTGAACAGCCGGCACCAGGTTTAATCGACAGCAGCAGCGACAACCTTTTCAATCCCCGTCTGACATTATTTCTCGACGCCCAGATAGGATCACAAATCTATTTCTTTACCCAGGCGCGGCTGGATCGTGGATTCGATCCCAGCGATCAGAGCGTCCAGGTTCGGCTGGATGAATACGCGCTCCGCATCACGCCGTGGGCGGACGGCCGGTTCACTTTGCAATTGGGAAAGTTCGCCACGGTGGTAGGCAACTGGGTTCCTCGACATTTGTCCTGGGACAATCCTTTCGTCGATGCGCCGTTGGTTTACGAAAATATTACCGCCATTAGTGACAAGGTCGCGCCTTATTCAGCATCTGGTTTTATCGTAAGGTTGGAGGCGAAAGGGAAATATGAATTCAATCCAGTCATCTGGGGACCCAGTTATGCCACCGGTGTTTCTGTCTCCGGTCGCTTGGGCCAGTTTGATTACGCCGCCGAATTGAAAAACTCGTCACTTTCTTCGCGTCCGGAATCGTGGAACGCGACCGAAGTGGCTTTTAACCATCCCACTTATAATGCGCGGCTCGGCTTTCGGTCGAATCAAATGTGGAACTTTGGTGTTTCCATAAGTGACGGTCCATATTTCCGGCCCGAAGCCGAGTACAGCTTGCCGCCGGGCCGTGACATCGGCGATTATCGGGAATTAGTTCTGGGACAGGACGTAAGTTTCGCCTGGCATCATCTGCAAGTGTGGGCGGAAGTTTACGAAGCCCGGTTCGAGGTTCCGCGCGTCGGTGACGCGGATACGCTCGCGTATTATTTAGAAGCGAAGTACAAATTCACTCCGCAATTTTTCGGCGCGCTCCGCTGGAATCAGCAGCTTTTCAGCAAGGTTGACGTCGGCGACGGAGAAAGGAAGCGCTGGGGCCACGACCTCGGACGGGTCGATATCGCGGCTGCTTATCGTTTTACCTCGCATACGCAGTTGAAGCTGCAATACAGCTTTCAGCAGCAGACCGATGGGCTCCGCGACAACAACCATCTTTTCGCCGCGCAATTAACGGTGCGCTTTTGAGGATTTTTCTCAGGTAACAATGATGTTACGTTTACGATATCGCTTTCTTTCGCGCCATCCCTGATCGAACTGAATAGAACACACGGTCGCACCTGAAATATGCACATTCTTGTCGTTGATGATGACGTTCGATTGGCGCGACAGATTTCGTCGGCGGTGACCGAAGCGGGCCATGATCCGGTTGTGATCCATAATGGCGAAGAAGCTCTGGATAGGGCGGCGGAAAACTCATTCGATTTGATCGTGCTCGATATCGGGTTGCCGCGAATGGATGGCTTTGAAGTGTTGCGTCGCCTGCGTGCTCAACGCGTCGCCAGTCGTGTCCTGGTGCTTACTGCCCGCGGCGAAGTTAAGGATCGAGTCACCGGATTGCAGCTGGGGGCGGATGATTACTTGCCGAAGCCCTTTGCCATGCAGGAACTGGTAGCTCGCGTACGAGCGCTCGGTCGCCGCTACGCGGAAGAACCGGCGCTCAGTTTACGAGTCGCCGATCTCACCTTCGACTTGGCCAACCATGAAGTGTTTCGTGAATCACAACGAATCGATTTATCCGCGCGCGAGTTAATGTTATTGAAGGTCCTTATGCGCGAGCCGGGCCGCGTCTTTACTCGCACTGAATTGTGCGAACGCGTCTGGGAACACGAACACGAATACGACACGAAGCTGGTGGAAGTTTTCATTGGGCGGTTGCGCAAGAAAATTGGCGACCCTCCATTGATTCAGACGGTGCGCCATGTCGGCTACACCATTCACCAACCGACCTCACTCTCCAGCGGGCAGCCGAGGTAACGGCGGCGTTACCTTTCGGAAGCAGCGCGCAGCCTGAAATACTGCGATTCTTCAGGTGTGAAGCGGATGAATAGACGCCCCGCGTTATTAATCAGCGCTTCGATAGTGAACCCCAATACTAAATTAGTTTTGAAAGGAAAATGCGTATGAATGAAGTCGAAAGTCAAAAGCACTCTGAAGTTGTCAATCTCTCACCCGCGCGACGCGCTGTTCCGCGGCGAACGTTTCTTTGCCGCATGGGCCTGGGTGCGGTTGCGCTCGCTCCCGGAGCCGCACTATTCAACTCGGCCTCAACAGCGTTCGGCCAAGAGGTTGAGATCGAGAGCGGCATCAGAGCAAGTGATGCCGCTCTGCTCCGGTTCCCAGCGGCCCTAGAGATACTCGAGGCCGATTTTTGGATCCAATACAACGAACTCGGCGGCGTCCAAGACAGCGAGGTTCCCGGGGGGAGCGGGAATGAAGCCTACACCGAAGCCATTGAGGTACTCGATGAGGACATGCCAATATATATCCACGACAATACCGATGATGAAATCACTCATCACCGGTTTCTGAACGCGTACTTAGTGTCCAAGGGAGCCGCTCCTGCAAATCTTAATCCATTTCGCACTCTGATGGGCAGCACCGCGACCGGGGTCAACCCGAGCAAGATCGGGAAACGGCTTACAAACCTGACCCAGCTAACGCTCGATACCAGCTGGTGGACCCGCTATCGCGACGGCAGCCATAACCCGGACCTCGATCCAACTCACATCTTTCCGCAGGCAGTTCCAAGCCTGCATACTGGACAGCATACGGCTATTCCCAGGACCGATAATGATTTGAACAATCCCAAGTTCGTTCAGGCGATGGCCAACACCGCGGCTTTTCACTTTCCAACCATTGAACAAGGTGGAAACAGCCTCTATCCAGCGCTGGCACTGAGGGCTACCAATGTGCAAGTGTTGCGAATCCTGCTCAGCATCGGCCCAACGGAAACCATGCACTTTCAAACATGGTCGGATAAGGCGGGCAATGCGCCTCCTTTAACTGCCGTTGACCCGGTAACGGGTGTTTCAGTGACATTTCCTGATTTGGAAGTCGACAACGAGCTCTTGAACAAGAGCCTGATCATGCCGGAACCGTGCCCGTTCCTGAGTCGAGACCTTCCGCGCTGCTCGATCATTCGACCAACCAAGACCCAGGGTGTCGCCATGGGGACACTAAAGTTCCTGACGGAGATGGGGCTTTTCATCGGCCAATCGCCCGCCTTCTTTTCCTACATGACTCAGCTGGCGCGGGAAGCAGATGCAGTTCGGCGCGAAATCTAAAACGGAAATTAAGGGCCAATAAGTCAGCAGAGAATTAGGCAAAGAGCCGCAGGGTCCGATACTCTGCGGAGTGGGGCGGGTCGTCGCCTCCCTTCCTTGGTATTCCCATCGCGAACTACGTTTCCGGGCAACGCTCGATACAGGATGTTTAGAGGACAGTCGATGGTTTCCGTCGTGGTCTGCTTACCAGTTCGCCACCGCAATTCGGACAAATGCTTTGCATTTCCTCTGAACAAGTTTTGCAAAACGTGCATTCGTAGGAGCAAATGTAAGCCTCGCCATCCACGGGAAGCTTGTTCCCGCACTTCTCGCAGGTCGTCCGCATCTCCAGCGCCATGTTGTCAGTAATCTTGCCCGGTTTATCCTTTCAAACAATTACCGGCGCAACCGCGATGTACAAAACGAATTCAATTATTATGCAAGCGCCGCGTGCCGAAATCTTCGAGACCGCGGCAAACCTCGAGAATTGGCCCAACATCCTGCCGCACTACCGTTACATTAAATATTTGGAGCGGGAGGGCGATCGTAACCTCGTGATTATGGCCGCAACCCGTTCCGGCATTCCAATCTCCTGGACATCTGAGCAGATCATTGATCGCGAAAAAATCGAAGTGCGGTTTCATCACCTGAAAGCTTTCACCAAGGGCATGTTCGTTGTCTGGACCTTCAAGGAGACGCCCGCCGGCGTTCTCGTCGAAATCGCGCACGACCTGAACTTTCGTGTCCGAGTCCTGGCGCCAGTAATAGAACCGATCATCGGCGATTTTTTTATTGGCCACGTCGCCAGTCGCACGCTTCGATGCATGAAAGCGTATTTGGAATCCCGCTGCTGATCATATGTTCTCAAGCAAAAACGGACAGCGTCGTTGCGTTATCACGGGCCTCGGTCCGATCACCTGCATTGGTAAAGGCGTGACTGGCTTTTGGAATGGCATTCTGGCCGAAAAAACCGGCATCGTTCCAATCTCCAGCTTTGATGCAAGCGCATTCGGAGTCCGAGTGGCTGGCGAGATTCGCGACTGGAATGCGGAAGAGTTCTTTTCCCCGCATCGTCTGAAGCGGCTCGATCGATATGCGCAATTTGCCGTCGCATCTGCCAAGCTCGCTTTAGACGATGCTGGGCTGGTATGCTCTCGCGAAAAGCCGCAGGACCATATCGGGGTGAGTTTCGGCACCGCACTTGGGGGAGTTTGCAAAGCCGAAGAGCAATACATTCGATTTTTGAAAAAAGGCGCTCGCGGCGTTCAGCCGACCCTTGCCGTACAGGTCTTTGGAGGCTCAGCCCACTCGAACATCGCGATTGATTTCGGACTTCGCGGAGTCGGCACCACCAATTCAAATAGCTGTGCCAGCGGCACCGTTTCCGTCGGTGAGGCGCTCCGCTACATTCGCGATGGTTTCGTCGATATCGTCGTCGCTGGGGGAGCGGAAGCACCGCTGACTGGGATTACCGTCGGTGCGTTTGATATCATCAAAACGATGAGCCGCTGCGAAAATCCCGAAAAAGCCTGCCGGCCGTTCGATAAATTGCGTGACGGCTTCGTCATCGGCGAAGGCGCCGCTTCTCTTATCGTCGAAGAACTCGAGCATGCGCGCGCACGAGGCGCGAGGATTTATGCGGAGCTCCTCGGTTACAGCCTCAACAACGACGGCTTTCACATGACGACGCCGTTGCCGAGTGGCGAATCATGCATCCGCGCGATGCGCGAAACTTTGGCTGATGCGAAGCTTGCTCCCGAACAAATCGATTACATCAACGCGCACGCCAGTTCCACACAACTGAACGATGCGTCCGAGACCCTCGCGATCAAGGAGGTCTTTGGCGAACACGCGCGAAGAATTCCGGTGAGTGGAACAAAGGCATTTACATCTCATCCCCTGGGAGCGACCGGCGCGATCGAGGCCACGATTTGCACGCTCGCGCTCGAGCATCAATACGTTCCGCCAACTCTGCACCGCGAAAATCCTGATGAGGCGTGCGATCTCGATGTCGTTCCGCATCACGGACGCGCTACGAAATTGAATTACGTCATGAGTAACTCGTTTGGGTTTGGTGGAATCAACGCCTGCGTGATTCTAGGGAAACTGCGCGATTGATTGTTCTCGTCATCCCGAGCGCAGTCGAGGGATCCCGAGAAATTACCTTAAAGCTTGCGCAACGGGATCCCTCGGCTTGCGCTCCGGAAGACGCCTATTAGGACGAATCACTCCTCCAACAAGTCGGGCCGATTTTCTCGCGTACGCTTCTTCGATTGTTCTTTCCGCCATTTCGCGATCTCGCCGTGATTTCCACACAGCAGAACTTCCGGCACCTTCCATCCGCGGAACTCGGCGGGGCGCGTGTATTGCGGCGCTTCCAAGCGTCCTTCCCGAAAACTGTCATCGAGCGCGGATTGTTCATCCCCGAGGACACCAGGGATCAATCGCACAATTGCATCTACCAAAACCACGGCCGCAATTGCACCATTAGTCAGGACATAATCTCCGATGGAAATTTCCTCATCGATCAAATGTTCAACGACTCGATGATCCACGCCTTCGTAATGCCCGCAGACGATGATCAAATGCGATTCCGCCGAAAGTTCTCTCGCCAACTCCTGATCAAAGCGCCGTCCCGCCGGTGACATCAAAATCACCTTCGGCTTTCTACTATGGATTCCCTTTTGTCCGGCATTCGATGTCTGGCCTTCGGCGTTGGGCGTTTTCTTCTCTAGTTCTTCCACCGCATTGAAAACCGGTTCCACTTTCATCACCATCCCCTGCCCTCCGCCAAAAGGGGCATCATCCACCACATGATGTTTGTCGGTCGTCCAATCGCGCAGATTATGAACGTGAAGCTCGAGCGCGCCGTTTTCCTGCGCCCGTTTCATCATGCTTTCATTGAGCGGGGCTCGGCAGATCTCGGGAAACAGCGTGATGATATCGATTTTCACTGTCGCCACTGTAGCGGCGGTCTATGACCGCCGGAATCAAAAGAATAACGGCGGTCGCAGACCGCCCCTACAGAATAACCTCGACCACAGCAGCACGCCAACCAAACCGTGTTCTCATTCGACGATTTCGATCGTGGCGCGCTGATTATGTCGCGCGGCGGCGCTGGTGAGAAGCGCCCGAATTGATTGAATGGTCTGCCCGTTGCGGCCAATGATGCGCCCGACATCGCTTTGCCTTAGTTGCAGGCGAAAGACCGTCGTTCTGCCTGACGGAATTTCCGTGATGATCGCTTCATCCGGGAACTCGACCAGCTGGCGAACCACGAATTCAAGAAATTCGCGCATAGTCCGCGGATCGTTACGCCGGAGCCACCTCGGGCGCGTCCGCAGCCCGTTTCTTATTTTTCTTGATCAGGCTGCGAACCGTATCCGACGGCTGAGCACCACGTGCCAGCCAGTGCTCGATGCGATCGAGCTTGAGGGTGCTGTTGTGCCCCTGCTTTTTCGGATCGTAGGTGCCGACGAGCTCAAGAAATTTGCCATCGCGCGGGCTGCGTTTGTCGGCCACTACCACTTTATAATAAGGACGATTGAGCGCCCCTTCTCTGCGGAGTCGAATTGAAACTGCCATCTTGGAAAGCGTTAAGAGGTTAAAAGGATTACAATGTTACAGCGGGAAGCGCCAGGATCAATCTAGCGATGCAATCTTTGTAACTCTTTTAACTTCCTCTTCATTTTTCCCGCGTTCTTCATCAGCTTGCGCATCTGATTGAAACGCTGGAGCAAATCGTTGACTTCGGTAACGGTGCGGCCGCTTCCACGCGCGATCCGCTGACGTCGGCGCGCATTCAAAATGTCGGGCCGGCTGCGCTCTTCCGGTGTCATCGAGAGCACAATCGCTTCGACCCGCCGGAGTTGCCTGTCGTCTACCGAAAGGCCGGGGACGTTACTCATTCCGGGCAACATGCCAAGAATATTCTCGAGCGGGCCGAGCTTGCGCATCATTTTGAACTGTGCCAGGAAATCGTTGAAATCGAACTTTGCGGTGCGCAACTTTCGCTCTAGTCGCTCCGCTTCTTCCTCATCGACAGCCTCAGCTGCCTTTTCGACCAGCCCGACGATGTCGCCCATCCCGAGAATTCGGCCAGCCAGTCGGTCCGGTATGAAGACTTCGAACTGATCGAGCTTTTCGCCGACGCCGGCGAATTTGATCGGCCGATGCGTCACTTCGCGCATCGAAAGCGCTGCGCCGCCGCGCGCGTCGCCATCGAGTTTGGTCAAAACGATTCCGGTGATCTGGAGCGCGTCGTTGAAGTGGGTCGCGACACTGACCGCTTGCTGACCAGTCGCCGCATCTGCCACAAGCAAAATTTCCTGCGGCTGCAGGAAATCGCGCAGTCGTTTCAGTTCCTCGACAAGTGGTTGATCGATTTCCTGCCGACCCGCTGTATCGAAAATGTCGACGTTGTAGCCGCGGTCGCCGGCCGCGGCTAAAGGAGATCCGCTCGCGTCGGGCTGTACCCCAACCGCCGCCGCAGCCGCGCGCAATACATCTTTCTCGTTAGGTGCCGGCGTGAAAATCGGGACGTCGATCTGTCTGCCAAGCGTTGCTAGTTGGTCGATCGCTGCCGGACGCTGCAAATCCATCGCGACCAAACGCGGGGTGTGGCCCTGCTTTTTTAATAAGAGGGCCAGTTTGGCAGCTGAAGTGGTCTTCCCGGCGCCGTTCAACCCGACCATTAAAATGCGCGCCGGCTTTTCCAGATTCAACGGGGCCGCATCGCCACCGAGTAACGTCGTCAGCTCGTCATGAAAAATCTTAACGATTTGCTGGCCAGGCGTGATACTGCGCAAGACTTCTTCACCAAGGGCTTTTTCCTTAACCCGCGCGGCAAAACTTTTCGCGACCTGGAAATCGACATCCGCCTCGAGCAATGCCAGGCGCACTTGCCGTAGCGCGTCGTTAATGTTCGACTCACTGATCGTGCCGTGACCGCGCAGGTCCTTGAAGATGTCCTGTAACTTATCGCCGAGCTGGGAAAACATGGTTGGTTCGATTTAGTTCGCGATCGCGGGGGCTGGGTAGCGCACGCAACGCCAGTCCTGCTCGGACCTCGCGTATTGGTTTCGGAGTCTCGCCGAAACAGTCTTCACAGAAAAGTCCGCGATGGCGAGACGCCATCGGTCCGAGCCGGACTGGCGTTAACACGCGAGACACATGCGCTAGCCAGAATCCCCGCAGCACCACACAGATTACTTCTTTGGCGTCGGGCTTGCGACCGCCGCGCCCTCTTGAACTGCAAATGTCCAATGCGCCTCCACTTTTTTGCCACCCGATTTTGCTTCGACAATGATACTGTACTTATCGCGCAACTTCTGGGTCACCTGATACGAAACCGTATTGGTCCTGGGATCGAACGATGCTGGGACCAAGCCCAGCCCGCTCACTCGCATGGTAACGGAGCCGGGATCGATCGCACCAAAGGCGGACAGGTTCGCACTGATCAGGGGCAACGGATTACGAATCGTCTCTCCATCAGCTGGTTTGCTGGCGATGTTGGAGGCTCCGATCTCCGCCACAGGCACGCCACCGCCACTGGAGGTCGCGATCATTCCGATGGCGTCGGCCAAAACTTTCGGCTTGTTTCCTTCAATCAAATAGCGACCGAGCGAATCCATGGCCGAGCGATAGGTAATCGGCTGGCCATAAACGGTGAACATCGCTTCGTAGCCCGCGCGTGTCGCTATGTCTTTGACGTGCTGATTGTAGAATCCGTAGGGAACCGCGAAGCAATTGACCTTGATGCCAAGCCGTTGCTCGAGCGTCTCCTTACAGCGGCCTACTTCATTTTGGAGCCATTGTTCGTACTCAGGCGGGCTCAGTTTTTTTTTCGCCACCTTGTCATAAGGCTTGCGCAAATCTTGATGCGTTTCCGAATGCGCTTGAATATCGACACCGGCATCGCGCATTTCTGCGAGCTGTTCCCACGTGACAGCCTCTCCACCGCCAAAATGCCCACCGCGGACGCCCTCAGTGTAGATGAAAAGCGTGAACGGATAGCCAAACTTTTTCATGATCGGCCACGCTACGTCGTATTGTGACTTCCAGCCGTCGTCGAAGGTAATAATTGCACACCGCGGCGGGATATTTTTCTCGCCGCGTTTCCAGGCTAGAAAATCCTGCATCCCGATCACGCTGATGCCGCGATTTTTCAGCTCCTGCATTTGCTGCTCAAACATTTGAGGCGTGATTTCGGTATCGGGCCGTCGCACCTGATTGACGAAGCGATGGTAACCGTAAACGATGACCTGGGCGGTCTGATCGATCGCTACCTTCGCCGGTGGCGTCGGGGCCGCGACCGGCGCCGCCGTGGGCGGAGCCGATGCGTTTGGCGCAACCGAAGCACCACGAGCCGGCGTCGATCCTTCACCGATGGTTTGGGCTTTTTGCTTCTTGTTACAGGCCGCCAGGAGGAGGACCAAAAGCACAGGAACTGCTACTAATTTAAGTCGCATACATGTGAGACACGCCTTTAAATCTGGTCACGCTAAAAACAAGCGGTTTTTGCACCACTACGGTGCAGCGGCATCGTTTTTTCGCAAAATTTGTCAGCACGATTCGATTCGTTTATCAATCGCAATGCAGGGCCGGAATTGGGGAATCGCAAGCACAATCGGCGCGCTTTTTCTCACTGGATGCGGAACGGTCTCGCCACCGCAGCAGCAACTAAAGAATACCGGCCACTCTTTTACCACCGTCGTCGTCGATGCCGGCCACGGCGGGCGCGACAGCGGCGCTTATCGTCGATACGGTCCGCCGGAAAAAAACGTCACTCTCGATGTCGCTAACCGGCTCAGCCGAAAATTGCGCGACTCCGAGTTCAACGTGGTGATGACACGAACGAACGATGTTTTTATTCCACTCGACACCCGCGTCGATATTGAAAACAGCACGCCAAACTCGGTTTTCGTAAGCATTCACTTCAATGATTCGCGACGGCGCGGGGTGAAAGGATTTGAGACATACTATCGTTCACCGTACGCGGCGGAACTGGCGCAAAACATCCAGAATCGGCTTTGTTCGATTAAAGGCGCGGTTGATCGCGGCGTCCATACCGCCGATTACCGGGTGGTACGTAAGGCAATTTATCCCGCGGTATTGGTGGAATGCGGCTATCTCAGCAATCGCTCAGAGGGTCGCGAGACGCGGAACGGAGAGTATCGCGAACTGCTGGCCGACAAGATTGCCCAGGCCATTGTGGAACAACGCCACGGTCTGGGTGCCTATCATGCGCCCGCAACCGCCACGGTCGCAAATCAGGAACCGCAACCGCAGCCGCCGCCGGCGCCGCCGGCGCCGAAACGCCAGCGGAAGCCGGTGCTGACACCACCGGGAGAAGGGCCTGGCCTGGCGCCGCCAACACTAAGCGGACACTAAAAAGGGAGGGACGCGCTTCCGCGCGTCGCAGACACGCGGAAGCATGTCCCCCGCAACTTTGTCAGAATTCGCGTCCGCGTTTTTCCGGACCGATCGCTGCGAGAAAAATAACGGCGAGGAAAACCACGCATTCCACTAGCGCCATTGTCAGGGCGTAGTTCGGATTTCCATCACCTCCGCGGAAACGCCCGGCCAGCCAGGCCTGTTGTTGCGCGGCATAGGCCGCGACGAAATTTCCAAGCTGATAGGCCAGTCCCGGAAACGTTCCACGAAACTCACCGGGTGAAAGTTCGTTTAGATGCACCGGCACAACGCCCCATGCGCCTTGCACCATGAATTGCATGAGAAATCCTCCAGTCACGAGCAGCCCAGTTGTCGGCGCGAAAATCCACCACGGAATCAATAGCATTCCGCATAATGCAGTGATGATGATGACGCGCCGCCGTCCTCGATGCTGCGATAAATACCCGACGACTGTCCCGCCAACGATCATCCCGAATGCATACATGACTGCAATCTTCGATGTCTGATCTGAATTGAACCCGCGCTGCTCTTGCAAATAAGTCGCGTACAGATCCTGCGTTCCGTGCGACATGTAGTTGAACGCGGTCATCAGAAGCGCGGCGTAGATGAGCAACAGGCCGTGCTCCTTTAAAAAGATCGACACCTTCAGTTTTGGCTTCCGCTCAGCGCGTTCGCGTTGCCAAACCGGGGATTCGGGCACGTGCGCGCGAATGTAAACAACGAGTAGCGCTGGCAGGACGCCGACGACAAACAATCCGCGCCAGCCGAAATGTGGAAACACGATCCAATAAACCAGCGCTGCCAGCAGATAACCAAAGGCATAGCCTTGCTGCAAGATTCCCGAAAACAACCCGCGCGTGTGCGTTGGCAGCGATTCCATCGCCAGGGATGCACCCAGGCCCCATTCGCCGCCCATCCCGATCCCAAAAAGGGCGCGCAAAAACAGAAAAGTTGCGAAATTCGGTGCGAAGGCTGTGAGCAATTCGATCACCGAATAGAACACGATGTCGATCATGAGCGGGATGCGACGACCGAATCGATCACCGAGCCAGCCAAAGATGAACGCGCCCAGTGGGCGCATCATTAGCGTAAGAGTGATGGCAAACGTTACCTGCGGGATTGTCTTGCCGAAGTCATGTGCGACCGGAACAAAGACGAACGTCAGAAGGAAAAAGTCCAGCGCGTCCAGTGTCCATCCGAGGAAGCAGGCAATGAAGGTGTTGCGCTGTACACGGTTCAACGATTTCAAGATCCGGACCGCTTCCACGAGCAGTCACCTAAATGTCATATCGAGTGAAGTCGAGACATCTCTCGGAAAAGGTGCCTAGCCCGCGTGCTAACGCCTGTTCAGCTCGAAATGAATCACACCCCCGATCGCAACCTTTTCCACAAAAGAGAATCAGAGAGGAATATTCCGGAGGAAGTCGAAAATAGTATCTGGGCCGGATGCCCTCCTCAATCTTCCAATAAAAAAAGCGCCGAGAGGATTTCACCTCTCGGCGCTATTGTTTAACTCATCTCTACTCTATTGCGTAGAGTCGTACATGCCGCCACTGTCGATCGCCGCATCGGTCTTTTTGCTCTTGGGCACGACTACTTGCACAGAGCCCGTGGCCGATTGCTCGGGGTCAGCAACCGTGAAGAAGACTTTGTAAACACGTCCGTCACCCTTGCCGGAGCGTTCAGCACGAAGGTTCGCGTCGTCGTTACCGGGCGGTACGTTGGAATGGATCATCGCATCGATCGGCGTGTCGCCATCGCCCAGACCATTGGTTGGCTCGTCCTGCGTGACTTTGGTGATGGTGATCCTGTCATCGCTTGGCATCACGACGCCGAGGATCTGGACCGGCAGCATTTTGTGATCGGGCGGCCAGAGGACCGGCACGTCAGCACGCGCGTTCGCGACATTCGGCGGGGTGTGCCAGTTGATGACGGTGACAGTTACGTAAGCGGTGGAAGTTCCGTCATACCCATCGCTCACCGTAAGCTTGAACTTCAACGGTGTATCGGCTGATACCCACGGGGTGGCGAACATTGGCATCGCATGCGCTGTATCGCCCAGAGCAAAACTGAGTGTAACTGCTGGGCCGCTGATCTGCGTCCAAGCGTAACTGAGCGGATCCCCGTCGGGATCGCTGCTACCACTACCATCGAGGGTAACATTGTCACCACCTTCGTTGGCTGTCGCGGGTCCTTGCGCAACGGCGACCGGCGAGTGCGGAATATTCGCGACGTGCACCGTAATATCGTCTGTCGCTGAGCCGCCGCAGTCGTCAGTGACTAATAGGTGGAAACCCAGAGTCACGGATGAATTGGGATCGCCTCCGCCAATGGTTGGCGCGGTGAAGCTGATGTCCTTCCCGCTACCAATTTGCGTGACACTAGGTCCACTCGTTTGTGTCCACTGGAAACCGAGAGAACTGACTTCTTCAGTATCGCTGTCATCACCTGTACCGTGGAGCTCTACCGGAGCGCCTTCGGAGATGTTAGTCTGGTTACCTCCGCCATTCGCCGTCGGCGCGTGATTGACGTTGGCAACGTTGATTGTGACATTCTTTGAATCAGTACCGCCATAGCCGTCATCAACCATTAAGGTCATGACAACCGTATCTCCGGCGCAGAACACTTGCGGCGCGACGAACGTCGCTTTCGAAGGATCGTCGTCGGCCGGGAGGATTGTCACCGATGGGCCACTGAACTGACTCCACGCGTACGCCAGTGTGTTGTTGTCTGGATCACTGCCCGATCCACTCAGACTCACGGTGGTGCCTTCGTTCACGTTCTGATCGCTGCCGGGATTAGCTGTCGGCGGGCGGTTCACATATGTGACATCGATCTGCACATCAGCGCTGCTGTTAGCGCCGCGGCTGTCGGTCACAGTGAGCTTGAAGTGCAGGACCCCTCCCGTCGTGCCCACGTCCGGAGCAATAAAGCTGATCACCTTATTATCAGGGGTCACGGGTATCAAAGTAACAGCGGCGCCATCTATCTGCGTCCAGTCGTAGGTAAGATCGTCACCTTCCGGATCATAGCTGTTCGATCCGTCGAGGTTCACCATAGCACCTTCCGGGAATGTTCCCGGCTGCCCTGCGTCGGCGACCGGTGCCAGATTCTTGTGGGACACAGTTATGCTGACAGGTTTGGTGTCGCTCAGTTCGCCATCGCTAACTGTTAGTTCGAATGTGAGCGTGATGCTTCCCTGCTGCGCACTGACGACAGGCGCAGTGAAGGTCGGCATAACTGCGTTAACATCCGAAAGTGTGACTGCTGGCGTGCCGACCTGGGCCCAAGTGTAGGTCAGCGCGTCGCCATTTGGATCCGAGCTGAGAGTGCCGTCCAGCGTAACCAGGTCACCTTCGAGCGCGCTTGACGGACTCACGCCAGGCGAGGCGACCGGCGGATCGTTAATATTATTGACGCGGATGGTTACGTAAGACGGACCACTATTCAGATGCCCGTCA
>JBKPMO010000002.1:0-43790 GCA_046732175.1 Verrucomicrobiota bacterium
AGACGATCGACGCAAAGTGGCGGAGCAACTCAAGGAGGATCATGCAACGGAAATGGAAGGAACGTCTCGCAAACAAGCAGTGACCGATTTCTCATCCGGCAAAGGCTGGTATCACGGCGTGGAGGTGGATCGTTTGAGCGAAGAGGAGGCCGACATTATCGCGGCAAGATTAGTCCGGTGGGTGCAGGCAAAGACGACACTGCCGAAAGGCAAAGCGGAAGCAATGCAACGTGCCTTTGCGGACCTATTGCGAAAGGACTTAACGGGCAAGAGTGTCGGGCCAAGGCGACGGCTTGAGGACGTCGCACGAGAATACCTCGATCAAGAGCAAATCAAGATTTTGGGGCAAGCAATCAAGGACGAAGAAGCAGTCGAAAATGGCGAACGGTCGGTGCCTAAGGAAGGCTGAGGTCCCGAAATCTTGGACTCTTCGGTTTGGCTCGGCGTCGATTTTAAATTACATCACAAATCGACAATGCGCCCAGTGCTACCTAAGTCCGTCATCACTTGTCCCCAGTGCGGTCTTGCCAAAGAAGAACCGATGCCGATGGACGCATGTCAGTTCTTCTATCAGTGCACCAACTGCAACAAGGTTCTAAAACCGAAACCGGGGGATTGCTGCGTGTTTTGTTCGTACGGCTCGGTTAAGTGTCCACCGAAACAACTCGAACCTTCACCGTAAACAACGCACGTCGTGAATGAAATGGACCCGCTCGATTATTCCGCTGGAAAACTGCCCAAAGGAATAAACAATTCCCGCTAGTCATCCTAACTATTGAATGAATTCGCTCGATGATCGAAATCGCGTTGGCGTGGCGCTGCTGGTTCTGCGCGTCACGGTTTTTGTTGTCATGCTCATCTGGACAATCGACAAATTCATACGTCCAGCGCATGCCGCGTCGGTTTATGAGCATTTCTACTTTTTGGGCGGCCTTGGGCCCGTAACTGTTTACACCATCGGTATTATCGAACTGCTGATTTTGCTCGGGTTTTTAATCGGGTTCCTGCCGCGGCTCACCTACGGACTCGTGCTGCTGTTTCACGCTGTTTCGACGTTCTCGTCGTTCCGGCAATATTTTCATCCATTCGAAAACGTGAATCTTCTCTTCTTTGCTGCATGGCCAATGCTGGGTGCCTGTTTCACGCTCTATTATCTGCGCGAACTCGACACGCTCTGGAGGATCGGCTCTGCCAGCATCCCAAGGACCGCACCTGGTAGGGAATAAAAGCCGGAGCAGAGGCATCCTTTATATAGCCGGAACGAACGGAGATTGCATCATGCGTAGAACCTGCCTTCTGCTCTTTTGGTTGCAGCTTTCGTTTGTTTGGACACGGCGCCAGCGTTCTCGCAGAAAACTTCAATCGAGCGAACGCTAGCATCCGACTGGGAATTGGCTGGCCTAAATGGTAAAACGGTAAAGCTTTCCGATTTTCGCGGTAAGGTTGTGGTTTTGGATTTTTGGGCGACGTGGTGCGGGCCGTGCCGTTTAGAGATTCCGCACTTTGTCGAACTGAAAAAAAATACGGCGACGGCGGCTTGGCGATTATCGGCGTTTCGCTAGATGAACAGGGGCGGGAAGTAGTGACGCAGTTCGTCAAAAAATTCGGAGTGAACTACCCCATCGTACTGGGAAGCCAGAAGGTGGCCGAGGCTTACGGTGGAATTGTTGCCGTGCCTACTACGTTCGTAATTGACCGGGAAGGCCGCATTGTAAGTTGACACATAGGTTACGACGACAAAGAGGCGTTCGAAAGAGAAATTCAGCCCCTCCTATAACAGCGATCTAAAAATTCAGCAGCAAGTTCGAAGCGGGTAGGAACAATGAAAATATTGTTTTTTCATTTAGTCGCAGCCTTTATGCTGTTGGCCCCTAAAGTAACTAAAGTAACTGCAGCCGATGGGGCTGTGGAGGAATACACTAACCGGCTCATTCACGAGCGGTCACCTTATCTGCTCCAGCACGCACACAACCCGGTTGATTGGTATCCATGGGGGAAAGAGGCTTTTGAGAGAGCGAAGAAAGAGAACAAACCGATCTTTCTGTCGGTTGGCTATTCGACCTGCCATTGGTGTCACGTGATGGAACACGAATCCTTCGAGAACGCAAATCGCGAAGTTGATGAATGAGAACTTCGTCAGCATCAAAGTCTCAATTGCTTGATTTACTACGGCGTTAAAATCGGAATAACGGCCGCTCTCGCGGCTCTTACGTGGTGTGAATTCGATGCACAGAATTTTGCATGAGTGACGTGGATTTCCAGCAGTTGGTGGATGAACAGTATGCGCCATTGTTTCGGTTCGCTCTGAGTTTGGCGAAATCGGAAGCGGAAGCCGCGGACTTAACGCAGCAGACATTTTTTCTTTGGGCGACCAAGGGCCATCAGCTTCGTGATCGATCCAAAGCCAAGTCGTGGCTGTTTACCACGCTGTATCGCGAATTTCTTGGGCGACGCCGACAAGAAATGCGGTTTCCAAAGATTGAGTTGGAAGAAGTGCGTGAAGAAGAAATGTCGATCTTGCCCGATGTAAGCGCGCTCGACAGCGGGTCAGTGCTGCAAGCGTTGCGCGAAGTGGAAGAGCCGTTTCGCGCGCCGCTCACGCTGTTTTATCTAGAACAGTTTTCGTACTGCGAAATCGCGGACACGCTGGAAGTGCCGATCGGCACGGTGATGTCGCGTTTGTCCCGCGGCAAAGGGCTCCTGCGACAGCGGCTGCTCTCAAAACGGGAAATTCTCGGGAATAAAATCGTTCAGTTTGGATCAGAGCGAAGAGAGGAATCGCATGGATAATCGGGAGGCAAAATTTATTTTAAGCGCGTATCGGCCGGGAGGTCAGGATGCCAACGACCGGCGCTTTTCCGAAGCGCTCAACCAAGCGCGGCGCGACCCGATTTTGCAGCGATGGTTTGAAGAATCGGTCGCATTCGATGCGGCGATGACGAAGAAGCTGGGCACGATCATACCGCCCGATGATTTACGCGAAAGCGTTTTGGCGGGAGCAAAGATTAGCCGCGTGTCGCCGTGGAAGAATCGCTTTGGCCGGGCAATCGCAGCTGCGCTCATTATAGCCGCGGGTGTCGGAGTCGCCGTTTGGCAGAAGACGCGACCGGTGCAGGCGGCCAGTTGGCAGACGCACGCACTCGCAGTGATTTCGTCATTGGTCAGAAATGAATCGAGTTTCGACAAAGAATCGCGAAACCCCGGGGAACTAATAGGCTGGTTGCGGGCTAGCCATACGCCGACCGCAGAAAAATTGCCGCCGAAGCTTGAGAAACTCGAAAGTCTTGGCTGCAAAACATTTTCATGGAACGGGACTCCGGTCTCGGTGATCTGCTTCGCGCGCCCGGACGGCGGACTGATTCACCTGGTTGCGACCAACGCTATGCCGGCGAGTGCTCGCCGCTGGACTGCCAAACCAGCGTTCGTAAAGCAAGGCGAGTGGACGATGATGACCTGGCGCGAGCGCGATAATGTCTACATGCTGGTGGTCGAAGGTTCAGCCGAGCCACTGCGTTCATATCTTCCAGCATCATGAACAAGTTCTGGATTGGTCTCGCGATCACGGGATTTGCTTTGCTTAATCTACGGGTACACGCCCAAAGCGGCGAAAATGTGGAAGTTCGCGCCGGTATCGATCACAGCGAGCTTGATCGTTTGCTGAGAAAATATGTGAACGAGCAGGGGCTAGTGAATTACACCGCTTGGAAACAAAGCGCGGCTGATCTTTCCGCGCTTGAGGAGTATTTGAAACAATTCGCGACCAAGATCGACCGGCCTTCGCAGAGCTCCGGCGCGGCAGGCAATCCCGCTCGCGGCAACGAAAAGGCCGCTTCACTTGTCAACGCCTACAACGCATTCGTGCTCCAGTGGATTTTGAAAAACTATCCGACGGAAAGTATTTGGCAGTTGAAAGATTCATTCAGGGGCACACGCAACGAGATCGGTAGCCATAACGTTTCCCTGGACGACATCGAACATGGAACGCTGCGACAGTTGATCGGTTATCGCTCGCACGCAGTGCTCGTGTGTGGGGCGCGGAGCTGTCCGCCTTTGGAACGCTTTGCTTATACGGCAGACAAATTCGAAGAACAGAATGACCTCGCTTATCACGCCTGGCTTGGTCGCGAAGATCTGAACAAGTTTTCGCCGAATGAGAGGAAGGTGGAAATCTCCAGCATCTTCAAATGGTTTAAACAGGATTTCGATAAAGCCGGCGGCATCCCAGAGATTCTCGGCCGTTACGCGCCAAAATCACTTCGCGATTTTGCCACCGGCGGTAAGTACGAAATCAAATATCTTCCTTACAACTGGGGTTTGAACGATCAGGGGCCGCACGGCCGGCACTACAGCCGCACCCATTTGATTCTCGACAACATCTTTAAATAGCTCGGCGGTCCTAGACCGCCGCCACAACTATTCGGCTAATTCAGCGGCGGCGCGCGGCGCACGCTGCGGCATTTCGCCGGTAGGCAATCGCCATTCGCGTTGGCGGCGAAATGGCAGAGTCAAAAGTTTTCCCACCGTTAGTTCATTCTCATCGCGGTAAGGAGCAACACCAATTGTGACTGCGTCCTGTGGGATGTCGATCCGCAGGGTGCGATGAAGCTTATCCCACCAGCAAAAAATTGTGCCCCAGTTCGAGTTGGTTTCGCGTTGCACGATGGAGTGATGAATGCCGTGCATCCGCGGAGTCACAATGATCAGATTCAAAATTCGTTCCAGCCGGATCGGCAGCCGCCAATTGGAATGATGGAACAGGGTCGCGGCTTCGAATGTGATGAAGAAAATGAGGAGCCTGATTGGGGCGATTCCGAAAATGACGACGACGAGCGAGAGGAACCCGGTTGAAAAAAGCATTTCGCCAAAATGAAATCGTGCGGCGGTACTCACGTCCATGTCGAGATCGGTGTGATGCACATTGTGGAACCGCCAGAAGAAGGGCACCATGTGGTTGGCCCAATGCCACCACCAGTAGGCATAATCCATGAGGAGAAACGTCGCGATCACCGCGAGCCAGCCCGGCAATTGAGTCCAGTTCAACAAACCAACATATCGATCTTGCGCCCACATCGCGACCGCCAACGGGATCGGCAACATGGCCAGACGGACGAGAGCAAAACCGGGAATCGAAATAACAAAATTGCGCACCAGCCGACGGAGTATGCTGAAATGCTGGCGGCGCAGCGGAAAATGCCATTGCAGAAAAAGCAGCGTGATGAAGACCAAGCCGAGAATCGGGCGGCCGATATAATCCCATAATGGTATTGGCTGTGGCCGGATCATGAAGGAAACGAGCTTATCATCGGTGAACGCACCACGACAATCCGATGAGTCTGCGAAGGCGAACTCAAACATCTCGATCATCGTTCCGACGTTCAACGAAGGCGATCGGCTTCGTCCGTTTCTTGAGCAGCTCGGAGCACGCGCGCCATCGGCTGAAATTATTCTCGTCAACGCAGCCGGCTCCGAGAATGTGTCTCCTTCCATCGCCGAATTGTGCGACCGCGTTTTGACGAGTCGGCGCGGCCGGGCGGCGCAAATGAATGCCGGCGCAAAGATCGCCAGCGGCGATGTTTTTTGGTTCGTGCACGCAGATTGCGAAGTGCCTGACGGATGTCTGGAGGAAATCAGGCGCGCGTTGCGAGATCGACAATGCGTCGGCGGTTGCTTCCGCATTCGTTTCCCACGTCAGGCGCTGATTTATCGAGTGAGCGATGCCGGAGGAAATCTGGCCGTGGAATTGTTTGGGCGTTGCTACGGCGATCACGGAATCTTTTGCCGGCGGGAAGATTTTTTTGCCGCCGGCGGTTATCCCGATTTGCCTTTGCTGGAGGACGCTGAGTTTTACCGGTTGTTACACCGAAGAGGCCGGACCCGACAGCTCGCCAGCGCGATCGTCCCGAGTCCGCGCCGCTATGAAGAGATTGGTCCCTATCGACTGACCGCAGCGTTTCTTTTTTTATCCGTCCTTTACATTCTGCGTGTTCCAGTTTCCGCGATTGCGCGTCTTTACGACCGGCTTTGCGTCATCAGCCGGGAATAAAAGATTCGTTCAAGCCTCGAATATTCAGTTAACCTCAACTCATATGATTACACGATTTATTATCGCAGTAGCAGTAGCGCTCTTCTTCACGCCGACGATTTCGATGTTCGCGCAGGAACATCCCGAGCATCCGACGAAGAAAGAAGAATCGAAAAAGGGCGAGCACCCGGAGCATCCGAAAAAGGGCGGCGCAGAAAAGCAAGTTACCAAGGCAGAGATTTCTGCCGGAATCAAAAAGCACATCAGCGCTGAAAGCGGCAAGTCGAGCGACAAGAAATTCCACACGAATTACGAAGGCAAAGATCTGGCGCTTGATCTGATCAAAGTGCACGACGACCGGTTGTCCAGCCTCGGGGAAGGAAAATATTTTGCATGCGTCGATATGAAGGCGACTGATGGCACAACCTATGACATTGACTTCTTCCTCTCCGGTAAACCTGGCGACATGACGGTGACCGAGACGTCCGTGCACAAAGTCAACCGCAAGCCGCTTTATAATTGGAAGGAAGAAGGCGGCGTTTGGAAAAAAGTTTCCGCCTGAAGAATCTCGCAGGGTTATGCGTTCGCTGATTGTCGCAGCGCTCGCTCTTGTCGGAGCGCTGACAGGCCGCTCTGCCGATAACGGCGGAATCATCAAGGGCTCCGACGAGTTTGAGTTCGTTTACCGAGTAAAACTTCCCGAGATCGACGGCGATGCGCGTCTGTGGATTCCCCTTGCCAAAACCGACGCGTTTCAAACGGTGACCGAGGAGAAGGTCGACATCCCGATTCGTTGGGAGAAAGTGCAGGACCGCGATTACGGCAACGACATTTGTGTTCTCCGTCCGCAACCCTCCGATAGCGGCAAAACGATCGAGCTGCGCTATCTGGTCGTGCGCAAAGAGAAAGGCGCTTACTCTGCAAGCGGTGACAACCCTGCACGCTTTCTCCGGCCCGAGAAGCTGGTGCCCAAAAATGAGACGTTCAAGACACTCGCCGAAGCTGCCACAGCTGGAAAGAAAAGTGATCTCGAGCGCGCAAAGGCGCTCTACGATCACGTCCTTAGGCGAATGCGGTACGATAAATCGGGCACGCGTTGGGGCAGAGGAGACGCCATCTATGCGTGCGACGTAAAAGCAGGCAATTGCTCTGATTTTCACGCTTATTTCATCGCTCTTTCGCGCAGCATCGGAATCCCGGCGCGTTTCTCCATCGGTGCGACCATTCCGACGGACAAGAACGAAGGCGCGATCGATGGTTACCATTGTTGGGCAGAATTTTTTGCCGATGGGCGCTGGGTCCCGGTGGACATCAGTGAGGCGTGGAGGAATCCGGAGCTGGCCGCCTATTATTTCGGACACAACCCGGCAAATCGTTTCGAACTGACCAAAGGCCGCGATTTGATTGTCAATCCTGCGCCGGCGAGCGGTCCGATCAACTTTCTGGTGTATCCGCTGCTCGAGGTAGACGGCAAGATTGTGAAACCCGAAACCACCTTCGCGTTTCGCCGGACTCAAGTTTAAACCGAAAAACGTGCGTGCGGTGATTGTGCGCTGGCGACAGCGCATACTCCAGCCGAATCGTTAGCTTGGGGCAGTCTGCTAGGTATTGTACAGGCAACGCCAGTGCGAGGAGCAAGCTGTTTGTGCGCCCTATTGCAAAGCACGGGCAGCCGTTGTTGAAGTATAATTGTGGAGATCTCATTTGCAGCAACACAACCATGACGAGACGCATTACCTTAAGAACCATTCTCAGCCACGGCATCGGAGGATCAGGCAACGCGCCTCTCGCCCTTCTCGCATCTGTGATACTTCTGTGCGGCTGCAACCGGAGCGAAGACGAAATCAAAGTTTATCGACTGGTGAAACCCTCGGGGGAAGCCGAGCCAATTGAAAAGGACGCGATCGCGTCGACCAACGCTCCCGTAAAATCGACCCTGGAACGGGTGCCGACTCCGACGGGCGATGTTCCGGTGCCGACCAACTGGGAGCCGCGGCCGCTGTCGGAGATGCGCCAAGCTAGTTTTCTGGTTAAAGGCGATAACGGCGCGGTTGCCGATATCTCTTTCGTCAAACTTGGTCCCGCCGCCGGCAACGTTCTCGATAACGTGAATCGGTGGCTCGGTCAGCTCGGTCAGCCGCCAGTAACGCCGGAAAAACTAACGGGAATGATTCAAAAGCTTCCCACAGCGCGTGGCGAAGTGGACGTTGTCGATCTTAGCGGAAAACCAGAAGATGGTGACGCAACCAAGGACGGTCGGATCATCGGCGCGATCGCATCGGACGAAGGCACGTCATTTTTCAAAATGCGTGGCAACGCTACGCTGGTCGGCGCTGAAAAAGAAAACTTCCTGAAATGGATCGCCGCCCTGCGCGCCGGCGCCGGGAACGATTCAACGACACCACAATTGGCCGCACCAATGTCGGACAAACCGCAGATCAAATGGGACGTTCCCGCAGATTGGTCGCCTACCCCCGCTTCCGCGATGCGTTATGCCAGTTTTGCGGCCCCAAGCGAGAGCGACGAGAAGATCGATATCTCTGTTGTCACTTTCCCCGGCGATGGCGGCGATGACCTCGGCAACATCAACCGCTGGCGACAGCAGCTCGGTCTCCCGCCCGCGGACGCGAGTAACATCGTTCCGTTGAAAACGAACGAGACGACTTTTTCCACCATCGACATCGCCGGCGCGAATACACGCACCATCGCAGCCTGGACGCGCAAAGACGGTCGCGCCTGGTTCTTCAAACTGACCGGCCCAAGTAACGGCGTCGAAAAAGAGAAACCGAACTTCGTGAAATTCGTCCAGTCCGTGAGATTTTAGGAACGCAACGATGCCTACACCGCGATTTTGTATCTTTAGTGCCGAAGGGGCAATTGATCTGGACGAGCGGAAGCTCGTCCCTCCAAAAACTTTTCGCATGTGCATCCCTTAATCAAAATGCTGAATAAATTCCTCGATCTGATCACTTCGCTGAAGTTGACCATCGTCTGTCTGGCAGCGGGGATGGCACTCATTTTCGCGGGTACACTCGCGCAAGTGCACCTCGGCATTCACGAAGCGCAACAACGTTACTTCCAAAGCTTCTTCGTTTGGTGGCCGCCAGAAGGTCGGGGCATAAAATTTCCCATTTTCCCCGGTGGCCACCTTATCGGTGCAGTCCTGCTGATTAACCTGATCGCGGCGCATGCGAAACGTTTTCGCTGGGCCTGGCGCAAACTCGGCATCCATCTGACCCACGCCGGTCTTATCATCATGCTCGCCGGCGGCCTCTTCACCGATCTGTTCGCGATCGAGAGTCACATGCGACTCGCCAACGGCGAGACCAAAAATTATTCCGAAGACACAAGACACGACGAGCTCGCCGTTATTGACACCTCCAATTCCGACTTCGATCAAGTCACCGCCATTCCGGAATCAGTCTTGCGACACAAACACATCATCCAACATCAGAGTCTGCCCTTCCAGATTGTAGTCAGGAATTTTTTCCAGAACTCGCGGCTGCAAGTAATCAGCGAAGGAAACGCAAATGCTCAGCCGCTCGCCAACCGTGGTCCGGGCGCGCAAGTCATGGTCCAACCGATGCCGCGTGCAACCGCTCCGGATGACCAGAACGTCGTCACGGCCGCGATCGATATCATTCCATCTGATCGCGCCGGCGGCTCCGTACAGGAATCGTTAGGAACATGGCTGGTCTCGGACGAACTGGGTGCACCGCAAAGATTTTCCTGGATGGGAAAAACGTGGCAGCTAACGATGCGCCCGGCGCGATACTACAAGCCTTACAGCGTCACCCTGCAGAAATTCACCCACGAAAAGTACGCTGGCACTGAAATTCCGAAAAACTTCGCCAGCCAGGTCGCGCTGATTGATCCAGAACGGTCCCTCAACCGCGACGTCCTTATATACATGAATCATCCGTTGCGATATCGCGGCGAGACCTATTACCAGGCTGGTTTTCAGAAAGACGATTCCGCAACGATCTTGCAAGTTGTGCATAATCCGAGTTTTCTCGCCCCTTACGTGGCCTGCGTCATTGTCGCTGCCGGACTGCTCGTGCAATTCGGCTATCATCTCGTCGGCTTCGCCCGACGAAGGAGAGCCTTGGCGTGAAACGCTTTTTCCCCGCCATCGTTCTCGTTTTGGCGGCGTTCTGGATCGGCGCCAGTTTCGTCTCGGCGAAGAAATCGCACGCTGATCTGGATCTTGCCGGCTTCGGCAAAATTCCGGTGCTGGTAGGCGGCCGGGTTAAGCCGCTCGATACCGTTGCTCGCAACTCGCTCCTGATCATTCGAACCAAAGAAACACTTCGGCTCGACAACGGCCTGCAAATCAGCGCGATTAAATGGCTAGCCGATACGCTATTTAACGCGCCGGTCGCAGATCAGTATCCAGCATTCGTTATTCAGAATGCGGATGTGCTCGGCTTGTTCGGCTGGCAACAAAGAGACCGGAAATATTTCAGTTTCGCGCAGCTGACGCCGTTCTTGAAACAAATCGACGAGCAAGGCGAGCAGGCTGAAAAACTTCAAGCCGTCGAACGTTCAGCTTATCAAAGCGCGATTCTGAATTTGCGAAACGCATTGGTTCTGTATCAGCGGTTGAAGAACAGTGTGCAGCCGGAAGGCGCGGAAGATTTCGCGGCTGAGTTACAGACGTTCGAGCAGGCCGTTCCGGAAGCCGCCAGGGCTGCACGCGCACGAGAAACCGGAGCGAGCTTTGATCAGGTGCAGCTCGATCGAATAGCCGAAGTCATGCAGGGCTACGAGCGATTGGCCGACATGGCGTATCTGCTGGCGGTGCCGCAGCCGTCCGGATCGGGCGACTGGCGCTCGGTTGGCCAGGCCATAATGCAATCGATCGCCGCGCGCGGAATCGATCCGATCGTAAAATTATACGCCTCGTTAGGAGACGCCTACCGGACCGGCGATGGCGCGGCGTTTGATCAAGCAGTCGATCGTTTGACCGATCACATCGCTCAACTACAACCGATCGGCACGAAGCGCACCCGTTACGAATTCTTCTTCAACGCTGTCGACCCGTTCACCCACAGCATGACCCTGTATGTGCTCGCATTTCTCCTGGCCTGCATTTCCTGGTTGGCGTGGCAGCGGTCGCTGAATCGTGCCGCGTTTTATCTCCTGCTCCTCGCAATCGCAGTCCACACCTTTGGGCTGGTCTCGCGGATGTATCTCCAGGAACGTCCACCGGTCACTAATCTTTATTCCTCGGCCATCTTCATTGGCTGGGGAGCGGTGATCGTCGCGCTGGTTCTCGAACGCATCTTTCGCGACGGCATTGGCGCGGCTTGCGCCGGTGCAATCGGTTTCATCACCCTGATCATCGCGCATCATCTCGCCGGCAACGGTGACACCCTCGAGATGTTACAGGCCGTACTCGACACCAACATCTGGCTTGCGACCCACGTGGTTGCGATCACGACCGGCTATTCCGCGATGTTTCTCGCCGGAATGCTTGCCATTATCTACATCATTCGCGGCGTCTTTACGCCCTCACTGAAAAGGGAGACTGCCGATTCGCTCGCCCGCATGACTTACGGCGTGGTTTGTTTCGCGACCCTGTTCAGTTTTGTCGGCACCGTCCTCGGCGGCATCTGGGCTGATCAATCGTGGGGACGTTTCTGGGGTTGGGACCCGAAGGAAAACGGCGCGGTGCTGATTGTCCTTTGGTGCGCGATAATCTTGCATGCGCGCTGGGGCGGTTTCATTCGCCAGCGCGGTCTGATGATCATGGCGATCTTCGGCAATGTAGTGACGAGTTTTTCATGGTTCGGCGTTAACATGCTCGGCGTCGGCCTGCACTCCTACGGTTTCATGCAGAAAGCTTTTCCCTGGCTCGTTGGTTTCATCATCAGCCAGCTCGCGCTCATGTGCGTGGCCTCAATGCCTTTGGAACGGTGGCGAAGTTTTCGCGCGACCTCGGGTCGTCCGATTCGAACCGGAAGTTCTGCTGACCTGGAATTCGTTCCGCGGAAGTTGGCGATGAAGTAAGTCCGGGTCTGTCCGGTAGAGCAGCTTGCAAATCGACAGTCGACAATCGACAATCACCAGTTCTCTCGCGGGGTCTTAGCTCAGTTGGTAGAGCGCCTCAATGGCATTGAGGAGGTCAGGGGTTCGAATCCCCTAGGCTCCAGACTACGCTCGCCGCAAAGCGAAAAGCCTAAACTGTCGCGCCGGAGCCTGGCGAAGGCGGACACTTTTAGTTTCGGGACGTCAACGCAGCGAGCTACGACTCCGGCGTGGCAGAACAAGTATCTCCGCAAAGCGGAGAGCGAAGGCTGCAATGCTGATAATCAGCGAACATCTTCGACGTAGCTTACGATCTGGTAATCCGTCACCACGCCTATCTGGACCTGATTGAGTGCCTTATCGTAATGAAATCCGGTATCCCCGTTACCGGAGAAGCTACGAGCCACAATCGCGCTAAACACGTCGGCGTTGCCTGCTAGCGTAAAGTCGGCGCTGGGCGCGTAAAAAGTTGCGAAAACGTTCCCGGGCGAATCGATTTCAATTGATTGAGTAGCACCAGGCGTCGTAGGGCTGATTCCAAAAAACTTCATGTGGCCCACCCGACTCGGGTTCGGATCGTCCGCCGGAGTTGGCGGGATTAGGGGTGGGACACCGATACTGCCAGGGTTCGCGGATTGGGTGCCCCGGTCAACATTCTGATTATCGAGGTCTTCCCCTTTGATGTCCATGTCTCCAGTGAACCAGATCTCCGCGGTTACGCCCTTCTCGACCGTGATCTTGCCGGTAATGTGGCCGTTGACAATGACCTTCGCGTAAGCGTACGGAAAGGTAGGACTGGCGGCGTTACCATTCGTTATCGTTATGGCACCGCTAATCCCTGAACTGACGAACCCGGTTGGACTATTATCACTCGTGCCAGTTGCGGTGATGGTCGTGGTCCCGGAACTCACAGCGGTAAAGCCAGTCGTATCAGGCGCTGATAGCGGCGGAATCGTAAAGGGCACATTGTTATCGATTGTTCCGTTAATCTGATAACCCGAATGCGTGACATTGCCGCCGTTTGTTGTCACGTCACCCCAGATCGGTCCGCCTTCGGTAAAGCTCTTTGTTGCAACAAATACGTCGCCGTCATGCGCGTCTGCCAGATAAGTCGAGTTCGACGGATTAGACCCGTAGTAGGAAGTGGTATTCGGTCCCGGAGTGTCGTTGTTTACTACTTTGGGACTACTAGGATTTGGATTAGTTGGGTTTTTGGAATTATAACTGTCGACGAAACCCGCAGTGCCCGGACCATTAAACGCATTTACGACCCTCAGAGCACCGCCAAAAACATAATACTTTGGAACGGCCACCAATTCGATGCGCCGTGTAACTTGAGGATTAGAAACTGACGTTAGACTTAAACCGTGTCCATCCCCGTCGCCATAACTAGCCTTAAAATGATCGTATTTGAAATCGATCTTACGTAAAAGAGTGTCGCCAACACCGCGTGTGGCCGAATTCGCCACGAAATTGGGTCCACCCGGAGGAAACTGATCCGACAAACCAACGCGAGGTAGGCCGAAGAGCCTGGCAGTCCCGGTTGCACGAATTCGATAATAAGGGGTAGTGCTCGGAATGGTCCCCGTGGCGTCAGTAAGTTTGTCGATGGTTACAGCCGTGGAAAGATTGGCCGCCTGTCCGAACCCACTGAAGGTTTTAGTCCAGGCAGGCCCCGGAGTTGGTGCCGGGGATGGCGCGGTCGCCCAGCCGTCTGCGGTAAAAGGCAGGTTAACTGGGTCAAGTGCTTTCCGTACTTCGTCAAAGCCCGCATCGCCGCCGGCTTCCGCCGCATAAAGAGCCTCTTTCCACCCTTTGAGCTGCTTGGCGGTGACGTTGTAATGCCTCGTGCAATTGATCAAGACGCTGGCTCCAATGAACGAGACAATGAGAATCGTACAGAGCGCACAAAGGAGAACGTTTCCGTCATTCCCGTTCTGAGTTAGTGCCCTCGTGTCCTTAGTCATTTACGATTGGTCAACCATCTCCTCTCCGTCTGTTGCGAAGATAGGATAGAGAAAAGACCGTGGTACCGGCGCGCTCATCAGTGTAAAAACCAGGATTCCCTTTGGCGAAAATGGGCAAAAAGGTGACAGTAGATTGGTTAAATTCAGTGTTGAGGAGCTCGATGTTGCTGGTCGTTGGAATCAAATTATCGGCGCTCGCCGCAATGTTAGTAATAGCGCCATTTTCACTTCGTCGAATCGCTTGATTGACGACCGAGTAAACCACATTAGTGAGCGAGCCTATAGTGACAGTAGCACTGGTGTTGCCGACATAGGCCGCGTTCGACATGGTAGCCTGGCTGCAATTACCCAGAAGGCAGCCAGAAACACTTTGGATGGTGGTACCGGCAGGAATACCAGTCCCGATTACGGATTGGCCGACACTACTGGAAGAAAAATGACTAGAAATAAGTGACAATCCAGGGCAGGTGATGTTTGCTGAATTTTGGGTCAACCTAACGTTATTGATAGTCGTAGCCTGGTAATTGGCGACAATTTTATTCCCAACCAGAGAAAGCGTAGGTGTGGCCCGCGTCGGTTGGTTACTGCCATTATCAATCAAGTAGTTTGGGAGAATGCAACTGACTGTCTGAGGACTTGTGCTCGAAGTAACAATGTAGGCGCGTTTTACGTCCCTATTCAGGTAGTCAATGATCCGAACCTGCTGCAAATGTGAGGTAAAGAAGTCGTCGATCGCAACGAAACTTTTTTGCAGGCAGACCGAAGCAGCCACAATTGCGGCCAGCATGAGCGAACCAACGGACAGGGCGAGGAGCATTTCGAAGAGGGTGAAGCCCTGCCGTCCGATATGACCTGGTTTCATTTTTTGGTTCCCGCCGCAATCAACGTCTCGGCCTCTTCGCTCTGCTGACGTTGGGCAAAGGTCGCGTTCCAAGTATATTTTACGTTTACCTTCACTAAAGTCGTGCTGCTGAAGTCCGCTGCCGTATTCGGAGAAGCGCTTGGATAAACAGCGGCCCCTGGCGCTCGAGTATAGGTAATACTCGGACTCCCACTGGGGTAGGCGCTTACTGTCACTTGTTCCGTGACTTCGGACGCGAGGTCGGACGAGTTAGAAGGATAAACCAATGAGACAGGCCGCGGCCCGGAGGGTACTGGTGTCGCTTGCGCGTTCATCATGTAGGTGGACGACGTCAGGTCGGCAAAAGCCAAATTGCGCAGGCCTTCGATGCGGTCCTGGACACCCTGCACTGCCGCGACAGCTTCTTTGCTGGCGTCGATATAACGCAGACAAACTGCGTTGATCTCGAAAATGGCGGCAAAAAATGTACCAACGAGGGTGGCGGCAACAAGGGTTTCGATGAGCGTGACACCATCCTGGTGACGCGTGGGGCGCGCGACGGTCATTGTCAAAAAATTGCAGCATCCTGTATGCCCTTTTTTAGGGACTTTGGAGATCGAAAAAGCGGGGTGCATTTGCTTGACGCAGCTAGCCAAATTCCAACAACTCGTGGAGCGCTTAAACCCCTGTCGATTTGTTCCTTACCCGACAGTGAGCTGTGAGACCGATCTCGAAGACGGTCGCGCGACAAAATTAGAGGGTTTTTGGGCACATCGATTGCTGCGAGCCGGCCCTCCGAAAATCGAGAAAGACTTCCACGAGATGGAAAGGATATTCTTTCTCAGCTGATGCAGTTGGCAAGACTTGTAGCTAGCGGCCGAGGACCGTAATTTTCGCGCGCTGGGCCGCAAGAATCACTTCGTCTTTTTCCAGTAACAAAGTGCGAGCTGCTTCCAACGCAATCACTCGAATCTTTGCTTCCGCTGCGACTGAAATCGTCTTGGGACCAACGACAGGGACGTCGAAACGCATGTCTTGATCTGGCTTTGCCACCTTGATTACAGCGGCACCGCTACCTGCGAGTGCGCCACCTCGATGTATCGTCTCGTTGGTTCCCTCAAATCCTTCAACCGCGAGGACGGTTCCGTTTTTTACAATCACTGTTTGCCCGATATCGAGGGCCGCGATTTTTTGCGCAATCTCCCAGCCGAAATTGACGTCCGACTTTTCACGGCGCGAGAGCTTCGGTCCTGCAATCAAACCTCTCGTTACAAGAAACTCTTCCAGGAATGTCGTTGCCGGCAGCAGCGTGACACCGATTTTTTTGAGCTCGCCGGCAATGGCGCGAAAGATTGATTCGGCGTTGCGGCGTTGCAATTTTGCGAGCAAAAGCAAAGCACGCCAGTCGGGATGAAGATCGAACAAATTTCGGGGTGCAATTTGGCCTGCCATGATTGCGCTGCTGATTTTGCTGTCCCGCAAACTGGCCAGCATGCGGCTTAGCTGACCTACCCGCAGCCAACAAATCTCGTCAACCAGTTCGGCTAGTGTCGCATCTGTCTCGCCCTCGAAAGCAATGGCGAAAATCTTTTGCACGCCCGCTGTTCGCGCGGCGCGAGCGAGTTCTCGCGGATAGATGCCGTTGCCGGCAATGATCGCGAGTTGAGCGAGCGCGTGCAATTTCGCGCAGAAAAGAGCGGCTACGAATGCCGCCGACGTTTCACGTGCAACTGCACAAGCGCCTTCTGCAATGATGCCTGAATGGCGACGACTTCTTCGGCGGTGTGATCTTCTTTCATCGCGGCTTGGGCGCGGGCGACAGCCTTCTCCGCGGCGGCTTCATCGATCACCTGCGCTTCCAGCGCCATATCAGTAAGAACCGATACCCGCTCCGGCGTGATTTCAATGAAACCTTCACCAACAGCCATCGAAGTGGCGCGCTTGTCCTTTACCACGCGCAGCTCTCCCGGTTTTAAAATCGTTAGCAGCGGCACGTGCTTCGGATAAACCCCCAGTTCACCTTCCGATCCAGGGAGTGTGACCATCTCTACGTCTTCGGAATAGGCTGTTGCCTCGGGCGTTACGATTTCCAGTCGCAGGGTAGACATGCCGTTGAGCGTTAAAACGTTAAAAAGGTTGAAATGTTAAATTGGAAGAGCCCGCGCACTGCAATCCGTTGGCATCTTAGTTTATCCATTTTAACTATTTAACGACTTTAACTATTTAACCTTCCTTAATCTGATCAATTCCGCCTTTCATGTAGAAGTTGGCTTCGGGAACGTCGTCATGTTTGCCTTCGAGGATTTCCTTGAAGCCGCGCACTGTATTCGCGATCGACACATACTGGCCTTTCGTGCCGGTGAAGACTTCCGCGACGGCGAAGGGCTGACTGAGAAAGCGCTGAATTTTGCGCGCACGATGAACGGTGAGCTTGTCTTCCGGCGATAATTCATCCATTCCAAGAATGGCGATGATGTCCTGCAAATCCTTGTAACGCTGCAGCACGCGCTGCACACCGCGAGCGGTGTTGTAATGATCCTCGCCGACGATCTCCGGCGCGAGCGACTTCGACGTCGACGCAAGCGGATCAACCGCCGGATAAATTCCGAGCTCGGCAATGGCGCGCTCCAAAACGATAGTCGAATCCAAGTGCGCGAACGTGTTCGCCGGCGCCGGATCCGTCAGGTCGTCCGCCGGAACGTAGACCGCCTGGAACGACGTAATCGACCCTTTGTTGGTTGATGTGATGCGTTCCTGCAGGTCGCCCATTTCCGCCGCCAGCGTCGGCTGATAACCGACGGCGCTCGGCGTTCGACCCAGCAACGCCGACACTTCCGAGCCAGCCTGTGAGAAACGGAAGATGTTATCGATGAACAACAGGACATCCTGATTCTTCTCATCACGGAAATACTCTGTCATCGCCAAAGCGGCCAGCGCCACGCGCAAACGTGCGCCCGGGGGCTCATTCATCTGGCCGTAAACCAGCGCAACCTTCGATTTGCTCAGATCCTTCTGATCGATGACGCCGGCCTCACTCATTTCTTTGTAAAGATCGTTGCCTTCACGCGTGCGTTCACCCACGCCGGCGAAGACCGAAAATCCGCCGTGACCTTTCGCGATGTTGTTGATCAATTCCATAATCACGACTGTCTTGCCGACACCGGCGCCGCCGAACGCGCCCACTTTGCCGCCTTTGGAGAACGGACAGATGAGATCGATCACTTTGATTCCGGTTTCCAGAATCTGCGCCCTCACATCCTGTTCGGTGAGCGCGGGAGCGGGGCGATGAATCGGATAACGTTTTGCGAACTTGACCGGGCCTTTGTTATCAACGGGATCGCCGGTAACATTAAAAACGCGCCCCAGGGTGCCTTCGCCTACGGGCACGGTGATGGGCCCACCCGTATCGTTGACTTTCATTCCGCGTTTCAACCCCTCGGTTGACGACATCGCAATTGATCGCACCCAATTTTCCCCGAGATGCTGCTGCACTTCGAGGGTGAGCTTGGTCGGATTACCACTAACCTCGTACTCAATCTGGAGGGCGTTGTAAATTTTCGGAAGCTCAACGCCGTTGGCGAATTCCACATCCACTACCGGGCCGATGACCTGAACAATATTTCCTGTATTCATAAATCTCGTTAGCTATTGGCTAACCGCCATCTGCGCGGTGGCGATTTCGAGCAACTCGGTTGTAATACTTGCCTGCCGCATCTTGTTATATTCCAGAGTAAGATCCTTGATAAACTGATTCGCGTTATCGGTCGCGTTCTTCATCGCCACCATTCGAGCACTATGCTCGGACGCGCGCGCATCGAGGACCATCTGAAAAATCTGATATTGCAGATAATAGGGCAACATTGACTCTAAAACCTGCGCCGCATTTGGTTCGAAAACGTAGCCGAGCAACGGATCACTCGTCGGCGCCGCCTCATCCTTTGGTAGTTCGCCGTGATCGATCGGGAGAAGTGGGCGTATGGTCGGTCGCTGATTAATGGTGTTGATAAAATGGGTGTAGGCCACCGAAACCTTATCGACTTCTCGAGTGAGAAATTTTTCGGTCGCGAACTGCGCGATCGGCTTGGTCTCAAGAAAGGTTGGCGCGTCTTTCAATTCGAAATCGGCAAGTAATTCACGTTTTGTCCGCGCCAAAAACTGTCGTGCCTTTCGGCCAACGACGACGTAGGCGCTCTTGCTCGGCTCAAAGTGTGCGACTTCGCGCAACAAATTGGTATTGAGCGCGCCGGCCAGACCCTTGTCGGTGCTGATAACGATGACCAGCTCCATTTTCACTTCCCGCACATTAAGCAGAGGATGAAGTCTGGGATCGGCGCGTTGTTGGAGCGAAACCAGGACCTTGTTCATCAACGCCGCGTAGGGACGTCCAGCCAGTGCATGCTGTTGCGCCTTGCGCATTTTTGAAGCCGCCACCATTTGCATTGCTTTGGTGATCTGCGCGGTATTGCGAATCGATTTGATCCGGCGCCGAATATCCTGGGTATTGGCCATTAGAAATTGTGGGAAGCGGACTGCGGAGTGCGGACTGGTTTCATGTCCAATTTTCCTTAACCAATCGGTTTGCCCGCAACGAACTCCTCAAGGGTGGATTTCAAGTTTGCTTCGAGCTCGGCATCAAGCTGCTTCTTGTGCCGGATTGAAGCCAGGAGCGATTCTTTGCGCGTCTCCAGAAAATCCTGAAGTTTATTTTGAAATTCCTTCACGCGCTCCACCGGCACCGGATCGATAAATCCGTTCTGCATCGCCCACATCACCGCCACCTGTAGCTCGACCGGTATAGGATTGTATTGGAGCTGCTTGAATAGCTCGACGATGCGCTGGCCTCGATCGAGCCGTGCTTTGGTTGCCGCATCCAAGTCGGAGCCGAATTGAGCAAAAGCCGCAAGCTCGCGGAACTGTGCTAAATCGAGCTTCACCTTGCCCGCCACCTGTTTGATCGCTTTGATTTGCGCGGCCGAACCGACCCGGCTGACCGACAACCCCACTGAGATTGCAGGCCGGACGCCTTGATAGAAGAGATCGGTTTCGAGATAAATCTGACCATCGGTAATCGAGATCACATTGGTCGGGATATAAGCCGAGACGTCGCCGGCTTGGGTTTCGATGATCGGAAGCGCAGTCAGGGAACCACCACCGTATTCCTCGCCAACTCGGGCACTGCGTTCGAGTAGACGCGAGTGCAGATAGAAAACGTCGCCCGGATAAGCTTCTCGGCCCGATGGGCGCTTTAAAACTAACGAGACTTGGCGATAGGCGACGGCGTGCTTGGACAGGTCGTCATAAATAATCAGGGCATCCATACCATTGTCCATGAACCACTCGCCCATGGCCGCGCCCGCGAACGGTGCCAGATATTGATTCGTCGCGGTGTCGGAAGCTGGCGCCGAAATAATCGTGGTATAGCGCATTGCGTTCTCTTTTTCTAAAACAGCGAGCACGCGCGCGACATTGGAATTTTTCTGGCCAATCGCCACATAAATGCAATAGAGCGGACGATAATCTTTGTCCCTTGCATCCTCCGCCGCCTTGTTCAATCGAGCCTGACTGATGATCGCATCGACACAGATCGTTGTTTTGCCGGTGGCGCGATCCCCGATAATCAGTTCACGTTGGCCGCGGCCGATCGGAATCATCGCATCGATCGCCATAATACCAGTTTGCACTGGCTGGCTAACGCTGCGGCGCTTGATTACGCCAGGGGCAATTTTTTCGAGCGGATAAAATGTGTCTGACTTGATTTCTCCCTTGCCATCGAGCGGCTCCCCAATGGTGTTGACCACACGACCGAGCAGCTCTTTCCCTACCGGAACAGAGAGGAGGCGGCCGGTTGTCTTAGCTTCGTCCCCTTCAGATATCTTGGTGGGGTCACCGAGCAAAATTGCACCTACTTCGGTCTCCTCGAGATTAAGGGCCAGTCCGAAGACGCCGCCGGGAAATTCGATCATCTCATTTAGCATGACATCGCTCAATCCTTCGATCCGCGCGACACCGTCACCGGCCTCACGGACAATGCCGACATTACTCTTCGTCGTAGAAGTTTTCAGTCCGGCGATTTTTGTCTCAATTTCTTCAAGTATGCTACTCATATCTCGTTAGGTATTTTCAAAGTTGTTGTTGAAGTCTTTCCAGGCGGTTGCGGACGCTGCTGTCCCAAACGTCGCTGCCGACACGAATTCGCATCCCGCCAAGCAAGGCCGGATTGACGACAAATTCCGTCGTTAAATCGGTGCCGTAACGCCTGCCCAGGTTACGGGAAATTTGCGAGGCAATTTGCGGCTCGAGCTCTGCCGCCGTCTCGATTCGGGCATGACGTTTCTCCGCTTCGAGCCGAAGCAATCGCTTGTAATATTCAAGGATCTTAAGGTAGTTCCGCGGTTTTTTCGTCAAAACCGAATCGATTAGTGATGCGATCCGCCCGCGATCGAGCTGGCCGTCGGTAAAACTTGAGCGCAACATCTCGCGCGCGATTTGTCGGACTTCCTTTTTAACCTGCATCCCGTCGTCGTTATCTAAGCTAGGCGGAAATTGTTCGCGTTGCTTCTTCCTGCAAACGTCGCTGATCATCCGGAGTTAAAACTTTGCCGGTGACTTTCGCCGTCGTGTCCACCACCAGCCGTCCCAGCTCCCGTTTCAACTGCGCCATGGTGCGTTCGTGTTCAATCGCGCTCGCTTCGCGCGCCTTGGCCACGATCTGTTCCGCTGCGGCAATTGCTTCCTGTTGTTTGCGCTCGGACAGGTGCGAGGCACTTGTCCGCGCTTCCTCGATCATCTTTTGCGCTTCAGCATTCCCTTTCGCCAAAATCTCGGCGTAACGCTGCTCCGCTTCGGCGAGTTGTTGCTTGACCTTCTCCGCGTTGAGATTCGCCTGGGCAATTTGTTGTCGTCGCTGCTCCAGCACAGCGAGAATTGGTTTATAAGCGAAACGCTTTAATAACAACGCGACGATGACGAAGCTGATCACTTGTGAGAGAAACAGCCACGGGTTCCAACCGAAGGTATCGGCCGTTTCGCGCAGCGTGTCGCTAAAATCTCCGCTCGCAGCGGCTAAAAGCAGATTCATAATGTCACTCCGTGCACGGCGGGACGGACCCGCCGAAAAATCCTAGTGAGGAAGCAGAAACAAGGCATAGAACACGATCGCTTCAGTGAACGCGATCGCTAGAATTCCATGAACAAGCACCGGGGTGAAAGCGCCTGGGTTGCGACCCACGGCCGTTGCCATTCCCATGCCGGTAAGGCCAATTCCAATTCCCACGCCCATTGCCGCGAGGCCGACGTGGATGCTTCCGCTCATTTCTGCGAGTAGTGGTAGTATCATATTTCTTTTTTTGGTTGGTTTGGCGACCTCGTCATGAGAGCGCCTAAATTTCATTAATGTGATTGTTCCGATTCATGTTCCGCGATCAGGAGGGTGAAGACTGCCGTCAACAGCATGAAGACAAGGGCCTGTACCACTCCCACAAGTATCTCCAGGAAATAAAAAGGAATCGGTAGTAGCCACGATAGCGCTGGAACCATTTTCGACATTACCTCCAATGTACTTTCGCCTGCATATATGTTTCCGAAAAGTCGAAAACTGAGCGAAACAGGGCGAAATAAAATCGAGACCACCTCTAGCCAACCGACTAAGAAGAAAATGATAACCATGACGATTTTCAGGAAACCCGAGGTCTCACCTTTCGGCCCGAAGAGATGAAGGAGGAATCCTCCTACACCATTCGCCTGAATTGCCCAGATCGCCCATAAGACAAAAAAAATGGCCGCCATGGCCGTGGTCATGTTCAGGTCGGCGTTCCCTCCCCGTAGGAGCGGGCGGTCTACATGAAAGAGACCAGTCGTTGGATCGTGGTGGCCCCAACCGATCGTCCCCACACCCGGAATGAGGCCAAACCAGTTTACAAACAAGATGAAAATGAAGAGAGTGCCAAAAAACCAAAATGTCTTTCGCACGAGGTCGTGACCAATAATTCCCTCCAGGAAGTTATAGAGACCTTCCACCAACCACTCCCAAAAGTTTTGTGCACCGGCCGGAACTGTCTGGATGTTTCGGGTCGCGAGCTGTGCAAAGATAATCACTGCCAACGCGACGACCCATGAAACAATCATCGAGTTCGTAACCGCAAATTTTCCGATTTCGAACACTGGAGTCGCCTTGAGTGAGAGAGCTTCGTGCTCGGCAGTTTCCGCCGCCAGCGACATTGCCGGCGCGCTCAGGCAACTAACGATAACCAGCACGATCAACCTAATTCGAAAGAAATAGCGATAGGACAACATCAGATCTTTGGAGCAAACGAAAACCCGATTTGCCCGGAGGGAGACCACCCGTGACGGTCCCGCGCTCGACCCCTGGTCGCTTGCCGCGCCTACCAAAGCCGCTTTTCCGCGGATGACAAGTTATTTCGCGACCACGCCTTCGATCAGCCGCCCTGGCAATGCCACCTCTCCCAGCCGCGGTTCGCGCGCCACGCCCCTGTCACATACTTCTTCGTAAATCCGTTCCAGTTCGCGAATCGTCATTTCCTGATCGAAATTTTCCACCACCGCCTGGCGGGCGGCTGCGCTAAAACGCCCATATATTTCGGGTGAATTCGCCAACGCCACCATCGAGCGGCCAAGACTTTCGGTGTCGCCCTCATCGCTGAGAAAACCATTGAGGTTTTCCGTCACCGCTTCGGGAATCCCGCCATGCCGGGTCGCGATCACCGGCAGACCCGTCGCCATCGCTTCGAGAACCGAATTCGGCACGCCTTCTTGATCCTGATCTGGCTGGGTTTCGCTGGGATGAATGAAAATGTGGCTCCGGGCGTATAGTTCGCGCAAATCCGGCTGACTGAGAAAACCGCAGAAATGCACTTTCCCGGCAACGCCGAGTTGTCGCGCCAAGACTTGCAAGTCCGGTTGCAACGGTCCCTTGCCAGCAATGATGAATTCAGAATTCGGGAATTCCTTAACGAAAACAGCGAAGGCACGAATGGCCGATCCGACGCCTTTTTTGTCGATCAATCGGCAAGCCTGCAGAATTTGCCAGCGACCGTCAGCCGGAAATTCCCGCCGCACGAGGGAAAACTCGTGGAGCGGAATGCCGGTACGATTGATCCGAATCTTTTCCCGCGGACAACCGAATCCGACCAGCCTGTCTGCGAGCGACCGGGAACGAGCCAGCACGACCGGGACTGAATCGAAGAGAACGCGTAGTTTTCCAGGATAATTCTCCACCTTCTGCTTAATCGCGACGTCAGCGCCGTGAAAAGAGACCAGACAAGGCTTGTTCCATGCACGGATGAATGGAAGCAGATGCACACCGGTATGCCCAAAATAAATGTGCATCATATCGGCACCACGCCGGCCGAGAATGGAAACGAGCATCTGATATTCACCGCGATAAATGAGCGGCGGGCGGCGTTCGACGAACTTCATCCACCCGTGGCGCAGTAAATTGCGGTGCGGCCGCGGAATTCGTTCGATGTCGTCAAAGTGAAAGCGTCTGGGATGCTCGACCTTCTTTGTCATAACGAAGGTCTGGGAGCGTCGAAGAGATGTTACCTGCCGGTAAATGTGCAGCATCTCCGGCTTCAAAAAAGTACCGCAATAACTGGCAACAATAAGTTTAGCCATGTGAAACGGCTGAGTGTGTGCGAACTCGCCCCTCTTGTCTAATGGTTAATCGTGTCCCGCTCCAACCCCGGCTTGGCCGGCCACCGCCTGTTGCTCCTGATCGATCCATTCTCCTAATAATCGTTTCAACTCGTTGATTCCGCGTCCTTCTTTTGCGGAAATCGATATGATCATGCGTTGAGGAAAACGTTTTCCGAAATCGCGCAGATTTTTCTTCGCCTGCGGCAGGTCCATTTTGTTGGCCACAACAATCCATGGCCGCAACGACAAGTGTGGATCGTAAAGATCGATTTCGCGACGCAATGATTCGAGATCAGCAATTGGACTGCGGCCTTCGCTGCCAGCCATGTCGAGCACAAAAAGTAACAGGCGGCACCGCGTGATGTGGCGGAGAAAGTCATGGCCCAGTCCCAGGTTGCGATGCGCTCCTTCAATTAACCCCGGGATATCGGCAATGGTCATACGACGGTAATCGCCCAGCTCCACTACCCCGATCACCGGGTGTAACGTGGTAAAGGGATAGGGCGCGATCTTTGAGCGAGCGGCAGAAATCCGTTGGATCAGGGTCGACTTCCCGGCATTGGGATAACCAACCAGCGCGGCGTCGGCGATCGAGCGCAACTCGAGAAGGAAACGACCGCTTTCACCTTCATCCCCGTCGGTGTATTCCCGCGGCGCGCGATTGCGCGAGCTCTTGAAGTGCACGTTTCCCTTCCCGCCCGCACCGCCCTTGCACAAAATGAACTCCTGCCCATCGCGCGCGAGATCAGCGAGCACGTCCATTGCGGATTGCGAATTGTGGATTGCGGATTGGTCCTCAATTGATTGCTCGTCAGATAAGTGGGGCCTATCGATTTCAATCTCTCGACCGTTTACTGAATTTCGGAAGTTAATCGAAATGTCTGATTGGTCGCCGTCAATCCGCAAACGCCAGTCCGGCTCGGACCCGCAATCTGCACTCCGCAATTGATACACGATCGTTCCCACTGGAACCTTAATGACCTTGCTCGGCGCATTTTTACCGTGCATTTTTTTCCCACGCCCGTGTCCGCCGTTCTTCGCCTTAATAATAGGCTCGTAGAAGAGGTGAGCCAGATGGTCGGTATGCTGATCTGCTCTCAAGACAACATCGCCACCCCGCCCGCCGTCCCCGCCGTCAGGTCCGCCCTTGGGCACAAATTTCTCGCGTCGAAAGCTGACGCACCCGCGCCCGCCTTTTCCGGCTTGTGCAAAAATTTTGATGCGATCGACAAACACGGCGCAAATTGCCATCCAGCGCGCCTTCTGTCATCCGCCTTCACCTAACTTGTCCTGGGCTATTCGTGAACAAATTGAAAATGTTCCGCCGAATTTGCTTCCTGTTCTTTCATAAATCCTGTTTATCGTTAGTTGGAAATCCCTTGACGAATTATGAAAGGCCGCCAGCAAGGCCGGCCCACAAAATGGGTTACGGCAACAATGAAGGAGCACGTGGCCGTTGGTAAGCCAGGAATAAAATTTGAAGTATGGGAAAAGTGGAAAAAGAACCGCCGTAAGCTTGGCACCCTTACCGTCACCGTGGGCGGGTTGCGTTGGCGGCCGCACAAAGGAAAACTCTCAAAGCAGCTAAGCTGGGATACTTTCGCGGAATGGATTGAAGAGGAGTGATTTGCGCGCCGAGATTGAGAACGGATCTCATTACCGCGCATTATGACCTCTCTTCCTCTTCTCTCTAGAAAGAAGATTAAGAGGTAGCGGAAGAGGTCACACACTTCATCCTGGCAGGTTTACCATTTCGTGAATTTGACCGCGCACCTTGCCGCACTCATACCGCCGATCGTTCTCATGTAGTACCATCGGCATGCCGTAACGCGGGCTCATCGTGATGCGCACGGCGCGATCGATCTGCGTACCCCGCACGATCTCGAAGCGGAATTTTTGCAGCATGATGGCGAGCGAAATCTTCAAAACCTGAATGGCAAACGCCGCGCCGACGCACGCGCGTGGCCCGGCACTGAACGGCATGTATTCATATTGTGTGGGATCGACCTCGCGCCAGCGATCGGGACGGAAAAGTTTCGGTTCCGGGTAAATGTCTTCCAAATGATGGGTGAGAAAATGGCTGCAAATTACGCGCGTCCCATGGCTGAGCGTCAGTGAACCCATCGGAATCTGATCTTCGTCAGCCGCCCGGATTGTGAAGGGCACTGGTGGCAAGATGCGCATGCTTTCCTTAATGACGCGGTCGAGAAAGGAAAGCTCCGGGAGTTCTTCGCGAGATGGCGCCTTGCCGCCGAGCACCTGGTCAAGCTCATCCATCAGTTCACGCATGATGGTGGGATGTTGCGCGAGAAGGAACACGGTCCACGTCAACGTGCTGGCGGTAGTTTCAAAACTGGCGCCGAAGAGAATTGTCGCCTGACCCACCAGGTCCATGTCGGTCATGCCACGATTCTGATCATCGCGCGCTTGAATCAGGATTGAAAGCACATCGGTGCGATCGGATGGATCGCGCCGGCGTTTGTCGACTAATCCAAGGATCTCCTGCTCGACTAACTCGGCATGTTTCAGCAGCCGATGATATGGCGTCCCGGGAATGTTGACCGGAAAGAACCAGACCGGTCCAGAAAAGTTGCGACGTGCCCAAACCTCCAGCAAATGGCCGATGCGGTAGGCATCAGTCGCTTCGTGGCCAAAAAGCACCGCACTAGCGATTCGCAATGTGACCGCGCGCATATCGGCGTAAACATCGCGTCGGCCTGGTTTCCATTGCCCGATTACTTCCTGCGCGAGCTCAACCGTGAGGTCGTGATAACCGGAGACCGCTTTCTTATGAAACGGTGGTAGGATTAGCTGGCGTTGCTGCTTGTGCTGCGGACCATTCATCCGCGTGAGGCCAAAACGTATCCGGCGCTGCGCAGAATTGTTCGGGCCGTGAATGAATTGACCGGTGGTTCGAAATTTCGCGGGATCGCCAAGAACCTGGCGATTAAATTCGGGTCCAATGGCGAGGACGTGCAGCTTTGTCGGTTCGCCAAACGCAATCGGCCCGAGGGCGACCAGACTTCCGTACTCTTGCTGCAGCTCGCGCATGCACCCGATCGGATCGCGGAAAAAGTGAACGTATTCGCGCGCCGCGCGCACACCGGTTAGGACATTCTTCTTCATCAGCGGCGGGGTTAATTAACCCGCTTTAACCCGCTCCGTTTGCGGGAAATCAACCATTTCTCGGATTTGTCCGCGTACTTCGCTGACGGAATAATTTCGATCTTTCTTCGCGATGATCATCGGCAGCCCGTGACGCGGATTCATGGAAATGGCCACGATGCGATTGATGCGCGTCCTAGGCACAACGGTAAATCGGAAGCGCTGCAAAATCATCGCCAGCGAAATCTTCAGGACCTGAGTGGCGAATGCCCCGCCGATGCAGGTGCGAGGGCCAGCGTTGAAGGGCAGATATTCATACTGCGTTGGATTAATGTTGCGCCAACGCTCCGGACGGAATCGTTCCGGCTCTGGATACAGATCTGGTAAATGATGGGTGAGATAATGGCTGGCGATGACCCGCGTTTCCTGTGGCACCTCAAACGGCCCAACCTTCAATGACTGCTGTGCCACGCGCACGGTATACGGCACTGGCGGGAGAATGCGCATGCTCTCTTTAATCACCCAATGCAAAAACGGAAGTTGCGGCATTTGCTCGGCGCGTGGCGGAGCATCGCCAAGGACCGACTCGATTTCATCCATCAGTTGGTGCATAACCGCCGGATGTTGCGCGAGAAGAAACAAACTCCAGGTCAGAGCGCTGGTGGTTGTCTCGAAGCTGGCAATAAAAAGAATCGACGCCTGGCCAACCAGCTCCGTGTCCGTCATGGCGCGTCCCTCATTATCGCGCGCTTCCATAAGAAGCGAGAGTACATCGCTCCGCGCACCGGATTGAGCGCGCCGGCGGGCAATCATCGTCAGAAAGGCCTTCTCGATTCTTCCTGCCTGGCGTAACATTCCATAATAGGGCGTCCCTGGAACCGGCAGCGGAAGGATCCACACGCCCATCGAAAAACAGCGGTGCACCCAATCCTCCAGCATTCGCCCAATCGGGTAGGCCTCGGCCGGGTCGCGACTAAAAAGAACGGCGCTGGCAATACGCAAAGTCAAAGTACTAACTTTCTCGTGCATGTTAATGCCCGTCCCTGTTTTCCATTCTGCAATCTCGGTATTCACCACATCAACCATGATGTCGTGATAACCTCGCACTGCACAGCGATGAAACGGCGGCGCTACTAGTTGCCGTTGTTGCCGGTGTTGGTCGCCGATCATACGAGTTAGGCCAAAGCGGACACGACGTTGAGCCGAATTCCTCGGGCCCGGCAAAATAAGACCGGTTGGTCGGAACAGGTTGGGATCGCTAAAGAGTAGCCGGTTGAATTCCGGGCCGATGGCAAAGAGCAACAGATCGCGCGGTTGTTTGAACCCTACTCTCCCAAGGGCCGTGATCGGACCATATTTTTTATAGAGTCGGCAAATAGTTCCAACCGGATTAAAAAAGAATCGCAGGTATTCGCCCCCGGCTGCCAGCCCGGTAACTTGGGTCGCCTTCACCGCAACTTCGAGGGGCCGGCGGCAATTGGAGACATTGTTTGTGCCGGCCCGATCCCATCACGAACGACCGACTCGTAGAGCGTTTTGGTTTCTTTCGCGATCGCACGCCAACTGAATTTCTCTTGCGCTCTCGACCTTCCGGCCTTGCCGAAGCGCACTCGCAGCTTTTCGTCGCGCATCAATTCGTTGATTTTGACCGCCAGATCACGCGCGAATTTTTCCGGCTGAAGCGGCTCGAACGGGCTTTCCTTCATTTGCGCAACCGGCACAAGAAAACCGGTTTCGCCATCTATCACCACTTCCTTAATGCCACCAACTTTGCTGGCAACGACGGCCGTTTCGCACGCCATCGCTTCCAGGTTAATGATGCCAAATGGTTCGTAGATTGATGGACAACAGAAGACTTCTGCGCGCGAATAAAGTTGCACTACGCTCCGTTTATCGAGCATTTCATCAATCCAGATGATGCCGTCGCGGGCACGCCGCGCCTTTTCCACGGCGGTCTTCATTTCTCGCGCAATTTCCGGTGTGTCCGGCGCGCCGGCGCAAAGCACAACCTGGAAATTTTTATCCATGAACTCTATGGCATGGACAAGATGCATGATTCCCTTCTGACGGGTAATGCGCCCGACGAACAGGAGGTACGGTTTTTCCGAATCCACCCCGAATTTGCGCAGGGCATCATTCGCCTTAGTTGGGTGATATTCCTCAAGATCGATGCCGTTATGGATCACATGCAAGCGTTCGTCTCTGACATTAAACAGCCGTGCGATGTCAGCCTTGGTCTCCTGGGAAACGGCGATGACGGCGTCTGCCATCTCCAGAGCGGCCTTCTCGACCCAGAGTGAAAAGTCGTAACCGCCTGCGAGCTGTTCGCGTTTCCATGGCCGCAACGGCTCGAGTGAGTGCACCGTGATGACTAGTGGAATTCCGTAATTTTTTCGCGCCAGAATTCCACCCCAATGGGTGTACCAGGTATGACAATGCACAACTTGGGCGTCGATCCCGGCGGTGTTAAAAGCGGTGCAACGCTGGACGGCGCCAAGCGTGGAACGCAATGGTTTGGGACAATGAAACCGGGAATCGTCCACCTGAAACCCACGAATCGTTAGACGACCAGATTTGCCTTTCTGGTCGCCAAAACAGCGGACTTCCACATCCATTAACCGAGCGAGTTCACGCGACAAATACTCCACGTGGACACCAGCACCCCCATAAGTATGCGGGGGATATTCATTAGTCAGCAAAAGCACTTTCACGCGCGTCTGTAGTAGTCGCACCGACAAAACAGGGCAAGTCCGGTTCCGCCTTCCCGAAACCAACGCTCATGGCCGGCGACAATTCGGTTCGCTAATTTTTCACTTTTAAGAGCAGCACCGGCACATCCACGGCATGCCGCACCTTATCCGCTGTCGCCCCATAAAGAATGTCGCTAATGAAGCGGTGCCCGTGGGTAGTCATGGCAATCAGGTCAACATCCTTTTCGCGAGCCAGTTTGATGATCTCGTCTGAGGGTTCGCCAAGGGCGAGGACGGCGTCGCAGGTAAAGCCATCGTCGATCAACTCGCGCTGTCGTTCTTCTAGGTACACGCGGTCTTGTTTCATCTCTTCGCTTTCGGCCAGTTTCAACTGATTGAAATTTCGCGCCACCCAACCGTCGGCAACATGGACCAACAGAAGTTTCGCTCCCGTCATTCGCGCAAGCGGCTTGATGTGGCCGAGGATGGTTTCGTCGGCGCCGCTGTTTTCAAGTGGAATGAGAATGTGCTGATACACGTTAAAAATGACCAATGCCCCGCCTTCGCTGAGCTATGGCGCGGCAAGCGGATGACGAACGTCGAAGGAATGCGGGCACAGTTAAAAATGTTACAACGTCTACATAGTTAAAAGGGGGGAGAAGCATTCCATAATTCAACTTTGTAACGCTTGTAATGCTTTTAACGTTTCTCTGATTCATTGTCATTCGAGCTTCGTCATTTACTCCGGCATCGGAAGACCAAGAGTGCCATAAACCGCTTTCAGCACGGCCTCAGGCATGAAGGTATCGAAGAGCAATTTCACGTTGAGCGTAATAATAATGAGCGCTGTCACCCAACCGAGAATTTGCAGCCACAATTTATTGGTAAACTCACCGAGTTTCTTTTTCTCGCTCGTGAAACGCATCAGCGGCCAGACCGCGAAACCAAGTTGCATGCTCAGAACCACCTGACTGGCAACGAGCAACTCGGTTGTCTTGCTCTCCCCGGCAAAACCAATGACCAGCACTGCGGGAATAATCGCAATAAGCCGGGTAATCAAACGCCGCAGCCACGGTTTGATCCGGATGTTGAGGAAACCTTCCATCACAATCTGGCCGGCAAGAGTACCGGTAAGGGTGGAGTTTTGGCCTGACGCCAAAAGGGCGATGGCGAACAAAGCGCTGGCGATGCTCACGCCCAGCAGCGGGCTGAGCAGTTTATAGGCATCGCGAATCTCCGCCACGTCCTGGTGGCCTGACCAATGAAACGATGCCGCCGCCAGGATCAGGATGGCCGCGTTGATAAACAAGGCGAACATGAGCGCGCCGGTAGAATCGATGGTGGCGAATTTGATCGCCTCTCGTTTACCCGTCGGTGTCTGTTCAAACTTCCGCGTCTGCACTACCGAAGAATGGAGATAAAGATTATGCGGCATCACCGTGGCGCCGAGAATGCCGATGCTGACGTAAAGCATCCCTTGATTGGTCACGATTCGCGGTCCCGGAACGAACCCAAAAAGAATGCCGGTGAGGCTTGGTTTGGAAAAAATTAACTCGGCGGCAAAACATCCGCCGATCGTAATAATCAAGGTAAAGACGAGCGCTTCGATGTAACGAAAGCCTTTGTTTTGGAGGAAGAGCACAATGAGCACGTCCATGGCGGTGATGATGCAACCCCATACCAGCGGAATCCCAAATAGAAGCTGGAGGGCGATCGCTGAGCCGACCACTTCGGCGAGATCGCATGCCGCGATAGCGATTTCGCAAAGCACCCATAGGAACCAAACGATCGGTTTGGGATAATGGTCGCGGCAGGCTTGGGCCAAATCCCGGCCCGTGACGACGCCAAGTTTAATGCAGAGATGCTGAAGCAGAATCGCCATGAAGTTGGAGATCATGACGACGGCAAGCAGCGAGTAGCCGAATTTAGCTCCGCCCGCCAGATCCGTGGCCCAGTTACCCGGGTCCATGTAGCCGACCGCGACGAGAAAACCGGGACCGGCAAAAGAAAGCAACTTTCGCAAAAAGGATGCGTTCGTTGGAACGAGGACACTGCGATGGACTTCAGGCAGAGAAACGGTTCCGACGTCTCTGCGCCAAGCCTCTTCGCTTGCGGTCAATTCCGGCACGAGGTTAGCGTCCTGAAAATTTCCTTGCGCGCCAGCACGAAAGTCCGAGGCGGACTGGCGAAGTCATTTTCGCGCGATCAGTCGTTCAAACTTTCCAGTGTAAAAGGAATAGGCCGGGTATGGCCGGTCGGGATTCTTCGGACGATAGCGCCAATGTTTGTACATCCACATCCACGGTCCGGGCTTCGCGCGCACGATCGGCTCAAAGGAATCCCAGCACGCCTGCGCAACTTCGCGTAGGCTGGCACTGGAGCCGAGCTCAATCGGCGGATGAAAAACCATGCGATAGCGTCCTCGCGGCAACGGTTCGCAATGGGCGGGAATAAGGACGGCTCCCGAGCGTCGCTGTAGCCAGGCATGAGCGGAAGTAACACTAGTGTGCAGTCCAAAACAGCGAATCGCGACGGCCGCGGGCCCCGGAAAAACTGTCAAATCAACCAGCAGCGCAATGTTGCCACCGCGGCGCAGAGTTTTGAAAAGTCGAAGAATTCCGCCGGTGCGCGCGCTTAAGACATGGCCGGACTGCTCCCGCCAGCGTCGGAAAATTGGGTCGAGCAACGGATTTTTGAACTCCTGCGCGATGATGGCACTGGGACGACGAAACCCGTAACCTAGACTGAGCCATTCGAAGTTGCTGTAGTGAAACCCAACGAAAATTCCGCTCTTGTTCGGATCGACCTCGGGAAACCCTTCAAACTCGATGTAACGTAGGAAATTTTCCGGAGTAAGCCGCGGGCTCCACATCAGATCCAGCATGGTTTGGGCAAAATGCTGATAGGATTCACAAATGATGCGGCTCTTTTGTGAGGTGGAATATTTCCCGGGGAAGGCGCAATCGAGATTGGCCAAGGCAATACTCCGGCCGCGAGTATCGATCCGGGAGGCGATGGCGCCACTGATTTTTGCCAGCACGACGATGGTGGCACGCGGAAAGAGAGGCACGATCTTCGCCGCCAGCAGGAGACCAACGTACTCAAGCCGGTAACGCAATTTTTTCCATGCCGGTCTCATTGCCGTTCAGATAAGGCCAGTCGCGTTGGCGAAATTTTGTGCGAACGTACCTGACCGCCCCGGCAGGTTCGCGCGGCGGCATCTTGTGAAAAGCGTCCTCTTCGTTTGTACCGGTAATGTTTGTCGCAGTCCCATTGCGGAAGGTCTTTTTCGCCGTCTCTTGGGAAATCGCAAGGACATTGAAGTGGCTTCAGCAGGAGTGCACGCAGTCCGGGGACAGCCGCCCAGCTCGCATGCGGTTGAGGTTTGCGCCGAGGAAGGGGCCGAAATTGGCAACCTGCGGAGCCAGCCGCTCACTGGCGCACTCGTCGAGCGCGCAACACATATTTTCGCGATGACTGGAGCACACGTCGAAGCAATCCAGATGCTTTTTCCCAATGCTGCCGACAAGACTTTCTTGCTGCGGGAATTTGAAGAACCCGGTGCGACTTGCTGGCGGGACGTGCCCGATCCCATTGGCCTGGGACGCGATGTCTATAATACCTGCGCAGAGACGATCAAAAACGCCTTGCCGAGCGTGCTCGCTTTTGTAGAAGAGAGCGAAGTAGCCGTGCGCTCCGGCGGGCGTAGCGGTAGTCCTTCCATCTATATCGTGAGCGACATTTTGCATTCCGCCCCCTCCAACCTCAATGCGCCGAGTGGCGGACTGCGCAAAGTCGATCCTGAGATCTTCGATGCGGTGATGGCCGAAGAAAAACGCCAGCGGGAAAACATTGAGCTGATCGCATCGGAAAATTTCACCAGTCGCGCGGTGATGGAGGCACAGGGCAGCCTCCTTACTAACAAATACGCCGAAGGTTTGCCGAAAAAGCGTTGGTACGGTGGCTGTGAAAACGTCGATACGGTCGAGCAGCTCGCAATTGATCGCGCGAAGCGACTATTCAATTGCGAGCACGTCAACGTGCAACCGCATAGCGGTGCGCAAGCAAACATGGCCGTTTATTTTTCAGTGCTCAAACCGGGCGACAAAATTCTCGCCATGAATCTCGCACACGGTGGACATCTCACGCACGGACATCCGGCGAATTTTTCGGGCAAATTTTACAACGTCTCGCAATATGGCGTGAGCGAGAAGACGGAGCAGATCGATTACGACGCGCTGCAAAAACAAGCCGAGGAAGTGAAGCCGGCGATGATCACCGCCGGGGCATCAGCGTATCCGCGCATCATCGATTTTCCGCGCTTACGGCAAATCGCCGATTCGGTCAGCGCATTTCTTTTCGTCGACATGGCTCACATTGCCGGGCTCGTAGCCGGCGGACAACATCCGAGTCCGATCCCACACGCGCATTTCGTCACGACGACGACGCACAAAAGTTTACGTGGCCCGCGCGGCGGCATCGTGATGGGCGAAGAGAAATTCGCGAAACAAATCGACGCGACGGTATTTCCTGGCGTTCAAGGCGGACCGCTCATGCACGTCATCGCCGCCAAAGCGGTTTGTTTTCACGAAGCGCTTCAGCCTCAGTTCCGCGAATATCAGCGACAAGTCGTGGTGAACGCGAAAGCGCTCGCCGCCGGTTTGTCTAAACATGGTTACCGCATCGTCAGCGGCGGCACTGACAATCATTTGATGCTTGTCGATCTTCGCCCGAAGGAACTGAATGGCAAAGAGGCGCAGGAAGTTCTCGACCGCGCCGGCATTACCGTGAACAAAAACGGCATTCCCTTCGATACCTACCCCATCTTCAAACCTGGCGGCATTCGCGTCGGCACGCCGGCCGTGACGACACGCGGCATGCGCGAAGAGGACATGCTCGAGATTGCGGATCTGGTCGCAGAAGCCTTGCAAAATCGTGATGACAATGCCGTGCTCGAGCGAGTTCGCGGCAAAGTGCGCGACCTGACACGCAGATTTCCGCTCCCGAGTTAGAACAAGAACGTAGGCTTCCCGGCTTGTGCGCCCCAGCGGAGTTTGACTCCGCTGAGCCTGTTGTACCAGTGTTGTAGCCGCGATCGTGATGCCGGCCACAGAAATAACCGCAGCGCGTTCCTCACTCGAAAAGTAACAGCGGACAGAATGTCCTCTGGGCGCACAGACTAAAAGTCTGTGTTCCTAGTCCTTGTCATTCCGAGCGAAGTCGAGGAATCTCTAGCTATTTCTCAGAAAAAGTTTGAGATGTCTCGACACCGCTCGACATGACAAAGACGACGGAAACAGCAAATCCATTGCGCGAAGGTTTGAGCACGCGGGCTGTGCCGCAGCCATGCGCGATCGTCATCTTCGGCGCGACCGGCGACCTAACCCATCGGAAATTGATTCCGGCCTTCTACAACCTTGCCGCTGATGGTGAGCTCCCGCCAGCGGTAACCGTTGTTGGTTTCGCCCGACGCCCCAAAACCGACGAGCAATTTCGGAACGAACTCGGCGAAACAACAAAGCAATTTTCGCGTCAGGAGGTCCGCGATGACATTTGGAAAACCTTTTCGCAATCGCTTTTTTATCACCAAAGCGAATTCGAGGACGAAGGCGGTTATCGATCATTGGTCAAGCAGCTGGATCAAATCGACGATGACCGCGGCACGCGCGGCAATCGTTTGTTTTATTTCGCGGCGGCGCCGGAGCAATTCGAGCCCATCCTGAAAAATCTTAAAGCTGCGGGATTGAACAAAGCGAAAGAAGGCAGTTGGGCCCGCGTCATCATTGAAAAGCCGTTTGGGCGCGATCTCGCCTCTGCGCAGGAGCTAAATCGGGTCGTATCCAATTCCTTTTCGGAAGATCAAACTTATCGAATCGATCACTTTCTCGGGAAAGAAACGGCGCAGAACATTCTGGTTCTCCGTTTCGCTAATGCGATTTTTGAACCGATCTGGAACGCGCGTTATATCGATCACATCCAGATCACCGCGGCCGAAACCCTCGGCGTCGAAGGGCGTGCCGGTTACTACGAAACCGCCGGTGCCTTGCGCGACATGGTGCAGAATCATTTGCTGCAATTGCTTTGCCTGGTGGCGATGGAGGCGCCCACCGATCTTAGCGCCGACAGTATTCGCGACGAAAAAGTAAAGGTTGTGCGCTCGCTGCGTCGTTATCGCTCGGATGAAATCGCGCAATGGTTTGTGCGCAGCCAGTACACCGCCGGCGCGATCAATGCCGAACCCGTTCCGGCATATCGCGAGGAACAAAGAGTGAGTCCCAATTCTGAAACCGAAACCTACGTCGCGCTGCGGCTGCTTCTTGATACCTGGCGTTGGTCGGAGGTGCCGGTCTTTTTGCGGGTTGGGAAACGTCAGCCGAAATCCGCTACCGAAATTTCCGTGCACTTTAAGAAAGCGCCCATGGTCTTGTTTAATCGCGACAGCATGGAGCACGATCAAAATGTGCTCGTCATCCGCATCCAGCCTGATGAAGGAATTTCGCTGCGGATGATGGCGAAAATTCCGGGAACAAGTTTGCGCATCGAGCCGGTGAAAATGGATTTTCACTACGGAACGAGTTTCGGCAAGGCCAGCCCGGAAGCGTACGAACGCTTGTTGCTCGATGCCATGAGTGGCGACGCCACCCTTTTCGCCCGCCGCGACGAAGTCGAGGAGGCATGGGCATTTATCGACACTATTGAAAACGCATGGAACGGGAAAGATCCGCCTCCACTGACATTTTATCCTGCCGGTTCGTGGGGACCGGAAGAAGCAGACGAACTTCTCGCCCGCGATGGACGCGCATGGAGGAGATTATGATCAGCGCGCAGCGACAATATCTACGTGGACGGAGGGACGCGCTTCTGCGGGTCCCCGGACGTGAGGAAGCGCGCCGCTCCGTTTATCGCTGCGGTGTGCACCACCTGTTGTATGCCGAACGCAGCTGAAAACATTTCACTGGGTCTTCCGGTGGCGATCGATCGCATCGATCGGGAGCTGAAGAAGCTCTGGAGTGAGGGCGAAGGCGCGATGACACGCGCCTCAATGATGAATCTCGCGGTTTACAGCGAAGAACCTGATTCGCTTACACGAAACACGCAGTTGCTGGCGCGAATCACCGAGAATCATGCCTGCCGAGGTATTGTGATCGGTGCCGATCCGCATTCGAAAAATGACCGCATCGAGGCGTGGATTAGCGCGCATTGTCACGTCGGTCGCGCCGGCACAAAACAAGTCTGCTCGGAACAGATTTCATTCTTGCTCGAAGGCGCAAAGGTGAAGCTGCTGCCCAGTATCGTTTTTTCCCAACTCGATTCCGATCTCCCACTTTGTCTCTGGTGGCAATCCAAATTCGCTGAGCCGATGGATCCGCAGCTCTGGTCATGGATCGATCGATTGATCTACGACAGTCAAACCTGGCGCGACTTCAACGCGCAAATGCGACTAGTCGAGACGGCACAGCGCGAAGCCAAACAACGCATCGTCCTGTGCGATTTGAACTGGACGCGGCTCACTCATTTTCGCCTCGCCTTTGCTCAATTCTTCGATCATCCAAGTTCGCATCATCATTTTCAGGAAATCGAGAGGGGCACGATTGTCTTTGGGGAAAATTTTCGCTCAACCGCGATTCTCTTTATCGGCTGGCTCGCCGCGCAGTTAGGCTGGGAAATTCGGAATGGAAAGAGTAGAGATCGTATCGAATTGGAAAATCCGACGAGGAGGACGGTGCAGATCGAATTGCAGGAAAATGGCGACGCACCCATGGGCTCTTTTGTCGCGCATTCGAGCGAGATAAAATTTGAGATCGCACTCGCACACTGTGGCGATCTGCTCGAAGTCTGCCGCGCTAAATCGGATCAGGCTCCGGCACGCCAACTACTTCCGGCCGGGGAAAACGATTCCGTAAAATTGATGAGTGAAGAGCTGATGCGAGGGGGACAACGTCGGGTTTACCTCCGTGCGATTGAGAAAGTGCGCGCGTTGCTGTAGCCGACGGTTCCTATTCTTTTTGTCATTCCGAGCGAATATGCCAGTCCGGCTCGGACCGAGGAATCTCTAACTATTTTTAGGAGAGACAAGAGATGCCTCGGCTTCGTTCGACATGACAAAAATGGAAGACCTAGCACGGCGCGATCGCCTACACCCCCAAAATCCTTCGCAATGCCCGCACGTTTTTTTCAATTGAAAACAATTCTTCCGCGCGTTTACGACCCTCCCGACCAAATGATCGTGCAAGTTCGACGTTGCCAATCAACCGAGCAATTGCCTCAGCGGTTGCAACCGGATCATTTTGCCTCACCAGCAATCCGGTTTCGCCATTACGAACCATTTCCGCGACCCCGCCCACGTCGGTTGAAACGACCGGCAAGGCGGACGCCATCGCTTCCATAACGACGGTAGGCAGGTTGTCCATCGCGCCATCGGCAGTAACACGGCATGGCAAGACGAGAAGGGTGGCTCGGCTTAAGCGCGCGGCGATTTCGGCCTGAGGTTTTGGCCCGGCAATAAGAACCTGTTTGCCTAAACCGTGGCGGTCGATTCGGGCCTGCAACTCCGTCGAGAGCGGCCCCTCCCCGATAATTTCACACCGAAACTCGTGGCCGTTGTTCTGCAAAGATGCGCAGGCGTCGATTAGCACATCGAAGCCTTTCTTACTGATCAACCGCCCAATGGAGAGAATCAGGGGTCGACGCGACCGTTCCGCCGGTTGGAAATTGTCACAATCAATCCCATTATAGATCCGGTGGACAAGCGAAGCGGTGTCCGAAAAACGGTCACACAGTTGATTCGCGGCGAAATCGCTCACTGCGACAATGGCACTCGCGGCTGAGAAAATTTGGGTGAGTCCGATCTCAAATTTGTTCGGCACAAAGATATCGTTGGCATGAACGGTGAGGCTGTACTCGATCCCAAAGAATTTCTTGATCCAAAAAGCGGTGCGCGCGGCCATGCCGGCGAAATGAACGTGCAGATGGTGAACACCGAATTTCTGAAGGCTCACTCCGATGTAACTCGCTTGGTGAAGACGAAGTGAATCATCTTTCCCGCGCCATTCGTGTAAAGTTTTTCGAGCGGCTTGTGGTAAGCTGGCCGACGCTTCATCGGCCAATCGCGCAAACGCGTCGCCCTCGGGTAACTGATGGACCCCTGAAACGATTGCCGGATCCCAATTCACTTCCGGGCCACGATCGGGTGCCCGCAGCGAAAAAATTGCCAGCCGAACACCCTGCCGAAAAAGTTCGGCAATCTCCCGATAGCAAAAGGTTTGAGAGAATTTCGGGAACCGCTCAAGCAGGTAAGCAAGCATCTACCGATTTAACGCGCGCCAGCCTTATTGCCAACGCCGCAAGGACATAAATTTAAGTTAACACCCCGCCCCGCACGACTTCTGCTGTAACCAGCGACGTGCCCCGTCGCGACTTCTTCTCCTTTTGTACGACGCTTCGGCCGATTGAGCTGAAGGCGCTCGGCGAATTGTCGCATGTCCGCCACTTGCGTAAGAATGAGTTGATTTATACTACCGGCGATCTGGCCGAGGAGATCTATAGTGTCAATCGCGGTGTCGTCGAAGTGATCCAGCTCATCCCTGGCGAATCGGATGAGCGCAGTTTCGTCACCCGTGGCGACATTTTCGGCGTGGCCGACGCGCTCGGAAAAACCCCGCGCTCAACTTCCGCCCGAGCCCAGGAAACTTGTAGTCTCCAATGTTTCAATCGAGACAATTTCGTCGCCATCTCGCAACGCGTTCCCTCGTTCCTTCTCTTCCTCTGCGAGCAGATGGCGCTTCGGCTGAACCAGATGCGCGCCGGCAAATCTCCCGGCGGCCCGCAAAAATTAAGCGGTAGCCTGGCGAACTTCGATTTGATCACCGTTCATCAAACCATCATCAGCTCCGGACAAACGGGCGAACTTGAAGTGTTGAATGATCACAACGAGCGGATGGCCGCGTTCTTTTTTCAAGGCGGCGCACTTCGCAGTGGCCAATTCCAACAGCTCACCGGAGAGGAAGCCTTCTGGCAACTTTTCCTCAGCGACGATATTCCGGGAAGTTTTTCCTTCGCTTCCGGGGTCCAGCCGATTACCGAGTGCCTGCAATCGGTCGAAATCAATCAATCTCCCAATGATATGCTCATCACGGCAATGCGCTATCGCGATGAGTTTCACAACATAAAGAAAACAGCGCCGGATCCCAATGCACTCCTGCAAAGGCTGGCTCCTGCGTTTGAATGGCCGCCCGATGCAGAACCGGAGTTGAAGCCGTTGGCGGAAAAAATTTGGGATTACACGGACGACCGTCGCTTCACGATCAACGAGTTGTTTCGGCAAAATGCGGTTTGCGAATTAAAAATCTACCAGGTCGTTTCTGACATGTTACGGATCGGGCAAATCGCAACTGTTCATCCCACCCCGCAGCCACAGCCGCAACCACAGCTGGCAAGGGCGTCGTGAAAAAAATCGCGCCCCTATTTCTCGTTGCGCTGCTGGCATTGACGGATGGCGGCTGTTCCTACGTGACAAAAAGCGGACGCCAGCAGGCCGCCTACGCCCGCTATATTCGGCATTCCAGCTATAACCGGATGAAATTGCAACGAAAACTCTCGTCTTCGCCGAAAATTCAGCCGCCGAAGATGGAAAGCGAGCCAACCATTGCCACCAGCACCGGACCGGAATCCGTTAGCGCGAGCGCTGACTCGGCGGCCTCGCAGAATTAAGCGCCATCGCGCTTTACCGGGATCGGCCGGCCAGCATCGTCGACAGCTACGTAAATAAAGACGCCGCGTGTGACCAGCACCTGAATGCCGTGTTCGCGGAAGCGTTCGACCCAAACCTCGACCGGAATGGTCATCGAGGTGCGCCCGATTTTTTCCACCCAGGCATAACAAGCTACCGTGTCCCCTACTCCGACGGGTTGCAGAAATGATAAGCCCTCCATCGCCACGGTAACGACGCGAGCCTTGGCGGTCTTCGACGCGAGAATGCCGCTACCGAGGTCCATCTGCGACATCAACCAACCGCCAAAAACATCGCCATTGGGATTTGTATCTGCCGGCATGGCAATTGTGCGAATGACCAATTCGCCTTTCGGTTTTTCGGATAGCGACATGCCGCTCTTATAACCAATAACACTGATCGAGCGCCAGCCCTCCTATTCCTGTAGCGGGACTCTGTGAGGGCCGAGAATCCAGAACCACCGGCGGTCATAGACCTCACTACAGAATTAGCATGCAATCGCCGTAACTGAAAAATCGGTACCGCGCACGCACTGCTTCTTCGTAAGCGCGGAGAATAAATTTGCGACCGGCAAACGCACTCACCAGCATCAGCAGAGTCGACCGCGGAAGGTGAAAATTTGTCAGCAAAACATCGACGACCCGAAACTGGAACGGCGGATAAATGAAAATGTCCGTCTCGCTTTGGATCGGTTGAATACTTCCGAGTTTGCGTTGCACCGATTCGAGGACTCGTACCGTCGTTGTTCCAACGGCAACAATTCGCTGTGCCTTTGCAATGGCCGCGGCAGCCTCCGGCGCAATCGAGAATCGCTCCGGATGCATTTGATGCCGCGTTACGTCTTCTGTTTTGACCGGACGAAAAGTTGCTGTGCTGACATGGAGGGTAATGAAGACGTGAGGAAGCGTCTCCAGAGTTTCTGGGGTGAAATGCAGGCCAGCCGTTGGAGCCGCCAGTGAGCCCTCGCACCGTGCGAACACGGTCTGATATCGCGCTTCATCTTCTTCAATGTAGCGATCGTCTGTTGCCGCCGAGCGCTTGATATAAGGCGGCAACGGCATCGCGCCGCCATGCAGGAGATCGACATCTTCGGCCAAAATGACCTCACGCGATCCGTCAGCAAAAATTTCTCCCGATTCCGTCTGCACACCTTGAACGGAAGCGACGGCGTTTCTTGCAAATCTGTGCCCAGGTTTTACCAACGCTTTCCAACGACGCGCTGCAATTTTTTCCAGGAACAGAAACTCCAACTTCCCGTCATCGGAAAAATGTCGCGCTGGTAAAACGCGCGAGTCATTCAAAACGAGTAGATAATTGCTAGTCCGGCTCGGACGGCGGTCGTGCAAAAATTTTTTCAGGTCAATAAAACGGGCGTGTTCAATTTTCTGCTCGCTACGGTGCAACACCATCATGCGGGAATCTTCCCGACGCGGCAGCGGGTGTTGCGCGATCAACTCACGCGGCAACTTGTAATCGTAGTCGGTCAGGCAGGTACTCACGCTGCATCATCAAAGGATTTGATCGTGCGCGCAAAGATGACATCATCAGCCGTGCTTCAAGCCGCGTTCTCCGTCGTCCTGGAAGCGCTCGAGAAGATTCGCGATTCGCAGGAGAAACCGCTTCGAGTTTCCCATGCGACGTTGAATCGACTTTTCCGGGAAGGCCCGCCCCCCAACGCCCTAGAAGCGCACGCGCATGCCGCGCCGAAGCCGCGCGAAGGGGAATCGCCCGCAAGAAAAACCGATGTCGCAGCCAAGGCCGCAGCGCTCGCTCATGTCCGCGAGCGCGTTTGCGTTTGCATGAAATGTCCGCACCTCGCGCGCAGTCGCACACAAACTGTCTTCGGCGTCGGTAATCCCGATGCGGAATTGATGTTCGTGGGTGAAGCGCCAGGCGCAGATGAAGATGCACGCGGCGAACCGTTCGTCGGCCGAGCTGGTCAATTGCTCACGCGCATCATCGAGACAATGGGCCTCAGCCGGGATGAGGTTTACATCGCCAACATTTTGAAGTGCCGTCCCGACATGCCGAAAAGCGCGCCGGGAAACCGCCCTCCCACCCCGAAGGAAATGTCGACCTGCATTGGCTATCTGATCGAGCAGATCGAAGTCATTCAACCACGCGTCTTGGTTGCACTGGGAGCAACCGCCGTGGAAGGCCTGCTGGAAACACGTGGCGCAATGCGTCAACTGCGGGGGACATGGCACTCCTATCACGATACGCCGCTTATGATCACGTATCACCCCTCGTACTTGCTGCGGAACCAATCGCCCGTTGAAAAACGCAAAGTCTGGGAGGACATGATGGCGGTGCTGGAAAAACTCGATCGCCCGATCAGCGAGCGACAGCGAAATTACTTTCTCTGATTCTCTTTCCGTAGCGGCGGTCTACTTATCGCGCTTGGGCCCAAAAGGCGAATGACCGCCCCGGCCGCATCGTGTCACACGAATCTCGAATATGAAATCACGCGGGCAACCTGCGCCGCAGTAATCCGAGTCCTGAAACTGCAATACCTAGCAGCAAGAGCGTCAAGCCGCCGTCAGGCGTGGAAAAGACTTGGTACGTGACCGGTAGCGGAAATCCGGTCTCGAAACCAGGCTGGCCCGCGAGGGGTGTGTAACTCGTCGCAGCGTTCTCGTTTTCTGGAAGGCTTACCGGATTAGCATAGAAAGCCCCCGGAAGCCCTGTATCGGCCGGAAGCCCAGCAGAGTCATTTGAATACAGGAAAATCAGCTGCGTCATCACCGTTCCA
>JBKPMO010000003.1:0-8128 GCA_046732175.1 Verrucomicrobiota bacterium
CATTCGCGTCCGGTCGGCAGTCAGCTGGGCGCGTGGGTTTCACATCAAAGCCAGGTGATCGATGCGCGTCGAATACTGGAAGCCCGGCTCTCGGAGCTGGAAGAACGATTTGCCGGCCAGGAAATTCCCTGTCCGCCGCACTGGGGCGGTTATCGGGTCAAACCGGAGCGCATCGAGTTCTGGCAGGGCCGTCCCAATCGTCTGCATGATCGCTTTCGTTACACGCGCGCGGGCGAGTCGTGGCGGATCGACCGCCTCGCACCGTAAGACATTCTGATAACCAGCTGCAGCCACGGCGCTCTGACGCCGTGTCGGCCAAAACTCCTTAATTGCCTTCCCGGTAGAAAATCCAGAAATCAAGAGTTACGTTTCACTTGCCCAAGATAAGGCGCGCAAGCCGGCTGCAATCGCGGCCGGGGGCGCAAAGTGGGCACGAAATTCGAAATTAGTTTGTATGATCAATCCAACTGGCGACGAATTTAATGAAGAAGTCCCCACCAGCGCATCCGCTGACGTGGGCGCGTTTCAGCAACGCAGCCGTAGCGCGGCGGGAACAGCGAGCGAGGCGTGGGAGCAAACCAAGGAAAAGGCCGGCGAGATGAAAACACGCACGGAAATTTTTGTGCGGCGGAATCCGATTCCGATCCTGCTTGGCGCTCTGGGCGCCGGCATCGCGATCGGGCTCGCGATTCGCTACGCTTCAACCGGGGCTATCAAGGAAGATGAACCACGCGAGAAAATCGGCCACGGCGCACTCCGTTTTCTTTCCCTGCCGTTTCTTTTACCGTTCCTGAAATCGGTGAAAACGAAAGCGGAAGATTCGGCGGACGCGATCAAGGGAGGCGTCGATCGTTTGAAGAACGTTAAGGTCTCGCGTTACACCAAGCCGATCCGCAAACGCTGGAAAGCCTGGACGAAATAATATTGCTGTAGCAGCGAGTGGAAGTCAGCCACCTGGACTGACAAGCTTCCAGCTTGTCTATCTCACCTCGATGGGCTGGAAGCCCGTCGTCCAAGTCAGGCTGGAAGCCTAACCTCCAGGCTTGCAACGCGTGCAAGCTATTTTGCCAAAACGAAAATAGGCTACGTTCCCGCGTTCATGAGAAAAAGTTATTATCTGCTCGCGCTCGTTTTGACCGCGTGCGGCGGACATCAACCGCCCGCATGGGATGCCGTCGCGGCTGGCGAAAAACATCCGTGGGGCTATTACAGCGGACAAGTCGAGGCCCGCTGGGAAAACGATGGCCGGCACATGACGCTAATGAGCGAACTGCGTTATACCGATCCGGATGGCGTTGTCTGGATGGCACCAGCCGGTTCGGTCGTCGATGGCGCATCGATTCCGCGCGCCCTCTGGTCGCTGATGGGCGGGCCCTTTGATGGAAAATATCGCAACGCCTCCGTCCTGCATGATGTCGCTTACGACCAAAAGACGCGGCCGTGGAAACAATGCGACCGCATGTTTTATAACGCGATGCGTTGCAGCGGAGTTGGCGCCACCGAAGCCAAGACGATGTATTACGCTTTGTATCGCCACGGCCGGCATTGGAAACGTCCGCACTTTCTACCGGGTGCCGCCTTCGCTGAAGACGAGGTCGTGCCGCGCGCCATTGCAGTAGATGAGCAGGAGGACATCGCTGCCACGCGCGATTGGATCGAAAACGCAAAACCATCGCTCGCGCAAATCGAAGCCCGCGCCGCTGAGGCACCCTCGCAGTAGCGATCTCTCACTCGCCTTTGACGATCCAGCGTGGCTTCCGACCATTCTCTTTGGATCCCGCTAAATAACTGCAATGAAGTCACGTCAGGCCGCCGTCATTTTCATTTTCGTCACTGTCGTGCTCGACATGCTGGCGCTCGGTCTGGTCGCACCAGTCCTGCCGAAGTTGATCCTCGGCTTTCTGAACAACGACATGAAACGCGCCGCCGATTGGAACGGCATTTTTCTGACTGTGTTCGCAGCGATGCAGTTTTTCTTTTCGCCCATCATCGGTGTCTTGTCCGATCGAATCGGCCGGCGTCCGGTGTTACTTCTCTCCAGTCTTGGACTTGGTCTCGATTACATTGTGATGGCGCTCGCACCTACCATTGGCTGGCTCTTTCTCGGCCGCATTATTTCCGGTATCACTGCATCGAGCGTTCCGACTGCGATGGCCTATATCGCGGACGTCACGCCAAGGGAAAAACGAGCCGGTGCGTTCGGATTAATCGGTGCTGCATTTGGAATCGGGTTCACGTTGGGCCCAGCAATCGGCGGTCTCATCGGTAATACCAGTCCGCGCCTTGCATTTTGGGTCGCCTCTGGTTTCAGCCTGCTGAACTGGCTCTACGGATTTCTGGTAGTGCCCGAATCCGTGCCGGTTGACCAGCGTAAGGAATTCAGCTGGCGCCGCGCTAATCCTGTCGGCTCGCTCGTTTTGCTGCGCTCGCATCCAGATCTCTGGAAACTGGCGACGATCCAATTTCTTGCCTATGTCTCGCATGAAATTTTTGCAATCTGGTCCCTTTACGCCATCTATCGATTCGCCTGGGATCCACGGAGCATTGGTAATTCACTTTTTTTTGTTGGAGTCTGTACAGCGCTAATTTCTGCCGGCCTGACCGGTCGAATCGTCGCCTGGCTGGGCGAGCGTCGTACGCTTTACATCGGCCAATTTTTCGGCGCGCTCGGGATGGTAATTGCCGGACTCGCACGCAACGGCGCGATCTACATGGCGTCAATTCCGGTCATTTCGATGTGGAACATTTCTTTCCCCGCCGCGCAGGGAATCATGACTCATCATGTGAGCGAACGCGAACAAGGTGAATTGCAGGGCGCGATCAGCAGTTTGCGCTCAATCGCCTTTGTCATCGGCCCATTCCTATTTTCGTGGACTTTCGCCTGGTTCATCGACCCGAACCACTCCTTCCACGTCCCCGCCGCTGGATATTATTTAGCAGCCGCGCTTCTAGTCACCGCCATGTTGATGGCGACTGGCATCAAACAACCGGATTTTTCCGCCGCAAAATCAGCGACTGCTCCACCGCCAGCTCCTGATGTCGTTCCACCGGAAGGTGTCACATCCGGAAATGTCGCGCCGCTGACGAAAGGATTGCCGAGCCAAGACGGTTAGATTGCAACGCAGACTTGGAGTATAGGCATCCTGCCTGTCTCGGACGACGGGCACTTGCCCGTCGATCCTTCAACGATGACAAGCTAGAGCTTTGTCAGCCGAGATTTGAGCGGACTGGCGAATGACTGAAAGCCCAACTTACTAACGCGTCAACCGTTCGAGACCAAGCGCGAGCAAATTCTGCAACGACCAGTTATCATCAATTTGCACCCATCGTGCCCCATCGCGTGGCTGCGCGGTCGCGTTCAACACCGCGGTGACGTGACCGCTGCGTTTCACGAGAAAAATTTTCGCGGTCGGCTCGAGCTTGTAACCTGCGTAAGGAAAATTCGGATGTAATGCCGCGATTGGGATACGCACCCCGCGATGAGACGTGAGCGCGAAAAATTCGTTTCGTGTCGGATCGAAATGGAGACCGGCGAAAACAAAATCAAAAATTTCATCGTGCCGTGCCTCATAATCGCCGGCGTATGGAGAATTGCTGAAGGTTACCCGAGCAATCATTTCGTTAGTGAACTGATCGCGTTCGATCTGATGCGAAATCGCATCGCCATAGGCATAGGTGTAGGCGTGGACCGAGCTAACGATTTCAAGATTCTGCGCCCAAGCGCACGAAGTCGCTAGTGCCAGCAGCGCCAGGCCGAACACGGATTTCATTGCTCAATTTTCGCATAAATTGATCGTGACGAAAGGCCCAGTGCCTCAAGGAACGGCTGTCTCCAGACTGCCGCTTTGTAAGTTGGGGTGGAAACCGCCGCTCATTAGAGGGTCGGCAGGTCCGAACCGGACTGCCGTTGGAAACAGCCGCTCAATCATTGCCTCGCCTTCTTGAAGTGTTACCTTCACGCTCGTGATCACGGCGTTATCGCGCTGCCTCGTCCTGGTCGTCGCGTTTTCCATTTTTGCAGTCACCCTGCCCGTTCGTGGCGACCCGCCGCCGCAACCCGCACAACATCGGATGAGCTGTTGCAAACATTTCCCGGGCGAACCGGGACATTGTGGTGGCGGCGAACCGGTGCAATCACAGGATTCCCAGTGCTGCTCGACTTGCAATGTTGGACTTTCGTTGTTCCTGGCCTCGGCGTCGGTTTTTATTTCCTCCTCCGAACGCGGGGAGAAACTTTTTAGCGAAATCGCCTCTTCATCATCACGATCCGATCGTCCGCCTGTTCCACCGCCGCGCGTCTAACTGTCGGTTCGCGTCGGCTCGCTCACGCGGTGGGCGAGATGTAGTGGAATTCAACAGGAGGGACTTTCATGAAGTACCTTTTGATGATGATTATCGCTCTGGCCACGATCAGCACAGCGACTGCGACCTCGCAGCGCGCTGATTGCTGTGGTGCCAAGTGCTGCTCTGGCAGCCATTGCTGCACCAGGTAACGCTAGAGCTCAAATTGGGTGCCTCCGCCGGCGAATCACCGGCGGAGGTATTCCACACGCTTAATGCTTAAGAAATTTTTAATCTTAGTTTTAATCACGACAATCCATTCGGCGTTGCTTGCGCAGATGGCGACGCCGGAACTCACGCAGAACACGGCGACCGAGCGCCAGCAATACACCTGCGTCATGCATCCGGAAGTGGTGCAGGATCATTCCGGCAAATGTCCCAAGTGCGGGATGGAATTGGTGCCGGTGAAGGAGGACACAGAAAAACGTCCAACGTCCAACGCAGACATGGCTCGGCCGATGAATCACAATCATGATCACCATGCCGGGGCGGAACAAGACCAAAGAAAACATCGAACACCGAACACAGAACACCAAACACCGAACGCAGATACAGCGCACTCCATGCATCATCACGCTCAAGAAGGGCACGCGATGCATGAAATGAAAATGCAATCGTCGGTGAATCTCACGGATCCGATGACGCGGGAAGGCTCGGGCACGAGCTGGTTGCCAGATTCTTCGCCGATGTACGGACGAATGTTCATGTTCGGCGACGACATGCTTATGCTTCATGGTGCGATCTTTCCGCGTTACACCAATGTCAGCACCCAGCGCGGGGACGATCGGATCGATGCGCCGAATTGGATCATGGGAATGTTCTCGCATCCTCTGGGCGACAACGCGCAACTCGGTGTGCGACTGATGATGAGCCTCGATCCGCTCACTGAAGGCGGGCGCGGGTATCCCCTACTCTTTCAATCGGGCGAAACGTGGCACGATCAACCGTTGCATGACCGACAACATCCACATGATCTGTTCAGCGAATTATCGTTGTCCTATTCTCAAAAATTCACCGAGGATTTTTCGGGCTACATTTATTTCGGTTACCCTGGCGAACCGGCGCTCGGTCCGCCCACGTTCATGCATCGCATTTCGGCAATGGACGATCCGGATGCGCCGATCGGCCATCATTGGCAGGATTCGAGTCACGTGACTTTTGGTGTCGCCACCGCCGGACTGGTCTGGCGTACTATCAAAATCGAAGGCAGCGTCTTTACCGGACGCGAGCCGGACCAAGACCGCTACGACTTTGATCGCGCGCGTTTTGATTCTGCCAGCGGCCGCATTTCGTGGAACCCGACGCCGGACCTGGCTCTGCAATTTTCACATGGTTACTTGAAAAGCCCGGAGGCAATCGAGCCAACCGCGAAACGGCACCGCACCACCGCCTCCATCATATATAATAAGGCATTGGGTCACGACACCAACTGGGCCACCACCTTTGTCTGGGGACAAAACAACGATACCCACGAGGGTAAAACGCAATCCTTCTTGCTCGAATCGGATTACCAACACGGGCGGGACACATTTTATACCCGGCTCGAGCGCGTTGAAAAATCGGGACACGAACTCGTGCTTCGCGGTTCCGACCAGGAGAAAATTTTCCCCATCTTCGCCGCGTCATTCGGTTACGTCCACGATTTCACTCATGGCGACGGGCTTGACGTTGGGCTGGGCGCGCAATTCACTATCGATGATCGGCCGGCCGAATTATCTCGTTACTACGGCGACGATGTCGGATACGGCTTCCAGGTTTTCCTTCGCATCCGTCCGTCGATCCATCAGCACCACGAGATGAATCAGGCCATGAAATAGTTCGCGCTGGCGGAGAACTTTCGTTTCAATCCCGTTCGGATGCCGCGCTGGCTTTATCTTTGGCCGCTAAATTTTGTGATCGTGGGTTTCATTGTTTTCAGCGCGATTTTTCTTCTCATGGTAAAGCGGTCTGGCGACAAAACCACAAAAGCGGATCCGCGTTCCATCATTGCAATCTTCATTCAGGCGCTCGCGTTCGCGATTGCATGGACGATCGTGCGCAAACCGTTTACGCCATTTTTGCCGATCGATTGGCGCGCACAATACATCGTAGCTGCAATAATCGTTCTGCTCGTGCTCGCGTCTCTGATTTTCCTGACCGCGGCCGTCCGGACCCTCGGCAAAGAATGGAGCTTGCAAGCGCGCGTGCTCGAGCATCATGAACTGATTCGGCACGGACCATACCGAATCGTTCGCCATCCGATTTACACCGGCATGTTCGGAATGCTCATCGCCTCCAGCCTGGCCCACGGACACTGGCTCGGTCTCATCATCGCATCAATTGTCTACTGCGTCGGCACCGTGATGCGCATTCGTAGCGAGGAAACCTTTCTGCGCGAACAATTCGGTAGCCAGTACGAAGAATACTCGCGGGAAGTGCCCGCGTTTATTCCGATGCAATTGCGCTAGCGCGTATGTGCCGATGGAAGTTAGCCACCCTGGCTGACTCGGCGGGCGAACTTCCAGCTTGCCCATCTCACCTCGACGGGCTGGAAATCCGTCGTCCGAGGTCCGCGCCGGACTAGCGGACGGCTGGAAGCCTAACTTCCAATCGCCCATCCGGCTCGGACACTTGTCAGCCGGCAAATGCGCGGGCAATGTACCCGCTCCTCATGCCGCGACTACCGAAGCAGAATTATCACGACATCGAACGCATCATCGAGGTGGATTTTCTGCGGGCCACTGAGGCCGCCGCGCTCAACTCCCTGAAATGGCTCGGTCGCGGCGACAAGGAAGCCGCCGATGCCGCCGCCAGCGATGCCATCCGCGGCATGTTCGATCTCATGAACATCTGCGGCGAGGTCGTCATCGGCGAAGGGATCAAGGATAATGCGCCCGGCATTTTCAAGGGCGAACAGCTCGGTACCTGGTTGCCGGGCACGCCACAATTCGATATCGCGATCGACCCGATCGACGGCACTACCAACATCTCGAAGGGCGCGCCGAATTCGATCAGTTGCATCGCGGCTGCCAGTCCGGAGGACGGCGTGAAAGTTGCGCTCCGCGATATCCCGTCATTTTACATGACAAAACTTTCCTACGGCCCGCGTGTGATCCAGTACATGCAACGGCGGGGCGATGATTTGAAATTGGAAGCGCCCATTCCCGAAACGCTCGCCATTGTGGCGCGCGCGGTCGACAAACGCATCCAGGACATCGTCGTCATGATGCTCGACCGTCCCCGGCACAAGGAGATTGTCGATCAAATTCGAGGCGTAGGTGCATCGCTCCGCATGATCGGCGACGGCGACATTGCCGCGGCCATGGCGCCGGCGATTCCCGACAGTGGCATCGATCTTTACATGGGGATCGGCGGTTCGCCCGAAGCGGTGTTGGCAGCGGCCGGGATCAAATGTCTGGGTGGCGATATGCAATGCAAAATGTGGCCGCGCGACGAAAAAGAACGCAAAAAATTGATCGAAGACGGCTACGAAAAGGAGCTCGACCGGATTTATTCGGCCGACGACCTGGCGAATGGCAAAAATATCATCTTTTGCGCGACCGGGATCAGCGATAGCGCGCTCTTGCGCGGGGTGCGTTCGCAGGGGGCAACTGCAATCACCCACTCAATTTTGATGCGGGCGAAAAGCCGCACCGTTCGTTTCATCCGGGCCAGCCACGATCTCACCCAAAAAACCATCCGCCTCCGCACCACCAACCGCGAAGCCCGCATTTAACCACTCCTGCTCATGCTCCTAATCGTTCCTCCCCCTGTAGCCAGAACCGGTGACCCCGGCCCTGAGCTGCGC
>JBKPMO010000004.1:0-15487 GCA_046732175.1 Verrucomicrobiota bacterium
CGCCGTCTTTTCCGAGGCTGTTTAAGGAAACGAATACGCCAACGCCGTCGTCAATGAATAGATTGAGCTCACTATGGAACCATTGCAGATCGCCGCCGTGAGTGATGACGCGATGGCCATTGACGTTATTTTCATAAAACCCGAGCAGCATCCGGTTGAGAGGTGGGAGGAATTCCCATGCCGTCGTGTGCATTCGCACAGCTGTCGTCTCCTCTAGAATGCGGGAGACGCCGAACGCACCATTTTGCAGATGGGCGATCATGAAGCGACCCATGTCACCGCCGCTAGCGGAGAGAGCGCCGTCGGGCTGAGTGGTATCGATCTCAAATGGCTTGGGATCACCTGAGGCTAGGGGATAACCCTTCGACATCCATGATGCCAACATCTCAGGTAGTGGCTGTCGGAATGTTGCGAACTTCATACCGAGCGGGGCGAAGATGTGCCGCTCGATGTAAACTTCGAATGGTTCGCCAGAGACGCGCTGAACGATGTAGCCCGCAAGGTCAGCGCCATAATTAGAATATGCCGGAATGCTTCCAGGAGCAGTCACACGGGGAGGCATCCAGCGCTTAAGTTCTTCTCGCAACGGATGCAGCTCGCGAGGATCATAGATGAGCAGCAAACCTCCTACCTCATCGAAGCCCGCGCCGTGAGTCATGAGATTGTGCAAAGTGACAGGTGCGCCTTGGCGAGGAGGGATCTTGAAATCGAAGTAGTTGTTAATGTCCGCATCGAGGTCGAGTTTGCCCTGCTCGACCAACTGCATCACAGCGGTCCAGGTAAAAAGTTTGGAGACCGACCCTGGTCGGAACAGGGTACGTTCGGGGTCGACCCGTTTGCGCTCGCCTACATCAGAATACCCATAACCCTTCTGTAGTAGAACCGCGCCATCCTTAACCACGACAACCACCGCTCCAGCGACATCTCCCCTCTGTAATGCATATGGAAAGAAGCCATCGAGCCATGCCTCGGCATCAGTCTTCGTTAATGTGTGGGTGACCGGTCCCGGCACGGGCTCGGGCGTCTGCGATTTCGTTTCGGGCGTCTTTGGAGCAATGATGGGTAGCGGCGGCGTGATTACAGGTTCCTGCTGGCCTAAGCAGAACGGCGCCAGTGCCAACACAACTGAAGTCCAGGTGAAATACGCAATTCGGCGGTACATCCGCGGCGCAAAGCGCGCCATTTTGCGGATGTCTTGATTGCGACCGAGCCAGCCTGACCGGAGAATTGTGAACCTCACGTCATTCAGTGCGGTGCGCACGCTGGTCGAGTCATGAGCTGCCGGGTCAATAGTTGGCGCTGTACCCTATCAGGTGAAAGATGAGTGCGACGTAGAGCACCGTTAGAAACGCAACCGCCAGCACGATGCTCCAAACTTTTGCCAGCCGCCGGCGTTTGCTACGTAGCACCGACCACGCATTCCACAGCCCAACGGCCGTTGCACCGATAAACACAAGACCCGAGAGCAAACGTAGCAAAATCAGAGGTCCATCCATTCGCGGCCCGATCCGGTCAAGGCTCGTCTCTATCAGCTGAGCCAGGAAGACCCAGGCCACCATCACCGCCACCACAAAAAGCGCTGCGATCCGGACCAGCCGATGCGCTCTGGCGTCCGTGCCCGCAAGCTCGTATTTGACGCCATATCGCCGCCGCACAAGGGCTGAGACCGGCCACGCGAGTACAGTCAGACCGAGTGCTACCAGCCCGGCAATCCAGAGCGGGAGCAACCATCCGGATGACCACCACCAGGGAACCGGCTCGAACAGCATGAACGGATATGGATCGTAGCCGAAACGCACTACGCGACCGTTCTCTACCTTTGCCGCTAGGCGGTCGCCGCCTGCTGCGTTGCGCCAGACGAAGGGCGCGATCTCGCGCCATTTTTTTGGCTGCTCGTCCGTGCCCTTTAGTTCGTTGACCGCGATGGTGCCGTCATTGTTGGCTGACACCTGGATTTCGCCCAGCAAATTGAGGAGCGAAAGAAAAGTGGTATGCGTGCGGCGAGTGAAAGTGTAGCGACCAGCCATGAGCTGCGCATGCTCTTTGGCGGTCTTCGCGTCCACAGAGCCTTCCGGGAGCGGAGCGGGGAAGTAGCGGTCGCTGAATTCCTTGAAGAACATATCGCGGATCGGGCCAGCTGCGCCCTCTTTCCCAAGGCTATTGAGCGAGATGTACAAGCCGACACCGTCGTCGACGAAAAGATTAAGATCGGTATGAAAATATTGCGTGTCGCCTCCGTGAGCGATGACCCGATGGCCGTTGGTGTTAGTTTCGTAGAACCCCAGCAACATCCGGTTTAGCGGGGGGATTACGGTTGAAGCCGTGTCGTGCATTTGAACGGCAGTGGCTTCCTCTAAAATCCGGCCGGAGCCGAGTGCGCCTTTTTGCAGATGCGCAATCATGAAAGGCGCCATAGAGGTGCCGCTAATGGAGAGCGAGCCTGCCGGCGGAAGCGTCACCAGTTCAAATGGCTGTGGCTCGCCCGAGGCAACCTTGTAACCCTTCGACATATCGGGCTGGAAACGCTCCGGCAGCGGCTGTCGAAATGTTGCCTGGCTCATACCAAGCGGAGCGAAGATTTTCTGCTCGACGTAATCGTCAAAGGCCATTCCCGACACGCGCTGCACGATGTAGCCCGCAAGCCCTGCTCCGTAATTGGAATAAGCGGGCGTGCTGCCTGCGTCCGTCACGCGCGGCGGGATCCAGTGTTTCAGCCCCGCCTCGAGCGTTGGCATGTCTTTCGGATTGGCAATAATCAACGCGCGAATCGTTTCATCGAAGCCAGGCGTGTGGGTCATGAGATTGCGCAAGGTAATGGGTTTGCCGTTCCGCGGCGGAATCTTGAAATCCAGATAACCGTTGACGTCTGCATCGAGGTCGAGCTTGCCCTGCTCGACTAGCTGCATCACTGCCGTCCAGGTAAACAACTTGGAAACCGATCCGGCCCGGAAAAGGGTGCGCTCGGGATCGACCGGTTTGCGGGCGGCGACGTCCGCGTAACCATAACCTTTCGCCAGCAACACTTGCCCATCCTTAACTACGACCACAACTGCGCCGGCCACATCGCCCCGCTGCAAGGCATAAGGTGTGAATCCATCGAGCCAGGCTTCGACGTCGGCTTTGGTTAGCGGGTGAGCCCCGCTCGGCGGCAGCTCCGGAGTTTGTGCTCCTGTCTCAGGCGCGCCGGTTGGAGGAACCGTCTTCGGAGGCGCGATGCTGGGGACCTGCCCTGAGACGATAGAAAATAAGGTGACAGTTGTTATCAACACGGTGACGAGAAATGTCGAGATAGAGCGAGTGCGCATAGGCTAGTTAGGTTAGGTTAAGGACGAGGGTTATCCTGATCAGGACAATAACGGTTCCAACCAGACAATCTGGTTCTGGATCAGTAGTTCGCACTATAACCGACAAGGTGGAATATAATGCCGACGTAGAGGACGCAGAAGCAGAAAATTGCAAGTAGTACGCTCCAGATCTTCGCCAGCCATCGCCGCTGGCTGCACAACACCACAAAAGTGTTCCAAAGCGCAACCGCCGCGCCTGCGACAAAGATTATCAGTGACAGGAGCCGAAGAGCGATGATCCAGGGATCCATGCTCGGACGAATCCAATCGAAATCTTTTTCCATTAACTGGAAAAATACCAGCCAAACAAGCACTGCGACCACCATCAAGAGTGCTCCGAGACGAACCGCACGATGAGCTTTGGCGTCACGCCCCGCAAGGCTGTAAGGCGCCCCATAGTAACGGCGGATCAACGCCGATATCGGCCATGCCAACACGGTAAGGCCAAGCGCCACCAGAGAAACGATCCACAGCGGTAGCAGCCACGCTGCCGACCACCACCACGGCACCGGCTCAAATAACGTGAACGGGTATTCATCGACACCGAACCGCGTCACGCGACCGTTTTCCACCTTTGCCGCTAGCCGGTCGCCGTCGCCGTCGCGCCAGACAAACGGAGCGATTTCGCGCCATTTCTTGGGCTCATCAGCAAGGTTTTTTAATTCTGGTACAACGATGGTTCCATCGGGTGTGGCCGTGACCTTGGTTTCATCCAGAAGGTTTGCCAGAGACAGAAAGGTGGTATGCGAGCGACGGCTGTAACTGTAGCGTCCGGTCATCAGTTGCGCATCCCGGCGGGATGTTTCCGCATCCACTTCGCCTTGCCGCGTCTGACCTGGGAAATAACGATCGGCGAATTCCCTAAAAAGGGCATCGCGGATTGGACCCGACGCACCATCTTTTCCGGCGCTGTTCAGCGAAACATACAAACCGACACCGTCATCTATGAAAAGATTCAGCCAGCTGTGGAACCAGCCCGTATCGCCGCCGTGACTGATGACGGAATGCCCGTTGATGTTGTTCTCATAAAAACCGAGCAGCATCCGGTTCAGCGGCGGAATCACCGTCGAGGCGGTCGTGTGCATTTTCTTTGCAGTAGCTTCCTGCAAAATCCGACTCGAATCGAAGGCCCCGTTTTGCAGATGCGCGATCATAAAATGCGCCATGTCGCCACCGCTTGACGAGAGAGAACCGGCCCCCGGCAATGTAACCACCTCAAACGGCTTCGGTTCATCCGAAGCCACTTGGTAGCCTTTCGACATCCAGGCTTGGAGTTGCGGTGGCAACGGCTGGCGAAAGGTTGAATGCTCCATGCGCAAGGGTGCGAAGATGTGTTTTTCAATGTAGTCGTCGAAGTTTTCACCCGACGCGCGCTGCACGATTAACCCGGCAAGGCCCGCACCATAATTAGAGTACGCCGGCGTGCTGCCGACGACGGTAACCTGCGGGGGGACCCAGTGCTTCAGTGCTTCTTCCAGCGACGGAAAGTCCTTCGGGTCTGAGACGAATAAGGCCCGTACCGCCTCATCAAATCCAGGTGTGTGCGTCATGAGGTTGCGCAGAGTGATTGGTTTTCCGTTTTGCACCGGTATTTTGAAATCCAAGTAAGTGTTTACGGCCGTATCCAGATTGAGCTTGCCTTGTTCAACCAGCTGCATCACCGCTGTCCAGGTAAAGAGTTTGGAGACCGATCCCGGCCGGAAGAGCGTGCGTTCGGGATCGACCGGTTTGTGTGCTGCGACGTCCGAGTAGCCGAAGCCTTTTTGCAGCAAGACGGTCCCGTCTTTTACGATGACAACCACCGCACCGGCGACATCGCCACGTTGCAAGGCGTAGGGCATGAAGCCGTCGAGCCAGGCCTCGGCATCAGGCTTGTTTAGATTGTGAACGCCTGGGGACGGGACTTCGGGCGGCGCTTCCACGGTCGCCTTCGGCACGGTCGGCGGCACTGGTTGCGGTGTAACCGTCGGTCCCTCTTTCTGTCCAGACGAGGATACTGCAAATGACTGGAGCAACAGCGCCATAACGGCCGCGAAAATCGGCAGCCGAAATGGCGGGCCGTCCAACCTAGGGAGCTTCAACTTTGGCTGAATGGGATTTGTCCTAATTGGGACAGAAAAGTTTCTATTTAGAAAATTGTCAAGACATACTTTGTCCCTGCAGATATTCACAGTGTAAGACCCGCCCTGCTTGTCTATTCACCAGCTTAGAGGATAATGTATGTGGATAGGACGCGTGATTTATTCGGGTGATGAAGCCAATCGCAGCCAAAAGCACGAGATCGAGACACCCCACGATTGGACGCCTGTTACGTTCGTTGCGGACTCGCAACAATTGGACCTTAAAGGAAATGAGCAAACGCAGCGGCATCCCGCTCTCCACGCTTGCCAAGGTCGAACACGACCGATTAACGCTCACGTACGACAAGCTGCAGATGCTCAGCCACCGTCTGAAAATGACCATGTCGGAGCTCCTGGCCGAACCCGACAATACGCCTGAGATTCCAGTCACAGCGCGGCGTAGCATCGGACGTATTGAAGATGCCCTCCGTGTGAACACGGCGAACTACGACTACTATTACCTTTGCCCCGAATTGCGCCGGAAACGCATGATTCCGGTTCTGGCGCGGTTGCGAGTCAAAAGCCTTGAGGAATTTGGGAACCTCGTCCGCCATTCCGGGGAAGAATATACTTACGTTCTGGAGGGTCGAGTCGTGTTACATACCGAATTCTATGATCCGATGACGCTCGAAGTCGGTGAATCGGTTTACATCGACTCCAATATGGGACACGCATACCTTGCCGGCGAAGGTTGTCGGGAAGCTGTCGTTCTCTGTTTGTGTTCCAGCAGTGAAGAATCTCTCATGGAATCGCTTCTCAACCTGCACGGGCCGAATAATTCCCGCGCCCCTGAAAGTGTGAGTAAGTCCCGTCGCAAAAAGGCAACTAAGTAAGACGTAAGCTTCGGGGAACAACAGCTCGAAGGCGGGATCGAACGCAATACGAGCGCCAGGGACCATGGGAAGGCGCTGGCCAGGCGCTGTCACCTTCGCGGCATGAGCGGAATCGCCCTGGACACTGCGCACCGAAAGGGCGAAACGAGCCGGGCGTCTGGTGGCGCCGCCATGACGAGTACGAATCGGGTCCCGAGGGCGCCGATTCCTGTTGCAACTAGGTCAGCAGGAAAAGTTGAAAGTTGGTCCGCGCGTCTGCGCGAGGCTTCCATGTTCGCCAAAGCTACGACGCCACAAGATGGCGCGACTAGTAAGTGAGAGTTGAAAGACCGAATTACGGGCAGCGAGAGGAGCTCGACTCCTCACCTTTATCTTCTCCTCGGTCGAGGAAGAGAGGCGAATTATCAAAGGAGCGACGAAAGGTACGCGGCAATCACTCGAATAGTGGCGAGTGAAATGTGACTAGTGACAAGCGCTGCCGGAGATCGGAGTAGGGGAGAATTGGGGTCAAATCTCAACATTTAATATTTTGTTCTTTGCGAGGTTACTTCTCGTTCGGCGTTGCGACTGCCCGACAGTTCGTCGCAGGATGCGTGAACACAGTTCATTGATGAACTTTTTTATGCTCGAACCGGTTGGCTTTATCGGAGTACTGACAAACTGAAAGGCTGAAATCGGGGGAAAGGGGCCGCGTCTAATCCGTACGACGGCGGAGCAATGAATCGGATGACCACGCGCGCGATGGCGCCCCCGTGCGATCTAAAGTAGGCAGCAACGGAGGAATTTTCATGTCCGAATCGTCGAACGAACTGGAAGGACCCGATCTCGAGAAAGGCGTCGAGATCGACAAGCTGGCCGATGGCCAGATGTTGCTGGGGCACGCGTTTGGCGAATCGATTCTGGTGGCTCGGCGCGGAGACGAACTGTTCAGCATCGGCGCGAAGTGCACGCATTATGGTGGACCCCTCGCGAAAGGTTTGATGGTCGATTGTACGGTCAGGTGTCCATGGCACCACGCTCGGTTTGATCTGCGTACCGGCGAGGCGATTGCCGCGCCGGCACTCAGCGACACATCATGCTGGAAAGTCGAAAAGCGAGACGATCATTTTTTCGTTACGGGCAAGGCCGATAAAAAACCGGCGCACAAACCGAAGTCTTCGCCTGAGAGCGTGTTGATCGTTGGCGCGGGCGCGGCCGGTGGCGCTGCAGCCGAGATGCTGCGGCGCGAAGGTTATGAGGGCCCGATCACATTAGTCGGCGCGGACGAATTTTTGCCGTACGATCGCCCGAATCTTTCGAAAGATTATCTCGCCGGCACCGCGCCGGAGGAATGGATCCCGTTGCGGCCGGCGGATTTTTATCGCGAACAAAACATCGAGACATTCACAAAAACGCGGGTCGTCGCGATCGATCCGAAAAATGCACAGATCACGCTTTCCGATGGGCGTTCGTTAGGCTACGGCGCGCTGCTGTTGGCAAGCGGCGCTGAGCCGGTTCGTCTCAGGATTCCTGGCGACGACTTACCGCACGTTTGTTATTTGCGGACGCTCTCCGACAGCCGGCGCATCATCGAAAAAGCGAAAAACGCCCAACGCGCGGTGGTAATCGGTTCGAGCTTCATCGGTCTTGAAGTCGCCGCATCGCTGCGCGAGCGCAAGGTAGAGGTGGCAGTTGTAGGAAAGCATGCGCAGCCGCTCGAAAAAATTCTCGGCCGCGAATTGAGCAACTTGATTCGCCAAACTCACGAGGCGCACGGCGTCAGATTCTATTTCGGCCACACACCTACAACCATTCAAGATCGACATGTTCAGCTCGATGACGGAACGATTTTGGACGGCGACCTAGTCGTGGTCGGAATCGGCGTGCGGCCGAACACAGAGCTTGCCGAAAAAGCGGGGATTGCCACTGACGACGGCGTCTTAGTCAATGAATACCTGGAGGCCAGCGTGCCAGGGGTATTTGCCGCCGGCGACATTGCGCGCTGGCCAGACCCGCGCTCGGGGCGCATTCGGGTAGAACATTGGGTCGTAGCGCAACGTCAGGGTCAAACCGCGGCGCGCAACATTCTTGGCGCGCGCGAGCCGTTCGTTTTGCCGCCATTTTTCTGGAGCAATCATTTTGATCTGCACATCCGTTATGTCGGCTATGGCAGCCGCGACGACCGCGCCACCGTTGCGGGGAATTTGAAAGCAAAAGACGCTTCCGTGATTTTCCACAAAGGCGAAAAGATCACGGCTGTGGCGAGCGTCGGTCGCGACCTGGAAAATCTTAAAGCCGAACTGGCTCTCAAGCGCGGCGATGAGTTTGGTTCCTGATTGTTTGTTGGCAGCCGTCGTCGCTATGCACCCTGCAAGCGGAGTCAACGCTTACTATCGATAATTTGTGACGAAAGTAAGCTCTGATCTCTCAGCTCTCAGTTCGGCCGTCGGTTGGACGAACTTTCGACGAGCTTGCAACGATCGACTGCGCCGGCACAGGAACAATCGATGGCCGATGCCAACGTCCGCCTCGCTGCTCGCAATTGCGCAATGTTGGCATCGAGCTCTTTGAGTTTTCTTTCCGCGATAACCGGCCAGTGACGCGATGGTTTCCCTTTTCTTTCCAGCGCGGACACGAGTTGCCGGATTTCAGCAATTTTAAAGCCGGCTTTTTGTGCAGCGCGGACGATCTGCAATCGGCTCATGGCATCGCGTGGATAATCGCGGCACGCGGAAACGCGCGGCGGCGGGTCTAACAATCCTACTGCCTCGTAATAACGAATAGCCGAAGTTCGCAGACCGCAGGCGCGAGCAAGTTGGCCAATTCGCATTTTTTCCTTGCCTTAAAGCTTACTTGAAGTCCGAGGCTGCCTCAACTCGCCAAACATTATGATGACAAAGAAAACTACGAAAAAGCGCTGGTGGCTCGGGACTGCATTTGCTTTTGGAACATGCGCAGCGGTCTGTGCTGCCCCAATTTTCTTGTGGATGATGGGCGCAGGCGTGGCCGGCTCATTATTTTGTACGCCGAAAGAAGCGCTAACGCTTGCCGGGCTAAGCGGTCTGGCGGCGGCCGGTCTGTTCGCGGTTCGCCGGCGAATGACGTCCTCGCAGTGCGATTGCGGAGAAAAAGCAGATGCATCAGCTCGACCGATCGCCTGTAACTTAACCGTCTTTAGTATCGCCGAACGCATCAAACATGTGGCCCTGGCGAAATCGCTTTTGGGCCAAGCCCGGCAAGTCATTGAGCACAACGACGGCTTCACCTTCGTTTTCGACGAGTCACCGGGTCTGGAGATGAAAATTGCGGATTGGGTGCGAAACGAAAAGAGATGCTGTCCATTTTTCTCTTTCGAACTCACGCGAGCCGATACACCACCATCGATAAGGTTGCGTATCTCCGGGCCGGATGGAGCGAAGGAGATTTTAAGAACCCGGTGAATCTCGAACCCGGAAATGTGAAGCCCTCCAGGAGAAATCATTACGGCATGCGGGTGAACCCAGCCGACTTCCAGAAATTGAACCTGCGTTGCCATTCGCTTCTCTGCGATGTGCCTCTTCACGACGTCTGGGCGATTCCACTTAGTGGAGGCGGTCCCAGTCGCACGATCCAGGACGCACCTGCGATCTTGTTCGGCGACCCACGCCGTCCTACTAACGACTTTGTGGTCCGAGGACTATTCGTGTTGCGATGGGCGATGGGTCGCGTGTTCGGATGGGATAACGCGCGCCATGATCCGCTCGGTGAGTCGTATATTCATCGCCTTGCTGAAGCCGACGGCTCGCATTCTCGAGTTCCTCCGGGCACTCGCGACGGCCCGTTTCGAGTACTCTACGTATTCGATGTGGAAGCACTGAGCGAGCTTCGCAACGCAACCGTACACGCCTTTCTGGCGCTGGCTCTCACGCCGAGCCCGGAAGGTTACACTCTCTACATGGCAATCTACGTGAAGCCGGTGAGTCGTCTCACCCTGCTTTACATGGCCCTGATCGATCCGTTTCGCCGTCTCGTTGTCTATCCCGCCATCATCAATCTCGCACAGCAACGTTGGTTGCGCATGTATGCGACACATTGAAGTACTGTTGCAGCAACAACTGAAACATTTCTCCTGATGTTCGTTGCAACCGCATTCGCTGCTTCCGCGGCTGTGGCCTAACTTAACTCAAGAAGCCTGATATGAATGAACCGACTTCTGGCAAGCCGAGCCGGACCGGGTATGCGCCCGTAAATGGTTTGAAAATGTACTTCGAGGTGTATGGACCATCTCGCCCTAACATTCCGCCGCTGGTGCTACTTCATGGTGGCGGTGACACGATTGAAACCTCGTTTGGTCGCATTTTGCCGTTGCTCGCGCGCGACTGCCAAGTGGTTGCTTTCGAGCAGCGTGGTTTTGGGCACACTGCCGACATTGATAACCGGCCGTTCGGTTTTGAGGATTCGGCCGACGATACCGCTGCGCTTCTTGATTACTTGCACATCGCTCGCGCCGACTTTTTTGGTTTCAGCAACGGCGGCTCCATCGCGCTGCATGTGGCGATGCGACACCCAGACTTGGTGCGTCGAATGTTAGTTTGCACGGCCATCATGAAGCGGGTCTGGGCTCCGGGGCAATTTTGGGAGTCGATGAAGACGGCGCAACCTGACTCTATGCCAGTGGTGTTGCGCGACGCATACATCGATGTCGCGCCACATCCGGAAAATCTGGACTCGTTCTTCTACAAATGCCGCAATCGCATGCGCGATTTTAAAGACGTGCCGGACGAAGAAATTCAGGCGGTCACTGCGCCGACCCTGGTGCTGGGTAGCGATCGTGACGTGATGCTGCCCGAAGGCGCCGTCGCGTTGTTCCGTCTTCTGCCGCACGCGCAACTCGCGATCTTACCGGGCATCACTCACATGGAAATCACGTCGAAAACCGATGTGCTTGTTCCTATCATTGCAGAATTCCTCGGGACCTCGGAACCGTCTGAACGTAATCCATGATTCGTTGAATCCTTAGATCACGCTGAAGGAAAAACGGATATATAAACAGGAGAGCCCACTCATGACCGAAAGTGAATTTCGAAAGATCGCGCTCAATTTGCCGGAGTCGTATGAGAAATCGCACGTCGGGCATCCGGATTTTCGGGTCAAAGGCGGCAAGATATTCGCGACGCTCGGATATCCAGACGAAGGCTTTGGAGTTTTGATCCTAACGGCGGATCAGCAGGCCGAGTTGATCGAGAGTTACCCGGAGATGTTTGAACCGGTGAAAGGCGCGTGGGGAAAACGTGGAAGCACACAGATTGTGCTCAAAGCCGCGCGACCAGACGTGATCGACTCGGCGATGAAACTCGCTTGGGCGAATGCAGCGCCTGCCAAGTTAAAACGTTAGTTCGCAGTAATCAAAACCCAATCGCAAGCATGGCAGTTTAGAGTTCGAGTCGGACTGGCAGTAGTGACACGTGAGTCCGAGCTGGACTGGGCATTAGAGGGTAGAGAAAATCTTTTGGGGACCAAAGCCGGGATTCGAGGCGAAGTACATCGGGAGGGATTATCAATGTTGGAAAATAGCAAAGCGTTCAGCGGCTTTGCCGCACCGGACATCGCCAAAGAGAAACAGTTCTACAGCCAAACCCTGGGATTGAAGACTTCGGAAGACCATGGCTTGCTCAGATTGCATCTGGCCGGCGGCAATAATGTTCTGATTTATCCGAAACAGAATCACGTTCCGGCAACGTTCACCGTTCTGAACTTTCCAGTGGAGGATGTCGATGTTGCAGTGGACGAGCTAAAGGACCGCGGCGTGCAGTTTGAACATTACAATCAAGGTGAGTTGAAGACGGACGAAAAAGGAATCATGCGGGGGAACGGACCGACAATCGCCTGGTTCAAAGATCCTGCCGGCAATATTCTTTCAATCCTGAAGCGAGATTGATCCCAGCGGCGAAGGCGGCTGCGTCAGTTGTTTTTGTTAGGTCGGAATGCTTGAACTTCCGAGTTCAAATCGTTTACGGAAGACTCTAATCTCTTTTCCAGGCTCCGATGTTGCCGAAAACAAAATACGCGCGCAGCGGCGATGTTCGCATCGCTTATCAAATTACCGGTGACGGACCTTTCGATGTCGTTTGGGCGCCCGGCACGATGTCGCACCTCGATCTGGATTGGGAAATTCCGCAGCGCGCTCTTTTCTTCGAGCGCTTCAGCAAGTTCTGCCGTCTCATTCGCTTTGATAAACGCGGGACTGGTCTGTCGGATCGCCCGGTAAATATGGCCACGCTTGAGGAGCGCACCGACGATATTCGCGCGGTGATGGATGACGTCGGGATTAAGAGCGCCAATATCTTCGGCGTTTCGGAGGGCGGTTCGATGGCGTGTCTGTTTGCTGCCACTTACCCGCAGCGTGTCGAAACGCTTCTCATTTGGGGTGCGCAGGCCCGCTGGATTGCGTGCGACGATCATCCGTGGGCACAAACGCCTGAGGAGCACAAAGAGATGCTTGCGATGGTTCAAGACGATTGGCCGTCGATTGAATACATCGTTGGGCCGGGTGCTGGCATGGGTCGGGACGCACCACCCGCGGCAGTCGAAGCCGTCGCCCGTTACATGCGCGCGGCGGCGAGCCCTTCCGCCGTTTATGCTTATGAGGTCATGAACGGCCAGATAGATACCCGCCCGATTCTTCCGTCCATTCAGGCGCGCACTTTGGTAATGAACAGAACCGGCGATCCCTGCGCACGCGTGCAAGCCGCGCGCGACATGGCATCACGAATTCCGGGAGCAAAATTCAAGGAATACCCCGGAAACAGCCACTCCATGATGCTCGACGACATGGATACTGTGCTTTCCGACATCCATGAATTCATCACCGGTGAGCGACCGATCGACTCCTTTGATCGCGTGCTGTCGACCGTGCTTTTTTTCGACATCGCTTCATCCACCGAGCGCGCCGCGGCCTTGGGCGACACCGCCTGGCGCAATGTGCTGAACTCTTACTATGCAGTCGTGCGCAAGGAACTTTCTCGTTACCGCGGCAAGGAAACCAATACGACCGGCGACGGCTTTCTCGCAACCTTCGACGGACCAGCGCGGGCCGTCCGTTGTGCGTTGGCGATTGCGCTCGCCGTCCGACAATTAGGAATCGAGGTGCGCGCGGGCGTGCACACCGGTGAATGCGAATTGATGGGCGACAATATCGGCGGCATCGCAGTCCACGCCGGCGCGCGCATCATGGCGAAAGCGGAACCCGGCAGCGTGGTTGTTTCGAGTACAGTGAAGGACCTCGTCGCCGGTTCGGGAATTAATTTTCACGACCTCGGCTTGCACGGGTTAAAAGGCGTTCCTGGCGAGTGGAGACTCTTCTTGGCGAAATGAGATCGCGCATGGAGCAGCGGCTAGTTTGAAACCAGAACCGATTCACGTTTTTGACTCGCAAGGCGAAGCTTACAAGCGGGCGTTCCAGATCTTTCTCGATCACACCGATCAGAAGCGGAACGCTAAGTGTTTCCTGCAGAAACTGGTCGACGGCCTGCCTAAGCGAAACGTTTTCATTGACGCCGGCGCCGGAAACGGGGAGGTGACCAAGGCCTTCGCCGGAGCATTTGATCGGACAATCGCCATCGAACCGAATCCTCATCTGCTGACGCAACTCAAACAAGCCATCCCGCGAGCCGAAGCCATCGCGGCGCCCATTCTTGCTGCGGATCCAAAGGCGCAAGCGGACTTCGTGCTCTGTTCACACACGCTCTATTACATTCCTGCGGAGGAATGGCTTGCCCATCTCGATCGGCTCGTCTCGTGGATGTCGCCGAGCGGCGTGACCGTCGTTGTCGTGCAGAATCACGATACCGCCTGCATGGCCATGCTCGATCATTTCTTCGGTCACCGCTTCGATTTGCATCAGCTCGCGCAAGCGTTTCGCGAGAAACATGGCGATCGCTATGATGTCGTGATTACTCTCGATCCTGCGCACGTAGAAACCAGGGATTTGGCTTCGGCCTACGCGATCGCCGAATTTATGCTGAACCTGCTACCGATCAGCCGGCCACCAGCCCGCCAAGATGTCGAAGACTATCTGGCCAAACACTGCAGTAGGGACGGCACCTATCGTCTTTCCGTCCATCAGGATTTCCTCCAGATCCGGCACAGGTAACCGCCAGCGCCTCAAACTTCGAGAGAAAACGACTCAGAGTTTACTATCGATAGCGGTCCGCCCGTTTCATTTTGTGTCAGTAATAAAGCTCTGACCCAATGACCTCCTCGATAGCTCTGTTATTGTGCGCTATTCTCAATCAGGCTTGGCCGAACGCGCCAGGGGCAGGCTCCCTCAGGGTATTTCAAAAATCTCAACTTGTTTGGCGATGCCGCGCAGTGACCGCTTCTCCGGGGTGGCGGAGATGCGGTTTGATTGCAGGAGCTTCGAGGCTTCGCTGTCCTTAACGACCCGTCTGGTTGCGAAGATGGAGCGTGACGTCGCGAGTCCTTGGACGCGAGCTGCTATGTTCACAGTCCGCCCAAAGTAATCCTGCCGGTCGTTCAGCGAAACCGCTAGACAAGGGCCCTCATGGATTCCGATTTTAAGCAGCAAATCGCCTTTCAAGTCCTTCACGGCGTCTCGCATCTTCAGCGCAGCCGCCATCGCTCGGTCTGGCGTCGGGAACGTCGCCATCACGGCGTCCCCGATTGTTTTTACCACGGCGCCCTTTTCCGCAGCCACGATTTCATTCAACATCCGAAAATGGGCCCGCACTAAATCGTAGGCAGCCAGATCTCCAACGCGTTCGTAAAGTTCCGTTGAGCCTTTGAGGTCGGTAAACAGAAAGCTGAGACTGGTAATCTTAAGTCTCTGATCTACGTCGAGCGTATCAGTGCGATAAATATCTCGGAATGTTTGATTGGTCAGAAGACGTTTTGCGGTTAAGAAGGGGCGCCGCTTGTTAACGAGCTCGTGAACTTTATCGCTAACGATCCAAATAGCGGGCAGCGTGCGCACCTTTAAGCGATTCTCCAACGTCAGCTGCAGAGGGCCCGGGCGCATCTGAACGGTCCCGGCCGGCGCGTGATCCCTGGTCATGACGAAGGAGAGCGATTGGCTTTCACGCGCAGGCTCGCCCGTCACCTCGATATGCTGCGACATGTGAAGGACCGGATCGAACAGGATGACATATCCTTCGCGCAGCTGGAGCGAGAGCACCACCTTCTCGCCAGCTGAAGGCTCGATGGCGTCCAGAGT
>JBKPMO010000005.1:0-15034 GCA_046732175.1 Verrucomicrobiota bacterium
TACGCGATCGAGGTGTGAGAAAGAGTGGATTAAAAGCTTTAAAGGTTACAAAGGTGGGAAGAAGTTTTGGGGTTAAGGCGGGCATATCGACGCCCGATGCGGGTTGCACCAGCATCACCTTTTTAACAATGTAATTTTTTAACCCTTGTAACGACTGCCCATGTCGCGGCATCTCGAAAAAATCCTGGCCCATGCGGAGCGGGAATTGGCCGTGGCCGGTGCGCAACGGCCGACCGATGTTCTGCCCGTTTATCGGAAGTTTTTGAAACTCGAAGAGCACCGCTTGCGCTTACGCCAGCGCGCCGGTGACGGTGGCCGCGAAGTTTGCGCACGTCGAGTTGATCTGATCGACGTGTTACTGCGCCACGTTTTTGCGGCAGCCAATCATGTGGTGAATAACCGAAACGGCAATTCGCCGCTGGCTCTCGTCGCCCTCGGTGGTTACGGCCGACGCGAATTGAATCCGTGTAGCGACGTCGATGTCATGTTTTTGCATCGCGAACAAGGTCGGGGCATATCGAAAGAGACTAGTCAGATCATCGAGCAAGTCCTGTATCTGCTATGGGACATCGGATTCAAGGTGGGCCACTCCACGCGTACGATCAAAGAAGCGATTGCCGCCGCCAATGCCGACATGGTAACAAAGACGGCGATGCTGGAGTCACGCCTGGTCACGGGCGATCGAGAACTCGAGCAAAAATTTCGACAGCAGTTTCGGGCAAAATGCGTTGCCGGTTACGAACGCGAATACATCGAAATGCGCATGCGCGATCAGCAGGCACGTCACGCCAAATTCGGTAATAGCGTTTACCTGCAGGAACCGAACCTGAAGAGCGGCTGCGGAAGTCTGCGCGATTATCAGAATTTACTTTGGATGACCTTCTTCAAGGAAGGCAGCCTGACGACAACGCATCTCGTCGGCAAAGATTGGCTGAGCGAACCGGATCGCCGCCGCATCGAAGCGGCCTACGATTTTCTTCTGCGCGTCCGCACGGAGCTGCATTATTTTCACCATCGCGCGACGGACGTTTTGCATCTCAACACGCAGGAAACGATCGCGCAACGGTTGGGTTACCCGCAGGTGCGCGGGTTACTCCGAAGCGAAGCGTTGATGAAAGATTTTTACGGACACAGCCGAAACATCTTCCGCGTGACGGAACGAATCACGGCGCAATTTGCGAGCGGGTACTCCTCGGCGAAAACGCGCTCACTCTTTGGATTTTTACCGCGCGCCAAACCTGCTGCCGAACACATCAATGGTTTTCTCATTCACGATCGTCAGCTCGACGTTGAACGAAAGGACCTCTTCAACAAAGAGCCGGTGGAAATGATGCGTGCGATTGAGATCTCGCAAGAGAAGCAACTCGAACCCAGTCCCGAGCTTGCCGACATGTTAAGCAGAAAAATTGGATTGATCACGCATCCGTTCCGCTACGCCAGGGAACCGCGTGAAATATTTCGCCGTATTCTATCGCGCAAAGGAGAAGTCGGACGCGCCTTGCGCTTGATGCATCGGTTGGATTTTCTCGGGCAATACATTCCCGAGTTCGGCCAGCTCACCTGTCTGGTGCAACATGAATTCTTCCACCGCTACACTGCGGACGAACACACTTTGGTCTGTATCGACAAACTCGACGCGCTGGCGCGCACGGAAAATCGCAAGCTCATCGAGTACCGGAAACTTTTCGAGAAACTGACCGACCCTTTCGTGCTTTACCTGGCGTTGCTGTTGCATGACACCGGCAAAGCGGTGGGCGCCCGCCCGCATTCGGAAGCGAGCGCGGTTTTTGCCCAACGCGTGGCGCGCCGTCTTCAACTCGATCCGCGCGAACGCAAGATGCTGATCCTGCTGGTGGACCATCACGTCACCCTTTCGAACATCGCGCAACGTCGCAACATCGATGATCCCGTGACGGTGAGCGAGTTCGCTGCCATCGTCAAAGACCAAAGCAATCTCGACGCTTTGATGTTGCTAACGCTCGCTGATGGCCAGGGCACGAGCGACGAAAATTGGTCCGATTGGAAGGAAACGCTGGTTTGGCAGTTGTATCGCGCCACCACCCAATACCTCGCAGACAGGCATTCGTTTTATGATCGCGCCAAAACTGCGCGGGAAGCGCGCGAAACTTTGGTCCAGGTCCGCCTCGGGCCGGATTACGAGGAAGAAATCGAGGCGCATTTCGAGTTCATGCCGGACCATTATTTCCACGCGTTCAAAGTCGCTGATATTGTCGCGCACGTAGAATTGTTCCGGCGATTCTACGACGCGACCTGTTTCGGAGAAACGCCGCTTGCGCCCGTCTTCAGTTGGGAATCGGTGCCGGAGCAGGGCCATACCGCTGTGACCATTTGCAGCTGGGACCGGCAACAGTTGCTCGCAAAAATTGCCGGCTCCATCTCGCTCGTGCCGTTGAATATTTTAAGCGCCGATATTTACACGCGAGGCGATAACGTTGCGCTCGATGTCTTCCGCGTGAGCGACCTGCGCGGTCGCGCAGTCACGAACGAGCGCGAGATGGCGCTGGTGGAATCAACCTTGCGGAAGGCGCTGGAAAGCGAAGGCTTCGTTTTGAGCGCGCTCTTGGAACAGGCACGGAAAAAGGGCCGGCGTCCGGCGATGGCAGATTTGGAGTTCCCATCGCATGTCAGCATCGACAACCAAGCCGATCCACACTTCACTTTGATTGAAGTCCAAACGCCGGATCGAATCGGGCTCCTGCACGACCTCTTACAATGCTTGAGCCGGAATGAAATTGATATCGCCCTCGCCCGCATCAGCACCGAGAGCGGTGCCGCAATCGATACGTTTTATGTGACTGACCGTCGCTCGCACAGTAAACTCATGGGGACCCAGCGAATGAATGCCCTCCACCGGGAGCTGCACGCGGCGGCATTTGGCAGCTGACCATTTACTGGCGCGTCGTTCATCGCCGTTTACAGTCCGACCCTGATGAATGTTCTGATTCTCGCCGCCGGTTATGCCACGCGCCTGTATCCCCTCACATTGAAGAAGGCGAAACCGCTTCTGGATGTAGCTGGAAAACCGATGCTCGCATGGGTCGTCGATAACCTCCGCAGCGTCGCTGGAATCGAAACGATTTACATTGTGAGCAACGCAAAATTCTCGGGTGATTTCGAAACCTGGGCAAAAAATTATCGGCGCGCGAATCCGGAATTCCGGTTCAAGATCGTTAATGATGGCTCGACTGCCGACGAGAACAAACTCGGCGCGATTGGCGATATCAACCTAGTGCTCACGCGAGAGAATGCCGTTGACTCGGACCTGCTTGTGATCGCGGGCGATAATTTATTCCGTGAATCACTGACGGGATTTGTCGATTATGCAAATAAAACGCAGGCTACCGTCGGCGTACATCGTGTTGATGACCGCGAGGCAATCAAAAAATATGGTGTGGTCACGGTCGATGCGGACGGAGTCATCACGCATTTTGAAGAAAAGCCGAAGGACCCCAAGAGCAATTTGGCAGCGATCGCCTTGTATTTTTATTCGAGGAAAGTGCTGCCCCTGTTTACCACCTACATCGCGGCCGGAAATAATCCCGATCAACCCGGTCTCTTTTTACAGTGGCTCTATCCGCGCGGACCTGTAAACACCTTTCAAATCACCGGCCAATGGCTTGATATCGGAAGCAAAGAAACGCTCGAGGAAGCGAATCGGCTTTTCGCCGACGCGAAAGGTTGAAACGTTCAATTGTTAAATCGACAAGCCGCCGTTTTAACGTTGTAACCCTTTTAACAATTTAACGGCTACTTCAGGCGCCCCTCGTCAAACTCGATCAGATCGAAGTAGGTCTTGATATCTTTACGTCCGGCGCCCCCCGCTTCTTTGAGAAAATGATTAAAGCGCGCGCGTTTCGCTGCGGTATCAGGATGACGTGAGATCATTTCCTGATTCCAATGTTCGATTTCTTCGGTTGCGTGTTTCGTCCCGTTTTTGTCGACCCACTGAAGTATCTCGCCGTCGTCATCAAAGCGGTTTGCAATTTCTTCAAAGTCGTCGCCGTTAAGTTTAAGAAAGGCGAGAAGGTGTTTGTCGAAACCGACGGTTTTGTAGTTGTAACCGTTGAGCAAACCCTTGCGATGCAGCCGTGCCTTATCGATCAAACGCGGCAAGTGCACGTAGCCGCCAAGTTTTTCGTACGGACTGCGGGGGTGCAGTTTCTGCATGAAGCGATCTACCTGGCCGGCAGTGGCTGCGCAAGACCGATTGCGTCTTGAGGCCCTTTCGCACCGGCCGCTTTCTCACCGGGAAGTAATTCCGCTTGCTGTAAATTTCCCTTACCGATGACAAGCTGACCGGAAAAAGCGCCGCCCTTTTCTACGTTAATCGACTTGGCTGTAACGTTGCCTTCCAGCGTGCCGTTCTTGCGAATCGTTACCATTCCATCCGCCACAATTTCTCCCGACATTCGGCCCCGGATCTCAATGGTCCCAACCCTAACTCTTCGGAAAAATTGTACTTCGGCCCGTTTTTCGATGACCATCTCCGAGGCGGAGAGTTTGCCGGGAATTTTCCCCGAGGAATAAATGATGATCGGACCAGCTGAATCCAAGTTTCCGCGCAATCTTCCTTCGATAACGGCGCGGCGACAGCGAACACTGCTGCTGCTTAAATCACCCTTGGCGGTAACATGTACTTCACCCGTGGTCCGAATGGAACGGCTAAAGCTGGTTGCGATTTTGTAATCGCTCAGGTCGATGTGAGCGCTGCACGACGGGCAAATCGTCGAAGTAGCCGCGCCGCTCACCTCTTGTTTTCGATGGCAATCGAAGCACTCGATGACACGGATGCGTTTGCTTTTCCACAGTCCGTCAAACCGCTGAATTAGCGAAACGGCTGCCGAAGCCGGTGGCTCAGGCCTGGGGTCGAGCCGAGGCCGTGGCGTTACGTTCGGCGCGGGCTTGGGAGCAGAAGGCGAAAAGTGCGAGCCGCACTGGCGACACATCGTGCTTTTGGCGGCGGCATATTCATGCTGTTTAAAGCCGCAATGTGGACACTCCACACTGACTTTAGCGGGCGACGACTTTGCCACGGTCTCGCTTAAAAAGGCTTAATTTACGCCCGTGCTCCGAATGCTGCCGTCTTTACCGGCTCCTCGTGACGAATCACGTCCGGGCGCGTGTGCGTCGCCTTAGAACCCTGGGAATTGCCGCCAATGCCGGTACCACTGGTGACTTCCGATTTCCCAATGAAGGTAGCCCCTTCTTCAATCACGAGGCGCGCTGCTTTCAAATCGCCCTGCAACGTGCATCGCGACTTCAGTTCGCAGCGTTCGCCCACAGTGATATTGCCCTGCACCTTACCATAAACTGTGATCGACTTGGTTTTGATTTCGCCGCGGATATCGGCGTTCTCACCGATGGTCAGGACGCCATCCGAGTGAATCTCGCCCTCCACCTTTCCGTCGATCAGAAGTTCCTTCTGAAACTTAATTGAGCCTTTGATTTCGACGTCGCTCGAAAGAACGTCTTTGCCATTGTGTTCTGCCATATGTTTTGAATGCTCGGTTAACGTTGATTTTCTGCTTTCCTCGCGGTGGGCGACACGATTGTTTTCCCCACTGCCCGCGTTGAGAGATCCCTCGCCAATGGACGAGACGGGCTTTTGCGGGATGAATTTCTTTAACACATGACAGTATTGTGACTCGGTTCCGTGATGTCAAACTTTTACCGTGAAAAATTACATTTTTTATGGATTTAAGACGCGGAAAAGTTTGAAGCGTCCCGTCTGCGCGATCATCCGCAAAAATGGCGGCGCTTCACTGGGTCGACGATCAAGTAAGTAACAAAAAGCGTTTGGGGAAATTGAATGCTCCTGAATCTGCGCAGAGTTTCGTGCGACGCGATCCGCGTCGTATGCAACGATCTCCTTAACACGATGTCGTTTTAAGATTTGCGCAACTTCTTTCGCATTTTGCGTTCCAAAAAACTTTGCGCTTTCAACCACCCCTTCGATGCTCTCGTGTGAGCTCCCGCCAACTCCCCATTGGCGCGACCAATAGCTGAGCGCGGGGGAAAACCACCACGGCGCAACGAATGGCCCGTCGCATTTCGAAGCGATCGCATGCGCCTCGATCATCTCGACGTTGTTCTCCGTGCGTCGCGCCAGTTCTTCGTCCGTAAACATGCGATCCCATGATTGCGCGATTGGAAATAACGCAATGATAAAAATCGCCGCCGCAGATATTGGTTTGCGCAGCGCCAATAAAAGTTCCGGGAGCGACATCGCAAAGATCGTCACAAAGAAATAAGCCCAGCGCGCCTGCCAGATGGTTAGCCCCAAGGTTGCGATTAACAGTGCTTTCAAAAACCACGGCATACTTCGGTCCCGTTTTGGCCAAAACAGAAGCGGCACGAACAAAAGCAGCCAGCCGCACCAGTTGAACCAAATCGGATTCCCTAACGAGACGTGGGACAATTCTCCAATGGTAGCGCTCCAGTTCTTCAGGGCACCGGCGAATTCTCGACTCGGCCATTGCGGAATTCGTCGCTCGACCATGAACGCAATTGCCACTATCACGGCGAAAACGATCCAGCCGATCCGTCGTTCGCGAATGAACAGAGCGCGCGGCCGGAATGCCAATACTATCAGGAGCAAAACAATCGGCTCATAAAGCGATACCCAGAGCGCCATGGCCCAGCTTGCGCCGCTGACAATGCTCCACCACTTCGATTGTCCGTTTGGAGGGAGACGCTTCTGCGTGTCCTGGACGCGCGGAAGCGCGTCCCTTCGATGTTCGTCCGCTCCGGCGTTGGCGCCGCTGGCACCTGTGAGCCTCCATTCCGCGCAAAGCGCGACTGTGACCAATGTAATCAAGAGCGACTGATGATCAGGCCGACCAAGCGCAAATCCATGCGCTAACATCGGGCTCACTGCGTAGAGAATGAGGAGTGCCCAGCGAAATCGCAGCCGCATTTTTCTCGACCACCAGCAGAGAAAAACTCCCAGCGCGATTGAAAGCAGCGGCGATACGACTGCGCCGGCAAGATCGAGGGCGCTGCTGCTCAACGGTTTCAGCAGCGCCGCGGTCCCAACGATGAGATAATCAAGCGGCGCAGTGGTGTGCGGCGAAGTCCCGATCGGAAAATTTTCGAAATCATGTCGCCTGACAACAGTGCCCGGGTGTTCAAAGCAAATCCGGGCCCGAGTCATTCGCGCATAACAATCGGCATCGATAAAATTGATTTGCCCGCCAAAGAAAACGTCGCCGTAATTCGCGCAGCGCGTGACCAAAATCAGCGCGCTGATAAAAATAATTTCCGTCAAGAACGCCAACCGACGCCGCACGTGCCATTGAAATCTGCAATCGGCATTCCGCAATCCGAAATTTGTTCACTTGGAGGGACACGCGCTGTCGTGTCCCAAAATTTGGACCACCAATGATAGCTTCCTTCTAAGGTTCCTGAGTCTTTACCCCCGACTAACGCAGCTTAATCGGAAAAGCTTGAGAATGGGAAGATGTTAGCCAGGCTCTCATGCCTCATGAAAAAAAAGCCAGGCCGGAACACGACCTGGCCTTTTTGGGCGAAAATACCCCAATTGAAAGGACGGTGTAACCGATCTATTTCGCCGTCGGTGCAGCTGGAGCGACGGCCTCCTTGTGTTGTTGCGCACAAGCTCCAAGTCCCAAAGCGGTGACCAGAACGGCCACGGTCATGATCATTTTCAGAAATTTCAATCTATCTCGCCTCCTTTCGTCGCAGGTTGCTCCGGTCCGTTTAGGCGGGGAATCAAGGAGAAGCAATGCTTTTCTTCACTTTTTTGAGCCGCCACAAATGGTCGGCCCGGCTTATTTCGCATGGCCGGTGGTGCCTGCGCCTGTGGTCACTGCTTCCTTCTTTTGCGAGCACAAGCCCCAATTCCCAGGCAACCGCCTGTTGACCAATCAGTGAGCGCATTTGTACCACGCAAGGAACGCGCACTCCTTTGCGCGTTGAATCGTCTGCGATCTTGGTATAATTGGCCCTTCAAGTTTGCTAACGTGATTAGGGCGGTTGTTTTCATAATTGCATTTGGCCTCTGCGTAAATGCGGTTTGGGCGAGAGACGAAAGATCAATCAAGAAGTTGCGTGACGCGCTGGTGGCGCTCGCCCCAGACGTGGATCCAAGCGAAGCCGAGGCGGTATCAGTAACGGCACACACTGCCTCGCGCAGCCTTGCGCGTGAATATCGCCTCGTCTTGTGCGCAGGGGTCCAGAATATCCTAATCAACACGGGTAGACGACAACGTGGCTTTTGCGGCCATTATGCGCGTGATATTGGCGAACGTTTGAAAGCGCTCAAGCTCAAGACGCTGGTGCTTCACTGGGGCGCTGCTTTTGCAGGAACCATGGACGAAAACAATGGTCTGGTGATCACCGCCCGTAACGAGCCTTTCGAAGACGGTATCCTTTTGGACGGCTGGCGTAATGGCGGTCGATTATTCTGGTGCGCACTCAAAGAGGATTCCGCGTACGATTTACTACTGCATCCCCCACGTAGGCCCGAACCGCCCGGCCATGCCGGGACCACGGCATGGAGAGAAGACCCGCTCTACACCACTTGGTTGCAGGACTACGACAACGTTCACAAATGGCAGTGGCAACCGATAGTGCGATAGCTTGTCGGCCATGCTGCGCTCTGTGAAATTGACCGCCACTCGTTGTTTCGATCATGTTGCCTGCTTCATCATAAACGCGCCTTCAATTAAAGCGTGTCGGTATCGGTGACGCTGTTATTGGCAAGGTTGGGGTCAGTGACTCCACTAGGTGGACTGATATTTGCCGTATCGGAGAGAGAGCCGGTGGCAGAGGCACTGATCGTACCGGTCGCCTTATAAATGATCTTGCTGCCGGAAGGCATTGTCACCGTATCATGGATGTTGCCTGCGCCGCTAGCACTGAATCCTGACGCACCGCCGCTCTGGGCGGAAGTGTAGGTGACGCCGGTGAAGGTGCTCGGAAACGTATCGCTGATTACTGCCCCGAAAACCTCGCTAGGCCCGAGATTACTCACCGTGATGGTGTAGGTGTTCTTCGTTCCCGCAACCGCTGTGCTTTTGCCATCCATTACGGTAACCTTGAGGTCGGCCTTAAGAGTAATCGTATCAGACTCGGTTGCACTATTGTTGGTTAGGTTTGATTCCGTTACTCCGGAGGGAGCAGCTACTGTTGCGGTATTTGACAGGGTACCAGTGGCGGCGGAGCTGACTCTCCCAGTGGCTTTATAGGTGATTTTACTGCCCGAAGGCAGCGTCACGGTATCGTTAATATTACCCGTGCCACTGGCAGTATATCCTGAAGCGCCGCCGACTTGGGTAGCCGTGTAGGTCACACCTTGGAAAATAGCGGCGAACGTATCAGTGACCGACGCGCTGGTTACGGCAGCAGGGCCAGAATTGCTAACGACAATAGTATAAGTGTCCACGGTACCAGCGACGACGCTCGTTTTACCGTCCGTGACGGTAACTTTGAGGTCGGCCTTAAGCGCAATTGTATCAGAGTCGGTTGCACTGTTATTGGCGGGGTTTGATTCCGTTACCCCGGAGGGAGCAGCCACTGTCGCAGTATTGGACAGGGTACCCGTGGCGGCCGAGCTAACTTTGCCAGTGGCTTTGTAGGTGATTTTGCTGCCCGAAGGCATCGTGACTGTGTCGTTGATATTGCCGGACGCGCTGCCAATAAACCCCGAGGCGCCGCCGACTTGGGTAGCCGTGTAGGTCACACCTGCAAAAATGCTCGGGAAGGTATCAGCAATCAACGCGCCGCTTACGGCATCAGGCCCAAGATTGGTAACGGTAATAGTATATGTATCCACGGTACCAGCGCTGACGCTCGCTTTACCGTCCGTGACGGAAATTTGCAGGTCGGCCGATGGTGTGGGCGCGGGCCCCGGTGGAGGGGTCGGTGGTGGAGGCGGTGGTGGCGTGCCCGAGTTCTCACTTACGAATTTAAAGACGGCGCTGGTTCGCAATGTCAGTAAATCGATCGCGCTGGAGGCTGATAGCTGCGACAAGTCACTAGTCGATGTGATAATGCAATATTGCACGGCCGTACCAGCTGGCTGTGGCGGAACTTGTGCCGAGTAGCTCACGCCACTTCCCACCGCTTCAGTCAGGTGAGATGTAACGAAGGTATCGGTGGACCATCTAAGGTAGATTCGCTCTTGCGGAGACTTTGGCTGACTCGTGAGAATCTGAACAGTAACAGCATCGTTTGGCGTGGGGACCGCTGGAGTCTGTCCACTGCGGCTGACGGTGATAGGTGGCGCAGAGGTTTTCATCGTGGTCAGCCTGAGCGTGCGATCGTCCGGGTCGTACTCCTTGATTACGCGGAAGGAATAGTAGAAGCCGTCCTCCAAGCTAATACTATTGGTAGGTCCCAAGCCAGTCCCCGAAAAAGATGGTAAGATCGTCGTACCATTAACATTTGATGTGACGCCTCCCCATTGATGTGAGTAGTTGTTGTATGCCATCACGGCGAAGGAGTGCAGGCCGGGGCCGGTATCGCCGCCCGTTGTCGCGACGTGGATCGTAGTCAGAAACCAGGTATAGCCATCCGGTGTTGGCTTTCCGTCAACCGGCCTAATCATTGCCAACGCCCAAGGGGCGGCGGCATTTTTGTTATAACCATTCCAATCGCCAACGAGCAGGAGCGGGAACGGCTGCCAGACATTAGGTGCTGTCCACAAAGGAGCGATGAGTTGCGTTTCCCACTGACTATACAATGCCTTAAGAGCTTGTAGATCTGCCGGGCGAGTTACAGATAGGTCTTGAGTTTCACCAATGTCATAATCTAAGTCATAGAGCTGAGGGTCGCCTGTTCCTAACGCGCGATACCGGACGAGCTTCAGTGAGCCCTGCCGCGTGGCGTAGATCGTATCGACGGAACCGCGAGGCCCCGTTCCACCCAAGCCGAACCAACGCCAGAAGAGCCCTCTGCTAGGCATTATTTGTTGGCCGGTGAGATAAGGTGTGAGATCAAGGCCGTCGTACGGCCGGTCCGATGGCAGTGATACGCCCGCTGCGGTCGTCGCTGTGGCAACGATGTCCAAGGAAGAAACCGGTTCGCGATAAACGAGGCCTGCTGGCAAGCGGCCGCTCCATTGGATGGCGAACGGCACCCGGATTCCGCCCTCTAACGTGTCCAATTTCTCGCCCTGGAGCGGCAGGTTGCTCGTAACGGAATTTAGTGGAGCACCATTATCACTGAGGAAGAAAATGAGGGTCTCATTAGTGAGATTATTGTCCCGCAGCGCTTGCAGTACTTTACCCACGCCATCGTCCAGTGCCGTCACCATCGCCGCGTATGTCCGGCGGTCGGGATCGCTGATGTTTGCTACACGGTCGAGGTAAGTTTGAGGGGGAACGTCGTACGGAACGTGCGGAGCGTTATAGGCCAGGTATAGGAAAAACGGTTGCGTGGCATGGCGATCGATGAAGGAAACGGCCTCGCGCGTTAGCGCATCGGTCAAGTACTCGGTTTCGTTAACCGGCGTGTCGCCTCGGAAAAGGGGAGCGTTGTAGTAAACAGACGAGCTTCGGAGGAAACCGTAAAACTCGTCGAATCCTCGCTGAAGTGGGCGATAACCCAGGCCCGACCCGAGATGCCACTTACCGATTGCGCCGCAGAAATACCCAGCCGGCTTGAGTATTTGAGGCAGGAGCAATTCGCCCAGCGGAAGCCCGCCATCATCCGGCTGGTTCTCATGGCCAAATCGCTGCTGGTAACGCCCAGTGAGCAGACCAGCTCGCGATGGACTGCAAAAGGGATGGGTCACGTAACCGCTGGAGAACCATGTTCCGTTTCTGGCCAGCGCATCGATGTTGGGCGTGAGATAATCCGGACGGCCATTAAAGCTCACGTCCCCGTAGCCGAGATCATCTGCCAGAATGACGACGATATTCGGATGATCCGTCCTTTGCTGCGCGCGCAGCGCACCGACGAACGAATAAAGCGTGAGGAGAACAGCAAGAAATATCTGCCTCACAGGCGTAGTTGCGGAACGAGTGAACATATATTTTGAGTTATTCTTGTTCCGCCGCGCTGTCTGGGATACTCAGTTTGAGGCTTGGCTGTGTTCCCGATTTCATTGATCGGAAGATTAGCAGTTGCGCGGTTCGGCTGTCGATGGCGAATCGTTTCCGCGCAAGCGCCGCTCCGATACACCGTTATCGATTTGGCCACTGTGGGCGGCAGATGGAGATAAAGAGGCAATCGATGCTGTTTTGTTTTGCAATCGTCTGGCGGTTCTTGGGTTTTCCCGCCTGACGTCAAAAGTCAGATGACGGAACAGCTAAGGCGTTGGCGTCGGTGTAGAATTTTTGCTAAAGAAAGCGGCCTCAGTAATTGGTCCGTTCATTATGATTGAAGCCGGATTATTGGTGCCAGAATAAGAGCCCGTGCCAGTGCCTGTCCAATTAGTGAAATGGTAAAGACTGGCTGGCGTAGCACTGATCGAAATTGTTGCTCCGCTGCCTTTCCAGCCACTGGCTGGAGTCACCGTGCCGCCTGTGTTGTGGCTCATTGTCAGGTAATATTGTTTTTTGAAATTCGCCGTGTAGGTGGTGTTGGTGGTGGGAGCAACAGTGTGTGAAATAGCTCCGCCACCGCTCCAATTCATCCAGACGTGCCGAACGCCGGGGTCGCTGTTTTGTGGAGATGTTGTCGAAATCGTGTGACTAGAACCCGGATCCCACGAAAAGCTTTGCGTGGCAGTGTAGGTAGTACCATCAACCGAAAACGAACGTCCTGCTGGATTTGTTTGCACCGTCACCTGAACCGGATTCTGAGTGAAAGCGGCACTCTCGGTAAGGGGGCCACTCATCGTGATTGATGCGGGATTGTTCGCGCCTGAGTACGAGCCGGTGCCGACGCCAGTCCAACCACTGAAATTGTAACTTTTTAATGTGTTATTGGTGGGCGTTGCGCTGATCGAAACAGCCGCTCCGCTGTTCTTCCACCCGCTTGCGGGGCTGACACTGCCGCCAACTCCAGGACTCATTATTAGGTAATACTGCTTGTTGAATTTCGCCGTATAAGTCGTGTTTTTGCTTGGGGTAACAGTATGTGAGATGGGTTTACTGTCACTCCAACGGGCCCATGCGTACCGGACATTGTCGGTGCCTGTTCCATCGCTCTGAGGGGAAGTTGTGGCAATCGTGTGACTCGAACCAGGCGTCCAGGAAAAGGTCTGCGCTGTGCTGTAAACAGTGCCATCAACCGTGCAACTAAGACCTGCTGGATTTGTTTGCACGGTTACCTGAATAGGCGTCGGCGTCGCTGTTGGAGTAGGGGTTGGCGTAGGTGTGGGGGTCGGAGTTGGACTAGGATTTAACAAGCCGAAAGCTGCCACGCTGCCGCTGGAACTACCGACATAGACCTTTCCATTGGCAATTGTCGGAACAGCGAACTTGTTGCCGGCGCCAAACTGATCGCGCGAATCTGCGGCTTGGTTACTGTTGTAAAGCTCACGCGTTAGATCGGTCGCATCATAAGCATGAAGGACGGCGACCGGTCCATTTTCCAGCGCCCAAACAATTCCGTTGCTCACACCGTTTGCAGAAACGCTAGGTATTGTGCCTGGATAGGGGAAACTAGTCGCGCTACTCGAAGCCATAATGCCATTCAAGCGTGCATTCGTAAAAGTAAACGCGCGGAGACTGGTTTTCGCCGGCCCGAAATAAAGCATACCATTGAAATAGGCCGGAGCTCCCCCGAAAAATCCAGAGCCCAGCAAACCCGGCAGATCTTGGTAAATCGTGCTGTTAGAGTTCGGGTCAAACTTTCCCATGTTGTCTCGATCCACGATATAAATGTGTCTATCCTTACCTGTGCCCACGGCGAGATGTCGGACGGCGCCATTGTGGTCGATCATATCCGGCAGTACAATCGGCCCCCCGGAGCCCAGGTCCACATCGCTATTGACCTCGGAAAGGTTGTTGAACATTGTCCAGTAGTCTGCCACCTGGAGCACGTTATTCGCGGTTGAGAGTTTAAGGAAGGCATTTCCGTAATCGCCTTGGTTGGGAAAGCCATTCGCATCGAGTGTCGTTTCAAAAGTGCCGTCAGCCGTCATCAGATAGATGTAACCATTGGCATCCACTGCGGGTGCAGCACCGCCGGCCCAGATCGAGCCTTGGTATCCATTGGGCGTCAGATTAAGAACCGCCACCTGCGCGAGCGTCGTTTCGTCATAACCAAGAACCCATCCCGTAAAAGGTCTCCCGCCCCCTCCGCAACGCCATGCGAAGGCCAAGTAAATGGTCCCGCCGTTCAAGACCAAACCGGCACGCACTTTGTATTGTTTTGGATCGAAAATCACGTTGACGCCGTCGCTGTTGTCGCCGGTACCGGGGTAAGTCGCGGTAATGTTAACGGGGCCGCCGAATTGTTCTGTCCCGGTTGTAAGATCGAGCGCGTGCAAGCGGTGAAAAGTAGTGTTCGCTCCATCCGTGCTCATTGCCTCGAGGTAGATTGTCCCATTCGGTCCGCTCGTACGATCGATGACCGGCGTAGCCGTGATGCCAATTTCCGGCGTGATAGTCCCGTCGAGGCATCCCGGATACGGTGTCTCGCCAGGCGCCAACATCGACTTCTGCCACAGCACAGTGCCGTCATTAGCGTCACAGGCATACACACTATCGTGCTCTGTCGCGATGTAGAGTACGTCGCGCACACCCTGTCCTGGAATGCTTAAGCCCGAAACGACCAACGGCTGCGCATAAACCTGTCCATCCACGCTAATGAGGAAGAGCTTTCCGAAGTTCGTTGAATTGACGTTCGCGGGCGTAAGGACTGTCTCCGTCAGATTTTGACCGGTCCGTGCCAGACCATTGTGCCAGGTCAGGACGTCAGTACCCGCGACTGCGGGCGCAGAAGTAATGTTTACTGGCGCGACAACGATCTGTGCCGCGAAAAAGTAAACGCAAGCCAGCCCCCGAAAAAACATCGAGTTTATTCGCTTATTCCAGTTTATCCCTTTATTGAAAAACAGGCCCCCTGGTCAACATAAAATAGCAAGGTGGGGTCGGAC
>JBKPMO010000006.1:0-8970 GCA_046732175.1 Verrucomicrobiota bacterium
GCCTGTAACAGATCGTGCGTTACCAGCTCGTAGAGCGGATAACGAACGGCAAGAACAATATATTGGTGAAATTCAATCGTGGCGAGCAGGGCGATGGCGAGGACGATCGCGGCCGATTGAAATCGTTTCAGCAAGGAAGCAAGCCACGCAATCTCGCTGAAGGCGAGAAAGCGCAGCGGCATGTCCCACATATTGGCATAGCGCAGGTTCATTCCGTACTTCACGTTGCACATCACCAAATAACTGGCAGCAATAAAAATCGACATGAACAGCTCCGGTTTCATCGTGCGGTTCAGTCGAAAGACTGTCCCCAACGCCAGAATCAGGATGATGGGACTAACGAGCATTAGATCGACGAGATAACGGTACCACGGTCCGTCGCCGGTGAGGATGGCGTAGCGGAGTTGAAGATTCTTGCCGACCGACAATTGATAACTTTGAACGAACACGTCGATGCCGCCGGCGAGAAAAATCAAAATGACTACCCCGAGCAGCGGACCGAGAAACGTGGCGATCACCAACTCGCGGGTGACTGTTCCAAAGTGTAGCCATCGATTTGCGATCAGCAGCACGACGAGCGCTATCCAAACGAAGAAGGAATTTTCTTTCGTAAGAACAAGCAGAGCCAGGGCGAACACGTAACCGACCAACCAAGGCCAGTTTGCCGGCAGGCGTTTAATTTCACCCTCACCTGTCGCTTCGCGAACTCCTCTTCCCGGCGCAGAAGAATGAGGCGACGCGAGTGACGTGATTGTTTCGGTGCACTGCAAATTTTCCCAGAACAACCAGAGAACAAGCGTCGCCCAAAAAGTAAAGAACCCGTCCACCAGCGCGTGTTGCGACATGTGTAGTTGAGTTGGGGCGACCGCCATGAATGCGGCAATTGCGATTGCCCATGTCGATCCGCGAACCCGCCAGACAAAGAACGTGGCGAGAACGAAAGTAAGCATGCTGAAAAAAGCTGCAACCTGATGAAGCGCCTCAAGCGCTTCGCTCCCAAAAATCGAATGCCAAACGTAAGCCGTGAAGATGTAGAAAAAGCGGAGCGGAGGCAGAATTGATCCTGGAAGTTTCTTTTGAACATCGATGTACCCTTCGACGATGTCGGGATACGATGTGATCCCGCCGTTGCTAAGCACGTTGACATATTCGCGGTAAAGGCCTTCATCGAAGCCGATCTTTGTCCAGCCCGGTTGCGGATGGAGGGGCGCGAGAAGATGCAACACTGCGCCGGGAGCGAATGCCTGCGGCGTGATTCGCAGAAAAATTCCGACCGCGAAAATGATTGCAAGCAGGGCGATGTCGATTGTGCGTCGCGGAAGATTTGGCTCAGGCATTGGGAAAAGCTGCGTAATACCGGACGTTTAACCGGTTTGGAAGCGAGGAGCAAAATCTAAACCGGGTATCGGCCGTGCCGAGAAATTTGCCGGGAAAAGCTGCGACAAGGCTAAGAACTTGCTTCTCTGGACGTCGGCATGATGACGTCCCCACAAGTTTCTGCAGCTGAGCTTGCTGTAGTGATGCCGGTCTACAATGAGGCAGCCAACATTGCCGTCGTTTTGGGGGAATGGTTTAGCTGCCTCCAGATCGTCTGCCCGAATTTCATCCTCTTCGCGATCAACGATGGTTCGAAAGACCAGACCGCACGGGTCCTCGCGTCGTTTCAAAATCAACTGGGCCACCGGCTGAGGATCGTCAATAAAGCAAACTCCGGCCACGGACTGACGTGCCGGGAGGGTTATGAATTAGCCTTGGCTGAAGGCGCGGAATGGATTTTCCAAATCGATTCCGACGGGCAGTGCGACCCCAAATTCTTCAATTCATTCTACGCGAATCGAGCGGAGTGCGATTGTGTTTTCGGCTACCGACGAACGCGCGACGACGGTTTGGGCCGCACTATCATCTCACGGTGTTGTCAGTTGGTGCTTTGGTTATTGACCGGGCGGTATCTGGTCGACCCGAACGTGCCATATCGACTGATGCGCGCAGGCGCTCTCAGAAAAGCGTTACGCCGGGTGCCTTCAGATTTCGACCTTCAAAATATCGGGCTCACCTTCGCCCTCAGGCAGCAGGAATTGACCTGGAAATTTTTCCCCATCCACTTCCGGGGGAGGCGCGGCGGCGAGAACAGCATCAACTATCGCAAGATCGCGAAGATGGGAATCGATTTCCTGCACGATTTTCGCCGTCTCAGCCATGAAGATTCTCATACTTGGTGGCGGCCCCGCTGGGCTGGGCGCCGCTTGGCGTCTTAACGAGCTGGGGCACCACGACTGGCATTTGCTTGAGGCGAACGACTACGCCGGTGGTCTCGCTTCTTCCTTTCGTGATGAGCAGGGATTTTTCTGGGACATCGGCGGTCACGTCCAGTTTTCCCATTACCAATACTTCGACGCGCTCATGCATGAACTCATTCCGAAAGAGGAATGGCTGACGCACGAGCGCGAATCGTGGGTTTGGATCCGGAACCGTTTTGTTCCCTATCCGTTTCAAAACAATCTGCACCGACTTCCGCGTCAGGACATCATTCGTTGTCTGAACGGGCTCCTCGAAATCCAAAAGAATGGCCCGCATAAGCCAGACAATTTCAGGGATTGGATCCTGGCGACATTCGGTGCCGGCATCGCGGAAATATTTCTCTTGCCCTACAACTTCAAGGTCTGGGCCTATCCGCCTGAACAAATGCAGCACGGTTGGATTGGCGAACGCGTCGCCGTGACTGACCTGGCTCGCGTGCTTCACAATCTCGTTTTCGAAAAAGACGATGTTTCATGGGGCTCGAACAGTGTCTTTCATTTTCCGAAGCGCGGCGGGACCGGCGCGATCTGGAGCGCGTGCGCTACGAGATTGCCAAAGGAAAGAATGCACTTCCAAAGTCGCGTTCAAAAAATTGAACAGGCTGCAAAACGAGTGACGACGACAGATGGTCAGGAATGGAATTACGATGCGCTGATCAGCACCTTACCGCTAACGGAGTTGTTGCGCCTTAGCGGTCGCAATGAATTTTCCGACCTGGCCGTCGCGGGATTGAAATATTCCAGTGCGAACATTGTCGGGATCGGTTTGAAAGGAAAGCCGCCCGAACATTTGCGGACTAAATGCTGGATGTATTTTCCGGAAAGCGACTGTCCATTTTATCGGGTGACGGTCTTCAGCAATTACTCGCCCCACAACGTACCGGACAGCGAGAACAACTGGTCGCTCATGACGGAAACATCCGAGTCCGAACAGAAACCGGTGAATCATCAAACATTGATTCAACAAACCATCGATGGTTTGCGTAACACGCAACTCCTAAACGGCGACAAGATTCTCTCAACCTGGAGCTACCGGGCAAAGTACGGTTACCCAACGCCTGGTTTGGATCGCGATAAAGCTCTCGCGCAAATTCTTCCGGCATTCGAGGCCGAGAATATTTACTCCCGTGGTCGATTCGGCGCCTGGAAGTATGAGGTCAGCAATCAGGATCATTCATTCATGCAGGGCCTGGAAGTTGTCGAGCGACTCTTGCATGAGAAATCCGAGATCACATTGAGCGATCCCAACCACGCCAACAGCAGAAAGCATCCATTTCCTTTCGAGCGATGGGAAGATTGAGAAAAATTCTTCCGGTGGCAGCGCTGATCGCGCTCTGTGGGCTGATTTGTCTGCTCCGATTGCACACTTACGACGAACCGCTTGAGCGCGACCTGACCACTTACGCCGTGATCGCGCACGAGATGTTGAAGGGGAAAAATCTCTACAGCGATCTGTGGGATCATAAGCCGCCGGCTATCCACGTGACCTACGCCGCGGCTGAAGGGATTGCGGGCTACGGCCGCAATTCAATTTTTCTGATGAACGTGGTGGCGGCAATGGCGGCGCTTGTGGCTTGTTACTTTGCTGGCGCCGCCGGTGGGCGCGGTCCGCTTGCCGGTCTTGTCGCGGCAACGCTTTGGATGCTCGCATCGGGAGATCCCTCGATCCAAGGCAATCAACCGAACACCGAAGTTTTTCTCAATGTTCTGCTGACAACGGCGTTCGTCATCTTCGCCCGGGCCGAAAGGAACCGGATCGGTTTCGGCGGCGCGATGCTGCTGGGGGTGTTGTTCACAATCGCGTCGTTTTACAAACAGATCGTGATTGTCCAGGCTGCGTTTTTTTCGATTGCATATTATTTCTGCGTTGACCCGTCGGAGCGAAGAAGGGCGTTCGCTGAAATTGGCGTCGTGGCCGCGATCGGGGCCACGGGGTGGTCGCTCTTGTTTGGCTATTTCTTTTTTCAAAATCGCGGTGATGCTTTCGTCGACGCGGTTTTCACTTATAACCGGTGGTATTCGGGGCATCCGACTCGCTATCTGAGTGACTTGTGGAGCTGGCCGGGACTTTCTCCTGATGCGCTCGCGGTCGCACTCTCCATCGCCGCTCTAGCACTCCTCGGACTGGTGATCGGTCTGAGGGTTTGTCCTCGCCGGGGGTGGCTGTTGCTTCTCGCATTCGGAATTGCGACTTACGTCGCGGTGCAGCTGCCAGGCTGGTTCTTCCCACATTATTATCAACTTTGGCTTCCCCCATTAGTCATTGGCGCGGGCTGGGCGGTCGAATTGTTACAGCGAGTTTTGCCGCGGCGCTTTGCGTGGTCCTCATATGCGCTGGCGGGACTTTGCTGCGTCGCCCTGGTGATGCTGGAAATACCTTGTTACCTGACCCCGGCCAAATCTTGGTCGGTGCAAAAATACGGCGGCATACTTCTGGAGACAGAAAAGTTAGCCGACAGAATCAACGATTTGCTTCCACCCAGCGCGACGTTTTATGAGTGGGGCAATGAGACCGGCTTTTATTTCATGACGCAACGTGAGCCACCGTCTGGATTGATTTTCGCTGATCCGATGCAGGACGGGCCGCTGGTGCCAAGGCTATCGGCGCAACTGTTGCAGGATCTGAGCCGCAACGAACCGGAACTCGTCATCGCCGAACACCAGACGATGGCGCGGACGCCGGGACATCCGATGACGAAATGGTTGGAGGAGAATTATCGGCCGTTCTGGCGAACGAAAAGCTTCGCAGTGATGGTGCGAAAGGGCGGTCAACTGGATCGCAATCCGCCATTGCCGCAAACTGAACGACGCCTTGGATCAGTGCCAACCCTTGACTACGGAGAGGGACGTTTGTTCGAGCTCATTGACCGACTGCGGCTGTGGCAACCGAATTGAATCTACTTTGTTCGCGTGTGTGGCAACGAAGACACTGAGCTGTTGCCACCATGCCGCCGTGTAAGCCCGGTTGTCCCATTTGAATCGAGAAGCAGGAGCCGGTGGCAATACCATCGGACCCTCTTCCGGCCGGGGAAGATTGAGTCCACCGACAAACCAAACACGGCTTCCGGAAGACAGCGTCGCGCGAATAGTTTCGGCAAGATCGTCAATCGGGTGTGAAGAAAGCATTTTCGCTTTGAAGAGATCGTAACGATGAACGCGATGGTCTTCGATGTTCGGAATGGTTTGCCATGGGGCGGAGCCGTTGTAGTAGCGATCAAATGGAATCCCGAGTTGCCAGGGGACAACGAGCACCAAATCGCTGGAGACAGCTTGCTCGGCCACTGCTCGCGCCGCAAAATCGACATTCGTTTGGCGTTCGGTAATCGCCGACCAATCGGCCATCGGAGCGATACCCAGCACCGCCGTGGCAATAGCAAGACGACAGAACCGCAGCCAATCAGAGCGGCAAAGAATCGACGCGGTTAAATCCAACGCCGCCGCGATGACGCAACTGAATGCAAGGTAATACCAGTTGCTCGTCGTGTAGTTCAAGATCCGAAGGAACGCGTAGCAACCAACCAGGCTTATTCCCGATGCCATGATCGCAAACCAAACCAGCGGCGTTTCTGTGGGGAACTCGCTTCCCCGATTTCGGTAGAGCCGGAAAATGAAGATGCCTATCAGTCCGACCGCAATCACGTACCAGAGCGCCGGTATGCTGTAACCGGGATTGCCAAGCGCGACCTCGAAGTGTTTCCAAAGTGAGTACGAGGTGGGCCAACCGCGGACCAGAATGTTCCAGTCTCTCGCGTGCAAATACGCCGGCATGTGGGGCAAAAGAAAAAATATTGCGACGGCGCAAATTGCGAAAATAACGAGCGCCTGTTTGAAGCGCCGCTGCAGCAGCAGGAGCACAATCGCTGCTCCGCCGATCGCGAGCAACAACACACTGTTGTAGAGGAGAACCTGAACGCCAAATAGACAGACCAGCGTGGCAGAGGCGATGCGTTGTCGGCTTACGCAAAGCAGCAAAGCGCAGATGCAGCCAAAGATGAGCACAATCATCGCGCTGCCCAGGCCATAACCGCGTATCGTCGTACCCCAAATGAAGAAGGTTGTGTTCAAGCTGGTTAACGCCAGCGCAATCAGAGGAACATCACTGCGTAAGTAGCGTGAGTTAATCCAGAACGCGGCGATGAGAAGAAAGCCGACACTAAGCCCGAAAATGCGCAGTGCGAGATCGGTCGACCCGAACAGAATCATGTGAGCACGGACAACCAGCGGGAACAGGGGCGGGAACGCTTCATGTTGGAAATTGTGAAAGATGTCTGAGACCGACGGCATGCCGGCCAGTTGGACGACGGCGCATTCGTCACGCCAAAGTCCACCGGCGTGGGTTGCCCGGACAATCAGGAGAAAAATGATTACTGCGGAAAGAGCCAGGGCGACTACCCATTCCGTGTACTTCAGGAACTTAGTCACCGCGATTTGGATTCAATTTCTTCTTTGAGCGCGTTGAATTCCGGCTGCTCGGGTTTCAATCGCAGCGCGGTCTCGATTTCCGCCCTAGCGGCTGCGGGATCGTTCTCTTTTAGCAACGTTTTGGCGAGAAGAAAGTGCGTCTTCGCGTTACGTGGATCGATATTTTCCACCTGGCGAAACCAGCTTTCGGCCTCATCGAATTGCGAAGCCTCGAGTGCGATGACGCCAAGATTGTTGAACGCACCCTTATGTTTCGGATCGAGATCGAGGACGGCGCGATAAAACGATTGTGCCGCCACCCGCTCATGTTGCGCGAGTTTTAGATTGCCCAGCGCAAAGTTGATCTCGGCATTATCCGGAACGTAAGACCGGGCAAGCTCGAGTTTTTGTTCAGCCAGCGGCAGATTTTCGGATGCCAGTGCTTGCCACCCACTATTATAGGCATCGAGCGCCCAGAGGGAGGGCCTGCGCTGCGGCCAGGAAACAAAGAGGGTCGAAACCATTAACAACATGGCGTAGGAAAGGAGCGCACGAACATGGCCAGCAGCGAGATTGCTAAAAAACGTGACCAGCCCAATTGCTGCAAAGACAGCGAGTCCGGGGACAACAGGCAGCCGATACCGTTCCGTCGTAAACACTGGCAATAGGGCCAGCATTTGCAGGAAAATCGCGCCGGTAATCCAGCGCCCAAGCCGCACGGTATTCCACGTCAGAATCATCGCCGGCAGCGCCAAGGCAGCGAGCAACCCGAAATAAATCCCTGGGAACGTCACACCTTGCTCACGTAGGTTGGTAATGATGCTGAGATCGTCATACTGAAACGCGCTCCAAAAATTGCGGAGCTTGAGACCAAGCAGTTGCAGCCATGCCAGCGGATGGTGTGCAATGTAGTCGCGTGCTTTTGCCGCCCAATATTCTGAAACCTCTCCGCGTTTCAGCGGGTGACCGGCAGCCGATTCCGCGACGTCAATCGAATCCTGCAACATGGCAACCTGGCCAGCGCGGAGCCCGGGTGGAAAACGCGGGTAGCCGTTCGCGTCAGGATTATTTCCGATCCAGAAATTGATGCCGCTGTGTGCAGACAAAAAAACGCGGTCCCGTGCAATGAAATAGTTATGCAGCCAACACGGCGATGTCCCGATACCGATGCCGAGCAAAACCAGGGCGCAGCCAACAATGCGGAAGTGCGAACGGGCTGGAATCGCCGGTTTGAGTGCGATTGCGCAAAATAACAATGGAATCAAAACCAGAATAGTCGCGATTGCGGTTGCGGTGAGGCCGACAAGCAGGCCAAGTAACAATGCTTCCCATCTGTCTGGGGCACTGCGGCTTTTGATGACGCGCCATAGGATGAACCAGAAGACGAAGATAAACCACGCTGTCGGCATCAGAACGGCGGCATAGGTCTGCGCGGGCACGCAAAGGGCCCACGCCGAGGCTGCCATTAAACCGGCGATTTGGCCGCGGCGTCGATTAGGTTGGGGAGCCAAGGCAACGCTTATCTTATAAAGAAGGAGTGCCGTTCCGGCATCCAGCAGGGCTTGCAAAAGTTCTGGGACGTATGGGCCGTAACCGCAAAGTCTATAGAGCCCGGCGAGGAGGTAGGCGTATCCTGGCAGGCCATAAAAGGCGTGATGATGGGTAAGCTGCCCACCCACAATCTCTTGAGCCCAATCGTCGTAGAAGTGCATGTCACCGCGTGTCGGCAATAGGAACGCCGAGCCTGCCAGCCGCCCAAGGACAACAAGCCGAACGAGCAAAACAGCCGCGAACACGTAGTGCGCAGGTTGGAGATGGAATCGCGAGAATAGCTTGGGCATGGTCAGCTCATCGGATCAAGAGTCAGCAGGGTGTCTACCCTTTAGGGCCACAGCCAGAATCAAGCCTACAGGATAGTATGCGTTAGAAGGATTTGGCCGCATTTTTCTAGAAATTCTAAGCCGGCGGAACAATTGGCACTGAGGGTGCTCATCAAGACGGTCTTCCGGGGCGGGTGTCTCGGAGCGCAATCAAACAAACGTAGAGAACAGAAAGCAACTTAAAGCAATGTTTAATAAACTTAATAGTCGCCGCGGGGGCTTCACCCTCGTGGAAATCATGATCGTTGTCGCGATCATCGCGCTCTTGGCCGCGATCGCGGTGCCCGGATTCCTCCGCGCCCGTAAACGTTCCCAAGCCAGCCGAATCCTCAACGACCTGCGTATGATCGACGCTGCCGTTGACCAATACGCCATTGAAACCAACCGCAGCA
>JBKPMO010000007.1:0-3308 GCA_046732175.1 Verrucomicrobiota bacterium
ACGAGCGGGTCAACAGTCAATAGCCGGAGCGTTGTGACAATTGCGTGGCAAATACACGAAATCATCACGTCTTAGACGAAGATGTTGAAAGAAACATGAACAAAGAATCTGACGATGCCGATTCGAGTCGGGGCGAAACCATGGTCGCTCGGATCGAAATCAAAGAACTTGGAGATCCGACTCGCCAAAAGGAAATAACCGATGCAGTCGACGCGCTGGACGGCGTGATCGAAACCAAAATAGCGAAGGGCGCGCTACACGTCTCCTATGATCCGCTGGCCACGACTGAAAAGAAAATTGAGCAGGCTATCCATTCGAGGGGAGCTGCAATCAAAGCTGCGGCTACAGATACAGAAACTGCGCACCCAGATCTACCAACGCCGGCAAATGTCGACCAAGCTCCCAGAAAAGACAGGCGAGGCAGCGAACAGTCCTGATCTTGTGGATTAAAAATAGTTGACGGTTCAATACGTACGTGCGTATTAATCTCGGCAAATGGGAAGGCGTTCGCTCCGCGATCAGATACTAAAAACAGGACTGCGAGTCATGTTTCAATCTGGTTATCAAGGATCGAGCGTGCGCGACATCTGTGCTGCCGCAGGCGCTCCGCAAGGTTCGTTCACCAACCATTTTCGTTCGAAAGAGTCCTTCGCCGTCGAAGTGCTCGACCATTACTTCGATTATTTACGGGGGTTGGTGACAGAGGCATTGAACGATGACACTCTCACGCCGCGTCAGCGGCTGAAGCGGTACCTCGACGTCATTACGGACAAACTGGAGCGCGATCGCTGGCGCATCGGATGCCTGATCGGTGACTTCAGTCTTCAAGCCAGTTCTCACAGCAATCTTTTGCGGAAACGACTCGACGCAATTTTCAAAGAGTGGCGAACACTGTTTTCATCGTGCATCGCGGCAGCTCAGGCTATCGGCGAAGTCGATTCGCGCTTTGACGCCACGGAGCTGGCGGAATTTCTATTGGCATCATGGGAAGGCGCCATTTTGCGAATGAAGGTGGAACGCAGTCCGGCAGCCCTTGAACGGTTCAAAACTATTGTGTTCGAAACCGTGTTCCAAAAACCGCCAGCATCTGTCGTTGCAAAGCGTCAACGCCGGAAACACAACGGCTGGACAACGAAAACTAAACGACGTCGGAGCTAATGTTGAAACGATCGCACATCGCCACGATTGCAACGGCTTGCCTGCTCAATTTGTCCGGCGCTGGCTGGGGAGATGTCGGTGCGACTCAGCAAAATGTTGTCGACGGCAAGGTCACGCGGGATGGGATCGATCTGTTCTACAAGATCGTCGGTCCAACGAGTGGCGATTACGTGCTCGTCCTAAGCGGCGGACCCGGTGAAGAAGTCGGGTCGATGCAAGGAATCGCGGATGAACTAGGTAAGGCTTACCGATGCATCATGTTCGAGCAACGGGGAACGGGCAGATCGAAGCTACCCAAGTTCAATGCTTCGACGATTAATCTGACCGCCTATATTGAAGATATCGAGGCACTGCGCAGGCACCTGCAGACCGACAAGCTAATCGTTGTTGGTAACTCGTGGGGAATGATGCTTGGTCTGGCTTACGGCGGCACGTACCCTGACGCAGTCCGCGCGATCATCACGATTGGTTCTGGTCCGATCACACGCGATTACCTTTCGGTGATGAGAGACAACCGTAATACGAGGTTATGGCCGAGCGAAATAGAGGTGCGGCAGTTCTGGAGTGAGCCATCGCACCAGACAGCCAATTCCGAGCGAGCGCAATTCGAAAGCCTTCGCGCGACAGCCGCAGCCTATTTTTATGATCGAAAGCAGGCTCTCCAATACGCAATGGAAATGCAGCCGACTGACTTTAATTTCCGTGTCCCCGACGCCTTTCTTGAGGCGGAGGGGAACTTTGATTTGCGCCCCAAACTAAGTTCTATCACGGCTCCGACTCTTCTTCTTCAAGGACGCCAGGACCTGGTTGGAGAAGCGAACATCTGCGAAGCGCATCAGTTAATCAGGAATTCTGCCTTGAAATTCATTGAGCAATGTGGGCACATGCCCTGGATCGAGAAGCCGGAGGAAACCTGGAAAATCGTCCACGATTTCCTGGATCACCTACCCTGAATTTCAATAAAAGCTAACGAAGTAAACGAAACCCGATTTTTGATTTCTTACTTCAATGTTGGGCGCCTGCTCGCAATTTATCGGAGTTGGACGCTACCCAAACTGCGACGGGCAAGATTCAGAAGTATGTTTTGCGAGCGCGACAACACGCGGACCGGTTTGGACTGAGTGAAATTTTCCTTCGCTCTTCTCAACCACCTGTCGCGCCGTAACATTGTGCGAAGGCGGATCAACTACCAACTTCTTGTTGCCGCTAACAGCCTCGCCTGAGCTTGAACATCACGATAACATGCCGCTGTGAATATGAATTCCTGTCTTATTCGAGCGTCTCTCCTCTTCACGATAATTGCATCTGCACACGCGCGCCCGATCGCTCTCGTCGGCGGCCGACTCATCGACGGCTTTGGCGGTCATCCGCTGGCGAATAGCGTAATCATTATAGAAAACGATCGTGTCACTGCGATCGGATCAGTTGGCGCGCTGCAGGTGCCTGCCGATGCTGAAATCATTTCCACCGAAGGTATGGACGTGTTGCCGGGCCTCTGGGACTGCCACGTGCACACGAGCATCCTTGGTCACAGTGATTACGCGCATTGGGACAAAACCTATCCGCCGCGGATGGGCAACGAGATCATGCCCGCGGCCGCAAGACAACTACTCATGGCAGGTGTCACCAGCGCGCGCGACCTCGGCGGTCCTCTCAAGGAAAGCATCAGCGTGCGTGATCGGATTAATCGGGGTGAAATTCCGGGCCCCACGCTCTACGTCGCCGGTCCATTCTTTCAGCACGAGCCTTATCCCGGTACCGATTACTTCCGTTGGGGCGTGAAAGGCGCGGCCGACGGCAAAGCAAAGGTGAAACAGCTCGCCGACGCCGGAGTCAACATCATCAAGCTCATCGACCAGGACCAGATGACGATGGAAGAAGTGAAAGCAGTCGTAGACGAAGCGCACGCGCACAAGCTTCCTGTCGTCGCGCACGCGCATCGCCCTGAAGAAATCCGTCGTGGACTCGCCGCCGGCGTGGATTGCTTTGAGCATACCGGTCTCGCGTCGGCACCGGGTTATCCCGAGGACATCTTGAAGGCACTGCACGAGCGCACTGCGAAAATGAGTTTGGGTCCGCTTTTCTGGTGTCCGACCATCGAAGGATTCATCAATTACGAGTCGTTAGTCGAAAATCCTGAACCGCTGGAT
>JBKPMO010000008.1:0-4667 GCA_046732175.1 Verrucomicrobiota bacterium
GTCGCGCTCGCTCCGCGTCATACCCAGTTGTTGTTTCTCAGCGGCAGCGTGGCAAACCCGCAAGACGTTGTCGCGTGGTTACAACGCATCGGTCGCAATGCCGTTTTGATCGAACATCGGGAGCGACCGGTCCCTTTGGAAGAGGCGGATCTCTTTGGATTGCCGGACTCGCAGTTTGTGCAGTCGCGCAGTCCGAGCCGGACTGGTGGATCTTTCTGGGCGCGAATGGTCGGACGCGCGATTCGGGCGGAGCTTTCTCCGGTCTTGATCTTCGCTCCGCGTCGCGCTGCCGCGGAGCAGATCGCGAAAGCCATCGCGTCGACTGTGCCGGTGCGCGAACCGTTGCGATTGACACCAGCGCAGGAAACGGCTGCTGGAAAGGAGTTGACCAAGTTGTTGCGCAATCGAGTGGCTTATCATCATAGCGGACTGAGCTATGCAGCCCGGGCCGGCGTAGTGGAAGCGCTGGCGAAATCCGGCCACCTCAACGTGGTCGTAGCGACGATGGGCCTCGCCGCCGGCATAAATTTTTCCATGCGCTCGGTGATCGTGACCGACCGGCGTTATTTCGCCGCCAATTTTGAGCACCAGGTCGAAGCGGATGAGCTTCTGCAAATGTTCGGACGCGCCGGCCGTCGCGGGTTGGACGAAGTGGGTTACGCACTTTACACCAACGATCTTCCCCGGTTGAGCGATGCGCGGCCGCTCCAGCTCAAGCGCGCGGCCCAGGTCGATTGGCCGAGCCTGATCAGTGTGATGCATGCAGCGGCCGAACGCGGTGAACAACCATTCGCCGCGAGCGTGGAACTGACCCGTTCGTTGTTCAGTATGCAGCAGGTGCCGCTTGGCGTGCAGCACTCGCTCGAAACCGGTCCACGCCCGTGTGGTTTCTGGGTAACGGATGAGCGCGCGAGATTCGTCAGGCGCGGTGTAACGGAAATGTTGAATTTTCTCGACGAATGGGAACCAAGGCCGTCGGCGAAAAATGTGACCCTCGGCGTTGCCTTGGTTCGCGAGAACGATCGCTGGCGGCGTGCATTGACCCTGCCCCGCATGCTGGAAGGAATCGGCACCGGTAATCTTTGCCGGCTGCGGAGTCCGACACGTTACGGAAGAGAACTGCCGGTCGCGACAATTCTGCCGTCGGGCGATATCGCGCTGGTAAAGTGGGTTAAGAAGGCGATGTGGGAGAAACAGGGCAACGCTCAACGTTCAACGCCCAACGCTCAACGCCCAATTAAGCATGCAAGCATCGGACGCGGCGTTTTCAGCAAAACTCAGTTCGAGGCCGAGATCTTTCCGGTTTTGTCCGAGCTCGTTAGACCCGGAGTGATCGTCGATCGAGTAACGCGTGGACGAACCGTTACGATTCGGATTGATTATTCAGACGTACCCATTCAGGCGCACATTGATTCGTTAGGCAAAGCACTGGTGAATCCGCCGGAGCGGGAAAATCTGCCGGAGGTTTGCCGCAGCTGCGATCAACTCGAGCACGACAAAAGCGTGCACATTGTGAATTCACCGGCTTACGCCTGGCGTTATCTTGGTTTGGTAGAACCGGATGGCACGCCGACTACGCGCGGAATCATCTTCTCATTTTTCCATGGAGGCGAAGGGCTCGCCATCGCGGCGGCGTTAGAAGATGAAACGTATCCGATCAGCGATCTGGTGTTCGATCTCGCAAATGTCCGCGCCGGGCCGCGTTTTTCCGGAGAAGACGCGCCGATGGGCGGCCGGCTCGGGATTTTGTGTCAGCGGCTGTATAACCGGGCCGATTATCCAGGTTATCTGACGATGGGGGTGCCGATGCAATACGGCGCCGGCGCATCGGAAGTGGTGCGTGAATTGGTGGCTGATCCGCGATCGAAACACAAACTAATCGGCGACCTGCTTCGTCACGGCGATATCGAACGTGCGCTGGTGGAATGGCGAAGTCTGCTACATCGCATCATCACTGCCCCACCTTATCCCTTGCCGCGCTGGAATGAATTGAAGAGAGCTGCAAGCGAACTCATAGAGAAAACTGTGTCGCCGACTGTCGTCGATTTAGGTGAGATGCTTCCGGTTCAGCAGCGTCGCGTTTCATAAAGGACCATTTCGGGTAGTTTCGGCTGGCAGCCGAAACCAACAGGCTGGCAGCCTGTGCTCCCCAGAACCGACACGTGCTCACGCCACATTCGGGTAAGCCCTTTGTCGCCGATTGTAACCAGCGATGCACGCCAGACAACGTGCGCTACCTATTCGTCCTCGCATCAACAAAGACTTGCCACCTGCTTATGCCCTCCAGTTTCAGGATGCCCTTCTCGAACCAAGGGTCGTTCTTCAGCTTTTCTCTGACTTCATTCTCATCTTCGGCTTTGACTATCAGGAGCGCGCCCTGCGGCATCCCGCGTTCATCGAGCAAAGGGCCACCCATCAAAATAAAACCTTCCTCAACAAGTTGGTCGATAAACGCCTCGTGCTCGTCCCAAAACGGCTGTTCTCGCACCCCCTTTGCGGGATCGCGATTCGGACCGACTGCCGAAATTGCGGCAAATGTGTTTTTCATAGATCGGAAACTACTCAGTCCATATTGCGTCTGAATTCCTGGTTTCTAGTTAATTGGCCTACTCGCGCTTGTGTGGCGGCAGGAGGACCATACGGATGAATTGGATGAGCGCGGCAATCAGATGCATGAAAATCAGGGCAAAGAACGGCCAGAAGCGGTTCCAAACGGCGAAGTTGATCACCTGAAGCGCCAATGCCGCCGTGCCGAGTACCGCGATTCCATAGAAGAGTAACTTGTTCGTGCTTTCAAGCTCCGCGCCCGAGATGCGCCGTCGCGGATTGCCGGTGTACGCGATGACGAGTAATTGCACAGTGAAACCAATTCCGCTGCACCAGCGCCAGATGGCGGCTGGCGGTGGACCAAGCGTGAGCAAGAGAATGCCCAAGAGTGAGTAGGCCAGCGGCAAGGCCGAGTTAGTGAGTAAAAGCTGAAGCCGGAATTTGTCGAGCGCCGACCAGCTGTGGACGGATTCGGGGCGAAAGACCACGACGATCCCAGCAAAACCTGCCAACGTGACAGCAACCTGCGCGGTTATGCCCAGAGCTTCGCTTGGTGGCATAAGTGCGATTAAGAGCGGACTCACGCCTTCGGTCAAATTGAGCGGCCGAAATCGAATAGCCTCTGCATCGGTAGAGACCTATTCACTCCATATCTGGGTACGGGCCTTTGCCGCCTTCGGAGATGAAACGGTCGATCCGCGCGGTGACAACGGGGAGCGGCACGGAGCCGAGCTCGAGCACCGCATCATGGAAGGCGCGGATGTTGAATTTCGGCCCCAACGTTTTCTCCGCTTTTTCGCGGGCACGCACGATCGCGAGTTCGCCCATATAATAAGAGAGAGCCTGCCCGGGCCAGGCGATGTAACGGTCCACTTCCGTTTCGATCTCATGCTCGGGCAACGCGGTGTAATCGTGCATATACTTGAGCGCCTGTTCGCGCGTCCAACCTTTGGAATGAACGCCGGTGTCGACCACCAGTCGCGCCGCGCGCCAGATCTGATAACCCAGCATCCCGAAACGCTCGTACGGCGTTCCGTACATGCCCATTTCTTCGCCCAACTTCTCGCAATAAAGCGCCCAACCCTCGCCGTAGGCCGAAATGTAATCGTGTTGCCGAAAGTCCGGCTGGTTCTTGTGCTCGAGCGCGATCGGAATCTGGAATGCGTGTCCGGGCGCGGATTCGTGCAGGGTCAGCGCCGGCAGATTGTAGAGCGGCCGATGCGGCAGATCGTAGGTGTTCAGCAGATAAACGCCCGGACCGCCACGGCCTGAAGTATAAAAAGGTGCGAGATCGGGCGGCACCGGTTTAATGGCAAAACGCATCCGCGGCAGATAGCCAAAGTATTGCGAGGATTTGCCGTCGAACACTTTCGCAATCCAGGCGGCGCGGTTAAGCAACTCTTGTGGTGTTTTGGCGTAGAACTGCGGATCGTCACGGAGGAATTGGATGAATGCGGGAAATTCGCCCTTGAACCCGGACTCGTGCATCACGTCCAGCATCTGCTGATGTAATTTCGCGACCTCCGACAAGCCGAGCTGGTGGATTTCGTCGGGTGAAAGATCGAGCGTAGTAAACTCGCGAATTTTCTGCCGATAGTAATTCTTCCCGTCGGGTAACGCTTCAGCCGCCAGCGTCGTGCGCGTGTGCGGCACGTATTCGTCGCGGAAGAATTTAAGCAGGTCCGCATAAGCGGGCTGCACAGTCTCGCGAATCACCTGTGCGGCTTCCGATTTGAGCTTGTCCTGGTCGGACGCCTGAACTCCGACCATCGGCTCGCGGAAAGGTGTGTAGAGCAGACTCTCTTCGGGCTTACCCTCCGCAATGGTGACGATCGATTTCTCGCGTCCCTGAAAAGTGAGGCGCGGCGGCGTAAAGCTGCGCCCAAGCCCAGCCCGCATGTTCGCGATCTGTTCGCCGAAATAGCGCGGGATAGCGCGTAGCTGCGTGATCCAGTTTTTGTAATCCGTCAGCGTCTTGAAGGGGCGTCGCGCCGTGTAACCCAAATCGGTCCAGAAAGCTGAATCCGAATTGGCCGGCATTTCGTAGTCACGGAATTTTTGGTCCGCAACGAAATCCTCGATTTTGCGCCGGTAAACATCGTAGTTGATCTGTTCCTCGG
>JBKPMO010000009.1:0-16747 GCA_046732175.1 Verrucomicrobiota bacterium
GGCGATTTCGTCGTGCTTTTCGTTGCCATCTTGTTCCTCAAATTTTTTGCTCATGGCCCTGAGCTCCTCAGCGGAGAGCCATAACTACTGCGCGGTTTCCGGTTCCTTCACCGCTTCGTGGATTTCGCGAGCTTTCGCTTCATCGATTCCCAAAATATCCACCAAATCCTGCACATCGGCGTCACGCAATCCCTCGAGATTAGTAAAGCCCGATTTCACCAGTGTCGTCGCCTGTCCCTCGGTGATAGGCAGAGCCGCCAGTAAAGCTTGCGCCGCTTGCGCCACCTTCTGCTCGACCACGGTCGTCGCTGATGTGTCCTTTTGAATGTTAATTTCCCATCCGGTCAATCGCGAAGTCAGCCGCGCGTTTTGACCTTTCTTTCCGATGGCGAGCGAGAGCTGATCTTCATCTACCGCGATGGTCACGCTTTTCTTTTCCGGATCGAAAGTGAGATTCTTTACCTTCGCCGGCTTCAAGGCCTCGAGCACAAATTCCTTCGGGTCGGAGCTCCAGCGAATGATATCGACTTTTTCGTTGTTCAGCTCACGCACGATGTTTTTCACTCGCGATCCGCGCATTCCGACGCACGCACCCACCGGATCGACCTTGTCGTTCGCGCTCCAGACCGCAATTTTTGTCCGATAACCCGCTTCCCGCGCGATTCCGCGGATCTCAACGGTGCCGTCGGCAATTTCGCTGACTTCAAGCTCGAACAATCGCCGCACAAAATTTGGATGACTGCGTGAGACAATGATTTCCGGGCCGCGAATGCCATTATCGACCGCCACGACGTAGGCGCGGAGTCGATCGCCGACGTTATAATCTTCCACCACCACACGTTCGCGCTGCGGCATGACTGCTTCAAATTTTCCGAGATCGAGAACTACGTCCGACCGATCGAACCGCCGCACTGTTCCGCTCACGATTTCACCGGCGCGATCCTTGAACTCCTCGTAGATCATTTCCTTCTCGACTTGCCGGATGCGCTGCATCATGGCCTGTTTCGCGGTCTGCGCGGCGATGCGGCCGAAGTTTTTCGGCGTCACTTCCACTTCGACGATGTCACCGACCTTCGCATCCGGCTTAATCCGACGAGCGGCGGGCTCCGAAATCTCATCCTGCGGATTCGTGACTCGGTCAGCTACTATCAGGTTGGCCAGGGCACGGATCTCGCCGGTTTTGGGATTAATATCGATGCGCAACTCGCGCGAGGCGCTCACACTTTTCTTGGAAGCGGAGAGCAACGCATTGGAGACCGCTTCGAGCAAAATCTCGCGCTTAATCCCGCGCTCGCGCTCGAGATAATCCAGCATTGCAATAAATTCCGCGTTCATCAAAAACAGTTCCAGACCGCAAGACAAAAAAGAGTGGGACACCAGCTCCCACTCCAACGCCGCGCGGTCTAGAGTTCTTTAATCTAATTTAGTACCGCTTTCCGTCAAGATATGGCGTCTTATGGTCCCCAGGAGAGCGGAGCTCTGCGACGTCGGTCTCGTAGGAGCTCGACAGTTCCATCGACGAAGCAAACGCGCTTCGCTGCGTCCTTGATCGTTTGGCATTTGCCATTAAACCTTGCGCGATGATGACCGACCGACCCGGGCGACGGACTTGGCGAAAAGTTTTTCTGGCGAAATGGTGGCAGCGGCGTCGCACCCACATCGTATTGTTCGTGTGGGCGGCGATTTATTTGCCCGGGCTGGGGTCGCTTGAAATTAAGGGGGAGGAAGGGCGGCGAATTTTGCCGGCGGTGACGATGCTGCAGACGGGCAACTACCTTGTTCCATACGTCGGAAGCGAGCCGTACTTTCGCAAACCGCCGCTAGTAAATTGGATTGCAGCCGCTTCCTTCAAGCTTACAGGATTTCGCACGGAATGGACGGCGCGGGTTCCTTCAGCGCTGGCGATTCTGGCGGTTGCGCTCGCGTTTGTTACGCGTGGGCGACGTGCGCTCGGAACTACCGGATCGCTTCTGGCCGCGCTGATCTGGCTGGTCAATGCCGGCAACATGGAGAAGGGCAGGCTCATCGAAATCGAAGCCATATACGTCTCGTTAACTGCGCTCGCCTTCATCTTTTGGATTGCGGCATATCGGGCGGAGAAGACAGGAGCGCAGCTCTGGCTGTTTCCGGCAATTTTTCTTGGCCTGGGCATGCTCACGAAAGGTCCGCTGCCGCATCTGCTCTTTTTCTACGGGCCCGTCATCGCGATGCTCTGGAACGATCGCAAGCTCTCGCTCCTGGCAACACGTGAGCATGGCACCGCGCTCATCATCATATTTGGAATGTTTCTGGCGTGGGCGCTACCGGCGTTTTTGCTCTCCGATTGGGGGCGCGTCGCGCACATTTGGTCACGTCAATACAGCGGCCGCGTCTCCGGCACCGGATTCCAGTTTTCTTCCTGGATCCTAAACATTCCGCGCGGTCTTGTTTATTTCCTGCCGTGGTTGCCACTGGCATTGCTTCAGTTCGATCAACCGGTGGAATTGCGCCGTCGTCACTACGCGCTCTTGGTTGGAATTGGCATTCCCTTTGTCCTGGTTAATCTGATTCCGGGCGCGTTACCGCGATTCGCCATGCCTGCGCTTGGACCCGCGTCGTGGTGGTTGGGCGAATTGTTGGTACACGACAATCTGCGCTGGCCGCAGTGGCTCTCCGGCAAAACACTCGCGCCGCGCTTGCGAAACAGGATTGCAGTCGTTTTCGTCGTGCTCGGTTGCATCTGGGGCTTGGCCTACGGCCTGATCGCAACGCCCTTTTTGCGTAAGCACGAAAAGGTTCGGCAACACGCGCGGCAGATCGACGCCATTGTGCCGACAAATATTCCACTCTATGCAGTTAATCCAAAGTACCAGCCGTATCTATTTTATGTGCGGGCGCCCATTCGCTATGTCAGCACCATTGAGCAATTGCCGATTGACACGAAATTCTTCCTGGTCCAGGGGGCCGACGAGGGAGAAGCGCAAACGACAAAACACTGGTCGCCGAGCCGAGCGCAGATGGTTTTGCGCATTAAAGATTATCGCGAACACGAGGAGGTTCTGTTCTCGGTTCCGTCTCCGCGCTGAGGACACGAGAACCCCGTGGGTCGCAGTTGACAACGGCCGGCAAAGGTCTTGCTTAGGACATGAGATCGTTAGCCTGCTAACGATTTTCCGCACCTCCTATGAAGAAGTTCGATCCCGAGACCTTCGGACCACTGCTCGGCGGGACGGCCAGGGCCTGGCGGATGAAGCTGGATCAGCGGCTCAAGCCGATGGGACTGAGCCAGGCGAAATGGCGCACCTTGATCCATCTTTCCCGGGCGCCCGAACCGTTAACCCAATCCCAGATTGCGGAACGTACCGGCATTGAAGAGCCAACCCTGGTGAGTTTGCTTCATCGCCTGGAAAAAGAAGGATGGGTCGTGCGCAAGCATTCAGCCCGCGATCGCCGATGCAAGACCGTGCATTTGCAACCCCGAACCCAGCGCGTGATCAACCGAATTAATGCGACTGCACTGCAGCTGCGGCGCGAGTTGATTGAGAATATTCCTACACGCGACATGGAGGTTTGCATGCGTGTACTCAAAAATGTGCGGGAACGGATCGATCACGCGCCCGGCGCGAATGGAGATAGAGGGAGACACAAATGAGTACCCTGGCTGACGTAAATACCGCCATGCGGGAACGTGTCACACATCTTGAGCGGCGTTATGGTCGTAAACGCGTTTATTTGGCGGCTGGTGCCATCGCACTGGTGCTCGTGCTTTTGACAATTCGTGTTGTTACGAGCCGGCACAAACCAGCCCCGCCCCCGGCGCCGCGATCAGTCGCAGTAGCAAAAGTGATCACCAAAAATGTTCCACTCTATTTGGATGAAATCGGTACGTGCACCGCCGCCGAAACAGTGCAGGTGCAGGCTCAGGTGAGCGGGCAAATTATTTCGCGAGAGTTCGAAGACGGCGCCGATGTGAAGAAAGGCGATGTTTTGTTCCGGATCGACCCTCGCCCCTTCGAAGCTTCCTTGGCTTCCGCGCAAGCCGATGCCGCTCTGGCGCATGCTACCTTCGCACGACAAACAGAATTGCGGTCAAAGGCTGTTGTTACGGGCCAGGATTACGACACCGCGCAGGCGAACGCAATGAAAGCTGATGCCGCGGTCAAGGCGGCGCAGATCAATCTCGATTACTGCACAATCCGTTCAGCAATCGATGGCCGGACGAGCATTCGTAACGTCGATGTGGGCAACCTCGTCGGTCCAAGCAGCCCACCGCTGGTCATGGTGCAACGACTTGATCCGATCTACACTGATTTCACAATCGCGGAGCCCGACATTCCGCGGGTTCGTCAGCACTTGAATGGGCCATCTCTGCAAGTTTTAACCGAAAGCGAGGACGACAAGATTCCACCGCGTCAAGGGGAGCTAACTTTCATCGATAACGCAGTGCAGTCGGGTGCGGGGACAGTGAGGGCGCGGGCGACCACGGAAAATCGCGACCGCGTTTTCTGGCCGGCGCAGTTCGTGCGCGTGCGCTTGATCCTGGAGAACCTGAAGAATGCGATGCTGGTGCCAAGCAATGCTGTCCAGATTGGACAGAATGGGCCGTACACATTCGTCGTGAAGCCTGATTCAACCCTCGAGTTGCGCCAGGTTAAGCCTGGTCAGCGACAAGACGGTGACACGACCGTCATCATTGAAGGCGTGAAGCCGGGTGAGACTGTAGTGACGCGCGGTCAGCTCCAGCTCGCGCCCGGAATGAAGGTCGCCGCCCAGGAAGATAAATCACCGTCCACGGGGAGCGCTCACAGCGCTGCCTCCGCTGAGTAATGAAAATCGACGGCCGCGATCGCGGCGAACCTCAGGCAGCACTTCAGAGACGTGGCGGCGCCGCCCAGAAGCTGACGCAATTTTCGTCGGGCCTTTCTCGCCCTTTCATCCAGCGGCCAGTCATGACCATGCTGCTGACCGTGTCGGTCCTGGTCTTCGGCATCCTCAGTTACAATCAGCTCGCGGTAAATGATCTCCCGGCGGTGGATTACCCTGTGATCTCGGTGACAGCTTCCTACCCCGGTGCTGACCCGGTGACGATGGCGAACACGATCGCGACGCCGCTGGAAAAGCAGTTCACGCAGATTCCTGGCACCAGTCTGATCACGAGCTCGAGCTCGCAGGGAAACACCAACATCACCGTCCAGTTCGACCTCAGCAAGAGTATCGATGCGGCGGCGAGTGATGTGCAATCCGCCATTCAGCGCGCCAGCGGGCAACTACCGGCGGATTTACCGAGCCCGCCGACTTTCACCAAAACGAATCCCAACGATCAGCCGGTGATGTACGTTGCGCTCACCAGCGACACGCTTAGCGATGGCGAGCTCTACCGATACGGCACGACCGAGGTTGCGCAGCGCATCAACATCCTGCCGGGCGTCTCGCAGGTAAATATCTATGGCGTAAAAGGCGCGATCCGCATCAAAGTTGATCCCGGCAAGCTCTTCACGCGGGGTATGACGTTCGATGAGCTGGCGGCGGCGATCAAAGCGGGAACGGCTTACTCGGGAGCTGGCCAATTCGACGGCAAAAATAAATCATTCACGTTGCGGCCACAGGGCCAGCTCGAAACTGCGGACGGTTATCGCGATTTAATCGTGAAACGCGGGCCAAACGGCTCGGCGGTTTATCTGCGCGATGTCGCGCGCGTTGTCGATGGCGTCGAGAACGAGCGGCTCTCGCGACATTTTTTTGCCCGCGGCTTTAACCCGCCCGCTTCTGTCATCGTGTTTGCCGTTTCACGTCAAGCGGGCGCAAACGCGGTCCAGGTCGCCCGTTCTGTGCGCGAATTGCTGCCCGAGCTGCAGCGTCAACTTCCCGGCTCGATCCGTCTGCTTCCCACCTTCGATCGCTCGCAATCGATCGTAAATTCATTGCACGACGTGCAGTTCACACTCCTGGTCGCGTTCGCGCTCGTCATTTTCGTCATCTTCGTCTTCCTTGGCCGCGCCAGCGACACGCTCATTCCAATGGTTGCATTACCGATGTCATTCCTAATCACGTTCGTGGCGATGTGGTGGCTCGGTTACTCGATCAACAACCTCACGCTCATGGCGCTCACCCTCGCCATCGGATTTCTTGTCGATGACGCCATCGTGTTTTTGGAAAATGTCGTCCGTCGCTCCGAAGCGGGTGAGTCAATCCTCAAGGCGACGATGAACAGCGCGGGAGAAATTTCCTTCACCATTCTGTCCATGACCCTTTCGCTGGCGGCGGTCTTCATCCCACTCGCGTTTATGCCAGGATTGCTTGGTCGCATCTTCCGGGAGTTCGCGATCACCATCATTGTCGCAATTTTGGCCTCAGGCCTGGTTTCGTTAACGCTCACGCCTCTGATGTGCTCACGCATTCTGGTCGAGCGCAATGTCGCGCATCGCAAGACCTGGACGGAGCGCTTCGTTGAGCGATTTTTTTACCCAATTCGCGATGCTTATGGTCGCACACTGCATTGGTTTCTCGACCACGGCTGGATTGCCGCGCCGATTCTGATCGCGTGCGTCTTCGGCGTCTGGTTCTTCTTTAGCCAACTATCCTTTACCTTGCTGCCGACCGGTGACAGCGGTACGATCCGCGGCTTTTTCCTTGTCCAGGAAGGCGCGTCGCCCGACCAGCAACGGCAGCTGCAAGCGCAGCTCGATCCCATTCTTCAGGCAAATCCAGCAGTCGATAAATATTTTACGGTTGCCGGTCGCTCCGGTCTCGGTGCGGGCGTTTTCACGGTGTTGTTTTTGAAAGACAAAGGTGAGCGTGCAGATATCGACACGGTTGCCGCCCAATTGCGCGAAGCCTGCAGCAACATCCCCGGCGTGTTGCCGACCCTTAACCCTCAGCCAGTGTTGCAAATCAACATTGGAGCGACGGGCAGCCAGTTTGGGCGTTATTCGTACGTCGTCAGCGGGATTGATCCTAACGAAGTTTATGCTGCGGCTGATAAACTCGGCGCGAAACTGCGCGACTATCCGGGCTTTGCCAATCCGCCGCGCTCCGACCTTTTTCGTGCTACCCCAGGCCTTGACATTCAGATCGAACGCGATCGCGCCGGCACTTATGGCGTGTCTACCACCAGGCTTCAGAGCCTGCTCCGCGCCGCCTATTCGCAAAACTATGTCTATCTAATTAAGGAGCCAGACGATCAATATCAGGTCATCGTTGAGGCTGACGATCGGGCGCGCGCCGTACCGCAGGACCTCCGCGAAGTTTACGTGAAGCCGGATAGCGGCAACACGATGATCCCCATTCGTGCCGTGACGAAAGCGCAGGAGACGGTCGGGCTGCAATCGGTTAACCACTTAAATCAATTCACGAGCGTAACGTTCGGCTTCGACACCAAGCCAGGCGTGGCGCTCGGCGATGTCATTAACTACATCCAGAAATCGGCAGCGGAAGTATTGCCGCCCTCCGTCAAAGGCGAGGTACAAGGTGAGGGTCTCGTGCTCCAGCAACTTTTCCAGGCGCTACCGTTCCTCGTCATCGCCGCGGTATTCGTCATGTATGTCATCCTCGGTATTCTCTATGAGAGCTACGTCCATCCGGTCACGGTGCTTTCAACTCTGTTCCCCGCAGTAGTCGGTGGACTCATGACTCTTTGGCTATTTAACAGCACGCTCTCCCTCTACTCCGTCATCGGACTGTTCCTACTTATGGGTATCGTAAAGAAAAACGGCATCATGATCGTCGACTTCGCCCTTCATCGTCTCGATGAAGGCTACGAATGGCGTGAAGCGATTCACGAAGCCAGCGTCGAACGATTTCGCCCGATCATAATGACGACGCTGGCCGCGCTTATGGGCGCATTGCCAATCGCCCTTGGTGTCGGCGCGGACGGATCATCCCGGCGCCCACTCGGTCTCGTTATCGTGGGTGGCCTTGTCGTTTCGCAGTTGCTTACGCTCTACATCACTCCGGTGATTTACCTCTGGCTGGAATGGTTCCAGGAACACGTCCTGGATCGCGTTCCTTTCCTCCGCAGCGCTCATTTCCACGAGCACGATTTCAAACCCCAGCCCGAGACCGGGCAACCAGCTCCGGTCACGACCAGCTAAGGAAACGTGCAGATTTAGTTTCTTCCGCGCGTCGAGCTCCGGGAGCGTCAAAGCTTAGCTCGCTTGGATCGGACTTTGAAAACCCGAGGATATGATCGATTAGCGTCAGGAGCCGGCGGCCACTTTCCAGAATTTGTCGGACACTCGCCTCTTGTTTCTCAGTTAGTTCCTTCTTCGATGCGAGGAGCTGGGCAAATCCCAGGATATGATTCATCGGGGTACGTAGCTCGTGGCTGACGCGGGAGAGAAATTCACTTTTCGCCTGAAGTGCCTTTTGCAATTCCGCCGTACGTTCCTCAACCCGATGCTCGAGGTCGGTGTTAGCCAGGCGCAAGCTCTGGTTCAGTCCGAGAATGCGCATGGCCACACGTACTCGCGCGATAAAACGGTCGCGTTCGAATGGTTTGCTCATGAAATCGTCGACTCCTGAATTCATTGCGTCCAGATAGTTGGCGTTTCCTTCCCGCGCTGTGATCAGAATGATGTAGCTGAGCTGAGAGGTTTCCTCAGCGCGAATTCTTCGGCAGAGTTCCAATCCGTCCATACATGGCATCATCCAATCAGAGATGATTAGCTGATGGCGCTGGCGTTTCCACGCTTCCCACGCATCACACCCATTCGTGGCTTCGGTGACGCTGTGTCCCAACTCGCATAGGGCAGAATTTACCAAAAACCTGCCCGTACGGTCGTCATCGGCGACGAGAATATCCATTTTGGGCCCTTGGAAGCGACCGTGATGTGCACAAAGCATACCATTCTAACGGGTTTCGCCGGTTAGCCGACAATGTCGGGGGCTTCCTTGGCAGAGCGCGTATTCGGTGGCCCCGTAAATGCTCGCCTAGAGTCGGACCTAATTGTGAGGACAACACATTGTGATTCGCGGGCGAGAGCTGACTTTCCGTATTCTATTGGCGGAGGATAACACCGTAAACCAACAGGTGGCTCTGGGTCTGTTGGAAACACTTGGCTTTGGGGCGGACGCCGTGATCGATGGCACTCAAGTGTTGGAAGCGCTCGAACGCATTCGTTACGACGTGGTCTTGATGGATTGCCAAATGCCGCGGCTGGATGGCTATGAAGCGACGCGACGCATCCGGCAGCTTGAGCTACAGGGCGCAGCACCGCTCGATTGCAGGATGCCTGTTTACATTATTGCCATGACGGCCAACGCGATGGAAGGCGACCGCCAAAAATGTCTGGCGTCCGGAATGAATGACTATCTGAGCAAGCCGGTGCGCCGAGAAGAATTGAAAATGGCATTAGATCGACATGATCAGATCCGTCCTATCGCGGCTGCGCCTAATAAACCGTCAGGTTCAGCCGGCGAGATCTTGGTGGATATCAATCGCTTGCGCGAGGTTGCTCATGATCAGGCAGATCAGGTGCAGGAGTTAATCGATCTCTATTTGGTTGAAGCCGGGCCAATGTTGGATGGTCTCGGCCAGGCGATTCGGAGTAATTCGAGCGGCGAGGTCGCGCGCATCGCTCACGAATTTGTTGGCTGCAGCCTTTTCTGCGGGGTGGAAGCATTCACGCAACCCTTGCGCGCCTTGGAACGCCTCGGCCAGCAAGGTAACCTCTCCGGAGCGGACGCGTTGCTTGCCGACGTTCGCCACAAGTTTCCGCGCGTCCAAAGCGCCTTCACCCAACTTGTACAAGCACTGCAAACATCCAATTCATAAGCGATGAAAAGAGTTTTCACGCCCACTAAAAAGAAGACGATTCTGATCCTGGATGATGATCAGCCAGCCCGCCAGTGCTACTTGGAAAAACTCCAAGCGCAGGGATTTAAGGTTGAGCTCACGGCCGCCTTCGACACTACATTGCAAATCTTCAAGAACACTGCTGTCGATCTTGCGATTCTAGACCTCTGCCTGCCCGGAGTAAACGTGATCGAACTGATCAAGAATATCCGTTCGGATTCTGGTATTCCGTCCATACCAATCATTGCCTTTTCAAATCCGTACCTCGGTAGCTTGACGCAGGCCGCTGTGGAGGCAGGCGCAACAAAATTCGTCGTAAAAGTCGATAGTACGCCGGAACGATTGCTTGAACTCGTGCGCGAGCTCGGAGTAAGCGCGAGTCCCAAAGTCGGCGCTCGCAGCGCCGTTGAAGTGCTCGAGGCGAATCAGGAAAGAACGTCCTCAAATCTTTTGATTAAAAGGTCCCAAATACTGGCGAAGTTGCGTTCCAGTTATCAGAATTTCACCAGGACGGAGCGGGAAGATCTGCGTCGCGCTGCACTTCTCCAGATGCACCGTCAACTTCGTTTACTGGCGGGAAGCGCTGATGTCCTTGCTCTCGGCAAGATCGTGCAGTTGAGCGCAGCCTTGGAAGCGTTATTCGTTGAATTATACACCGAGCCGGCAAAGATCACGGCGTCAGTTGTACGAACGATCGCGCACTCGATCGAGACGTTAGCTTCTTTATTCGATCGTCCCGCGAATTCTCAAGACGAGGTAACACCGTCATCAAAGATCTTAGTAGTGGACGACGAGGTTATCGCGCGCCAACTGATTTGCTCCGCGGTTGGAAAGGCCGACCTCGACACAGTCAGTCTGGATGATCCGCTCGCGGCGCAACGGCGCCTGAAGCGCGAACGTTTTGATCTCATTTTCCTCGATGTCGAGATGCCGGGACTAACTGGCCTCGAGCTGTGCGTAAAGGTCCGTGCGATGAAACCTAATCGCAGCACTCCAATCGTTTTTGTCACTTCGCATTGTGATTTCGGGAGTCGCGCGCAATCGGCCTTAAGTGGAGGAAATGATTTTATCGCGAAACCCTTCCTGCTGGTTGAAGTGGCGCTGAAAGCGCTCACCTGGTTGTTTAAGGACAATGCTCACGGCGGGCTGGAGCTGCCGCGCACATCGCCCGTCACATGAAAATCCTGATCGCGGAAGACGACGCTGTTGACTTACAACTGCTGCAATCAACCCTCGAGCGTATGGGTCACGATGTGGTGGTGACGCGCACTGGAACTGAAGCGTGGGAAACGTTCGATCGCGCTCCTGTCCGTGTTGTCGTAAGCGATTGGATGATCCCGGGTATCGACGGCCTGGAGTTTTGTCGCCGAGTGCGGGCGCGTACGAACACACCGTATACTTACTTTATTCTTCTCACCGCTTTGGACGCGAGCGCGAAAAACTACCTCCTCGCCGCTGAAGCTGGCGTTGATGATTTCCTACCGAAGCCGCTGGATGCCATCGCGATTCGGATGCGACTGCGTGTCACGCACCGCATTCTCTGGTTCACGCGAGAAGTTCACCAGCTCAAGCAATTGATCCCGATCTGTGCCTATTGTCACAAAATACACACGGCAGAGGATTACTGGCAGCGCTTCGAAACCTACATTAAGCAACAGACAGGATCGGACTTCAGCCACGGTATTTGCCCGGAGTGTCTTGAAGCCGAAGTGGCGAAATTAAAATGCGCGAACTGATTTGTGCGACGGAGCCAGGTGGCGTCGGATTTACTTCAGCAACGATTAAAGGTTTGCAACAGCGGCCAACTATATCGCGGTTGCAAGCGCAAAGGTTTAGATCCTAGAAAGGCTAATAGTTGAAGACTGTTCGCATTCTCCTCGCAGACGACCATAAGGTGGTCCGCCATGGAACGCGCGCGCTTTTGTCGAAGATCCCGGAGTGGGAGATCATAGGCGAGGTCGATAACGGCCGAGATGCCGTCTCGCTGACGGAGAAACTAAAGCCGGACATTGTCATCCTCGATATCGGGATGCCGCAACTGAACGGATTAGATGCGACGCGCCAGATCAAAAAGATCGCACCTGAGACAGAAGTCCTCATTTTTACAGCACATGAAGCAGAAGAATTGGTTCACGATGTCTTCGACTCCGGGGCGCGCAGTTACATCATGAAAACAGACGCGGCCGATCATTTGATCGAGGCACTGAAAGCACTTTCGGAACATAAACATTTTTTTACCTCGCGAATATCAGAGATTGTTTTCGCCCGGTATATTAATGGAAAGAAACCGCTCGAACCTGCGCCCGAAAAGAGTCGCATTACCGATCGCGAGCGGGAAATTGTGCAGCTTTTGGCCGAGGGTAAAAGTAGCAAGGAAATAGCCACAATCCTGGGGATCAGTGTGCGCACGGTGGAAACACATCGCGCCACAATCATGAAGAAACTGGGATTAAAGTCGTTCAGCGAATTAATCCGCTACGCCATTCGCAACAATATCATTGAAGCCTAATCGCACCGTTGCCGCAATCGGCCTGGGATCTTTGCCGTTGGCGTAGCATAGCCCGTCCTTTTCTAACCACCGGTAGCTTACGCGAACGCGATTGGCTTGGATGGTAAGTGCCGCAGGCGAAATAGGAATTGGCACCGGGGAAGGCACGTCGGGTGCTCTTTCCCGGAACGCACCGGATGTTGAACACAAAGGGTATTCCATTCTCGCCTCCCTGGCAGATTTCGGACGTGGGTAAGCCCGACGAGCCGAAAGCGACCGAGCTCGACAGACGCCGAGCTATCGCGCGTTTCGCGCAATTGCCTATTATCATCGCTGAGGACGATCTTGTCTCCCGAACGCTGATTAGCAATTTGATGGCAAAATGGGGTTTTAAGGCGGTTGTCACGCAGGATGGTCACGAAGCAATGAAGGCATTGCGAGCAGAGCAAGGTCCCGCCCTCGCCCTTCTCGATTGGATGATGCCTGACATGGATGGCTTGCAAGTTTGTCGACGCATCCGTGAAAGTAAAAAAATGGTTTACGTGATCATGCTTACATCACGTGGCGCCAAGGAAAATATCGTGGAAGGATTACATGCCGGTGCAGACGATTACCTGATCAAGCCGTTCGACAAGAACGAGCTTTTAGCGCGGATCCAGGTTGGATTTCGCATTCTCGAGCTACATGGCGCTCTGGCAGCGCGGGTGAAGGAGTTAGAGGAGGCGTCCTCTGAAATCGGTGATCTGAAATTAAGAATTCCGATCTAGGGCAGCGGCTTTCGCGCTACTACCGTGGCCGCCTCCCGCGCAACCGCGCTGTCCCTTAATAAGCTCGGGCGAATCTTTCTTCTTCTACCGCGTGTTCACTATCTTTGAAGATGGCTTTCCAAAAATGAGCGGATTTCGGCAAATTCGGAACTTGCTTTTTTGTATACGGCAGACGCTGTCGCAAGGTTGCCGCTATTACCCAGTTCCTCGAGTTCGTTTAGAAATGGAACAATTGAATTAGTCCCGCAGCTCAGGCTCGCGCCCCGAAGGCGGTGGGCGATTGAACGGACATGTTTCGCGTCATTGTTGCGAATAGCCATTTCCATGGCTGGTAAAAGTTCCGCGCCTTGCTCCAAATAGAGGTCGGCGACCGTTCGCATTGCCCCGGGAGCGTCGCCGCAAATGTCGCGAAGGCGTTGAAGGTCAACCGGCGCCTTCGGGTTGCGAACCGGCGCCCATTTTTTCAGTGCCGTCTTCAACTCCTTTTCAGTGATTGGTTTGGAGAGATAATCGTCCATTCCCGCAGCCAGACATTTTTCACGGTCGCCGCGCAGCGCATGCGCCGTCATGGCGATAATGCACGGTGGCTTGTCGAATTCGCGACGGATTGTGCGCGAAGCCTCGTAGCCGTCCATCTCTGGCATTTGGCAATCCATCAGGACGATGTCGTAGGACTGACGCCTGAGCGCGGCCAGGGCTTCTTTGCCGGTTATTACCGTGTCAGCAGTATAGCCGAGGTTCTCCAACAGCAGGAGCGTGACATGTCGGTTCACTTCATTGTCTTCAGCAACCAGGATGCGTATGTCGTGAATTGGATATGGGGGTGTCTGGGGCGGGCCCTGTTTTTTCGCCCTAGCTCTTATTGAGGGCGTAGCGCCGAGAACGCTGGCCAGACACTGGTGCAGTTGTGGTTGCTTTACTGGTTTAACGAGAAAGGCGTCGATGTCCGAATTTTTGGGAGCCCTCGTATCGACGGGGTGCGCATCGGAGTAGAGCATGATCACTCTGGTATCCTTGGTTATGGGGTCACTTTTAATGACTCGAGCCAGCTCCATTGCATTCATTCCCGGCATTTCCATGTCAATAATCGCGACGGTGAACCAATCATTGTCCGCAATTGCCCCGCACAAGAATTGCAGCGCTTCGTCGCCGCTAGCCGCCGAGGTGCATCGCATTCCCAAAGCCGTCAGCTGTGCTCGAAGGATCTGGCGATCAGTCTCGCTCTTATGTGCCAGCAACACGCGCTTGGCAGGGAGAGGCTTCTGCGTCGCTGGTGCCGCCTTTTCAACAGCGTGTTTTGCAAACTGCGCCGTAAACCAAAATGTCGATCCTTTACCCGGTTCACTCTCGACTCCGATTTCGCCCTCCATCATTTTTACCAGCTGCCGCGAGATCGTCAGTCCAAGTCCGGTACCGCCGTAGCGTCGTGTAGTTGATTGATCTGCCTGACTGAAAGCTTCAAAGATTCGTCCGCGCGCCTCCTCGTGCAGACCTATTCCGGTGTCTTTGATTTCGAAACGCAAAGTCGTTTTGCTATCAGGGATGCTGTGAGGTACTCCCGATGCCTCTTTCAGCGGAAGGACCCGTAGCACGACTTCGCCGTGCTCGGTAAATTTGACTGCGTTGTTAAGAAGATTTGTCAGCACCTGTCGTAATCGCCCTGGATCACCGCATAGAGTAGTGCGAGTTTGGGGATCAATCTCGCTTCGCAGTTCCAAACCTTTTGTTCGTGCTTCCGGCACAAGGACGGACAACGCACCGTCCACCACTTCATCCAAATCAAACTCCAACTTCTCAAACTCCAGCTTGCCGGCCTCAATCTTCGAAAAATCGAGAATGTCGTTCAAGATCGAGAGCAGGGATTCCGCGCTGCTGCGAATCGTCTCCGCGTAATCACGCTGCCTCTGATCGAGTTCGGTATCAAGAAGAAGTCCAGTCATGCCGATTACACCGTTCATTGGTGTGCGAATTTCGTGGCTCATGTTGGCAAGAAATTCTGATTTCATGCGCGCTGCCTCCAGCGCCGCATCACGCGCCTTCGCCATCTCGACCTCGAGGTTTTTCCGCTCGGTGACGTCTTCCGCCACACCGCATGTTCGGACGACTTTTCTGTTGTCGCCGCGTATCGCAAAACGCCGATCGCGGACCCACCGGATCGAACCATTGTGGTGCCGGATGCGATATTCCAGGTCGTAATTCGTGCCTTGGGACAATTCCGTTAAGGCCTTAGCCACAGGTGGCCGATCCTCTTCCAGGATATTCTTAAACCACTGTTTTGGATCTTGGTAGATGCTCTGGCACGACCGGCCGCAAATCTGCTCATAGGCCGGGCCGATGTAGAACAATTCTTCACCGGTGGGCGAAGCGACCCAAAAAACTTCGCTGCTATTTTCCGCCAGTTGACGGAAGCGTAATTCACTTTCGCGCAGCGCCGCCTCCGCCTGCTTTCGCTCCGTAATCTGGTCGCGTAGTTCCTGGTTTGCCTGGGAAAGGTTCTGGGTCCGCTCGGCAACGCGTGCCTCGAGCTCTTCAAGATAATGCCGTCCGCGCCGCAGCAATTCCCATTTGGCGCAGAGCGCTTCCGCCATTTGCCGCACTTCAGTAACATCGAAGGGCTTCTTCAAAATCAGTAGCCGATCAGAACCGCCGAGTCTCGCCAGGTCACGCCATCCGTACTCAGAATGCGCCGTGCAGATCACCACCTGAAGATCGGCGTCAAGTTCCCAAAGTTTTGTGATCGTTTCGATACCATCCATTCCGGGCGGCATCCGCATATCAACAAAAGCTAACGCGTAGGGCTCGCGCTTATCGAGCGCAGCGCGGACCAACTCAATACCTTCTTCGCCTTGATATGCGGACTCCATCGTGAAACCCACCGCCCGCCGCGTTGGAGTCGCCTCACCGAAAAGACGCGCTTCGGCTTCATCTAGCGCGCTTTTGTCTGTATCAGCGAAACGCAGAATTGCACGGAAACTATCGTGGATACCGCGGTTGTCGTCGATGACAAGGATGCGCCGGTTCGTTTGATCGGCGACGGTGTTCATAAGTTGCTGTCCTTTTGGCGTATTAATAGTTCAATGGTCGTTTGCGAATCCGTTAACCTGAACCCTCCTGAGATTTTACTTACCGGACGTCTTCAACGTAGCTAGCCAGTCGGTAATCGTTTGGCGGAAGCACGTCGGCGAGGGCCTTGTCATAGTGGAAAAAGCAATCGCCGTTTTCGTAGAAGCTTTTGCAGACAATAGCGCCTAGCATCACAATGTTGCCTTTGCTGATAAAATCGGCGCCTGGAGCGTACCACATGGCTTCGATCGTTGGCTTGCCGTTAGCGTCGAGATTGATCGTCTGGGTAGCTGGCGCGGTTGGACTAACGCCATAGAACTGCACGTGCCCCGAAGCGCTCGTATTGGTCGAGGTGGTTCCGTCGATATTGAGAAGAGCCGATCCGTCTACATTGCCGTTACTAAAGTTGGACACCTTAATATCTGCATTCCCTGTGAAGTAGATTCTGACGTTCGCCCCTTTATTGATTGTGAGGTTAGTCTTGATGTCGCCATTCACTACAATATTGACGTAGGTCTCGCGCGGAGTGGAACCGACCGTCACTGGATTGATGGTTACGTCCTTAAGTTGACTATAAAGATACCATGGCGCATTTGCCCACGAATCAGGTGAATTGCCGCCGCAATTAGGATTATTCAAAGGTGGGGTGATGGTGGC
>JBKPMO010000010.1:0-11989 GCA_046732175.1 Verrucomicrobiota bacterium
TTTGACGCCGGGGGCGTCGCAACGCCGCGGACATGGGCACGAATGGGAGGTCGTTTTTGGATTTCCCGCACCAGCTCGGATGCGAGACGCGGTTTCTGAGCCAGGAACGACTGTTCGCCCTCGATCTTTTTCTGCAAACGCATGAGTCCTTCCAGAAGCGCTTCGGGGCGAGGGGGACATCCCGAGACATAAACATCGACTGGGATCAGTTGATCGATGCCTTGCAGGACGGCATAACTTCGATACATCCCGCCGCTCGCTGCGCACGCGCCCATCGCGATACACCATTTCGGTTCCGGCATTTGCTCCCAAATCCGTTTAACAGCCAACGCCATCTTGTAGGTGACGGTGCCGGCGACAATCATGACGTCACATTGTCGTGGAGAAAATCGCATCACCTCAGAGCCGAACCGCGCGATATCGAACCGGGAAGCGGCTGTTGCCATCAATTCAATCGCACAACAGGCCAGACCCATGGGCATGGGCCAGAGCGAGTTCTTCCGCATCCAATTCATCGCCGCATCGAGCTGGGTGAAAATGACGTTGCCCTCAATCTTTGAATCGTAAGCAGCGACTTGTGGCACAGCTCAACACTAACGTCACGGGGTAGGCATGCAAGACAATGACGGGGGCCGGCGCAGCGCGAGGCCATTCCGTGTTCTGCCGCCTGCCGGCTCGGACATTTCGGAAGCGGATTTTCTTAGCTGCTTTTTAGCGTCATTTCGCGGGCTTCTTGGCTCATCCGCGGCTCAGGATGACCAAGTTACGGCCGAAGAGCGCATAGAACCTGCTACATCGGGGGCTCGCGGCCTTTGCAATTACGCCTTCCGAATTGTATAGAACGCGCTCGCAAAAAACTGCAATGACCAACACGACCCGCACACATCTCGATCGACTGGAAAACCAGAGTGTCTTTATTTTTCGCGAGGCCTACCATTCGTTCAAAAACATCGCGATGCCATGGTCGATGGGAAAAGATTCAAATGTCTTAATCTGGTTAGCATGCAAGGCGTTTTTCGGGCGAGTGCCGTTTCCGGTTTTGCACATCGATACTACTTATGAGTTTCCGGAGATGCTCGAGTTCCGCGAATGGGCAACCGCACATTACAAACTGAATCTCGTGGTGAAGATCAACGAAGAGGCGCGTGCACGCGGTGTGGGTTACGAGACGCACGATCCGGTGACGGTGACGCACGAGTTGAAAACCGTGGCGCTGCAACAAGCGATGGCCCAGTACGGGTGGGATGCCCTCATCACCGGTATCCGCCGCGATGAAGATTCGACCCGGGCCAAGGAACGCTATTTTTCGCCACGGAACGCGCAATTTGAATGGGATTATAAGGATCAACCGCCGGAATTTTGGGGACAATTCGCAACTACCGCCGCAAAAGGCGAGCACGTGCGTGTGCAACCGCTGCTCGATTGGACCGAGGTCGATATCTGGCGCTACATCCAGCGCGAAAACATTCCGATCCCGAAAATGTATTTCGCGAGAAACGGTCAGCGTTATCGCTCACTCGGCTGCAGCCCGATCACCACACCGATCAAAAGTAATGCCGAGACCATTGACGCCATCATTGCCGAACTAGAAACCACGCGGACGAGCGAGCGCGCGGGTCGTGCACAGGACCATCATGAGCGGAATGCGATGCAAAAGCTGCGCGCAAAGGGATTTTTATAATGCGCTCGCACATATCAGAAAAATGACAAAACAAGAAGCGAGCACCAAGCAACGGGCATCCAGTATCGAGACGAAGCTCCGCGTCGTTTTCGTCGGCCACGTCGATCACGGCAAGTCTACTCTCATTGGCCGGATTCTGAACGACACGAATTCGCTTCCCGAAGGGAAACTCGAGCAGGTGAAGCGTGCGTGCGCGGCGGAAAACATGGAGTTCGAGTTCGCGTTCCTCCTCGATGCCCTACTCGAGGAACAAGAACAAAACATCACCATCGATACTACTCAGATTCCGTTCAAAACCGTGAAGCGGAACTACATGATTATCGACGCACCAGGTCACAAGGAGTTTTTGAAAAACATGATCACGGGCGCCGCCAACGCGGACGCAGCCGTGCTTGTGATCGCCGCCAATGAAGGCGTGCAGGAACAATCGAAGCGCCACGCCTATTTGCTGAGCCTACTCGGGGTGCAGCAGTTCTTCGTCGTAGTCAATAAAATGGACCTGGCCGATTATTCCGAAGCGCGCTTTCGCGATATCGAAGACAAATACCGTCAATTTTTGAAGACACTGAATTTGGAGCCGCGCGTTTTCGTTCCTGCGTCGGCCCGATTTGGAGAAAACATTACCTCGCGCAGCAAAAAAATGACGTGGCACAAGGGGCCAACCCTGGCCGATGGGCTTGATGACATGGCCCCACTCGCTCCGCCGGTCGAGCTACCGCTGCGGTTTTGCGTGCAGGATGTTTACAAATTCGACGAGCGCAGAATCATGGCCGGCCGGATCGAAACCGGAACGCTACGAGTCGGCGACGAACTGGTTTTTTCGCCCGCCAATAAAACTTCGATTGTGCAATCGATCGAAAATTGGCAACCCAACTCGTCCAACGCTTCGAGTCGCGCAAGTAACGAAATGGCCATCGCCGGGGATTCCGTGGGGATCATGTTGCGCGAGCAGATTTTCGTCGAGCGCGGTTATGTAGGCTCACACTCGAAAAATACGCCGATCGAAACCAATCGCTTTCATGCCGATCTTTTCTGGATCGCACGACAGCCCGCACATTTGTCGCATCTTTACACCGCGCGTTTGGCAACCCAGGAAGTCAAATGTCAGATCGTATCACTCGATGAGGTGATGGATTCATCGTCACTGGAGCGAAGTGCGACCAAGGCGGAACAGTTGGAGCGGAACGAGGTCGGCCGCCTGACCATTCAAACGCGCGCTCCAATCGTTCTGGATAATCATGATCGCGTTCCGCCACTGGGCCGTTTTGTTCTGGTCGATGATGGCATGATTTGCGGCGGCGGAATTATTCACGGGGGTGTTTACACCGATCGGGCGGCGGTGAAGAGCAAGAACATTTTCTGGAGCGAAGGGAAGATCAACGCGCAGGCGCGCGCCGCCCAACACGGACATCGTGGCGCTGTCATCTGGCTGACCGGGCTTTCCGGATCTGGAAAATCCACCATCGCGCAAGCGCTCGAGCGCGAACTTTTCGTTCGAGCAATGCATCCCTACATCCTGGATGGGGACAACATCCGGCATGGTTTGAATTCCAATCTCGGGTTCTCGCCAGATGACCGAGTCGAAAATATTCGGCGGGTGAGCGAAGTAGCGAAGTTGATGGCTGACGCAGGCAACGTCGTCATCACGGCTTTCATTTCGCCATACCGGGCCGATCGGCAGCGGGCTCGCGCGATTGCAATGGAAGGTAACTCCGAATTCATCGAGGTCTTCGTCGATGCGCCGCTTGCGGTCTGCGAAGAACGGGATCCAAAAAATCTCTACAAAAAGGCGAGAGCAGGGCAGATCCGCGAGTTCACCGGTATCGACGCGCCGTACGAGACGCCAGTCGATCCGGAGATCGTGGTGCAAACTGATCAGCAAAGCGTGGAAGAATCCGTCGCGACCATCCTGGAAGGCCTCCTGCCGCGGTTAAAATAAGAGAAATCTGGAAGCCAAGAACCGGGGATAAAAGCGGAGCAAGGCCGTTTCTTAGTTTCCTGGTTTCCAGCTTCATTCGGGCTTTTGCCATTTTTCATGCGCCATGTCCCGACATCGGCCAGACTTTTGCTCGCGGTTGGCCAAGCGTTTCGTCATGCTCTCGGCCCATGCGCACCTATTTGAGGATCTTTAATCCGTTAATAGCTCTCTTGGTTTTTGTTCTCTGCTCATTTGCGGCGATGAAAGAGGATAAAGACAAGCCAATCATCGTCGGCAACGTCGTGGCCGGCGGAATCCCGACCTATTTCTTCGCCAAGGGGATGTTTTGTGGCGTTGCTCTTATTCTGCTTGGCAAAATTCTGGAAAACCAGCTCGGCCGCGACGACCGCTAAGGTCGATCGCAAGGAGAGTCAGGAGGGCCTTCGTTCTGATTCGCAATGAGTTAGTAGCGAACGCGGACCAAGTAAAGCCCCCCTGCGGGAGCGACAAAACGGTTAGCGGCGCGCGACGTGCGTTCCAAACGCAATTCGATCGCTTGCAGGCTCTCTTTTCCCAGTGCGCAGCGGACCATCGATCCCACCATCAATCGCACCATTTTGTACAGAAATCCGTCAGCCAAGAATTCGATCTCGATCAAATCGCGCCGGCTAGTCACTCGAACGTATTCTAGCGTCCGCACGTTACTTCGCTCCTCTTTTCCGCGATTTGCAGCAAAAGCAGCGAAATCATGCCGGCCATGGAATAGCGCTGCGGCTCGCCGCAGCAAATCGCGGTCGAGCGAAGCCGCGATATGCCATGCTCGACCGATCTCTAATGGTGGTCGGACCAATCCATTAATGATCCGATAACGATAAACTTTGCCCTTGGCGGAAAAGCGAGCGTGAAAACTCTTGAGAACGAAACGAGCGCGCAAGATCCGAATCGTTTGTGGCAGCACGCCATTTAAGGCTTTCAGCCAGCGATCGGCGACGAATTGTGCCGCCGGCACGTCCACATGCGCACATTGCCCGAGCGCGTGAACGCCGGAATCCGTTCGGCCCGAGCCAGTCACGGTTAGGCGTTGTCCGCAGACGCGTTCGAACGCTGCTTCGAGATTGTCCTGGATGGTGTTTCCCTGTTTTTGACTCTGCCAGCCGGCGAAATCTCGCCCGTCGTAGCTGATAACTAACTTGAGCCGGCGCGATTCAGGCATTGAGCCGGTCAAGATAACTTTGCAGGATAATTTGCGCCGCCACCTGGTCGCGAATGCCGCGTGTTTCGCGCGTTTTCTTACCCGCGTCGCGCAACGCCCGTTCCGCCGCGGCAGTCGAGAGCCGCTCGTCCCAGCTCACAACTTCGCAGGAAACGAGTGACCGCAATTTTTCCACAAAACGCTGTGCATTTTTTGCGGCCGGACCAAGCGCACCATTCATCTGGCGCGGCAGCCCCACCACCACACAATCGACCTGTCTTTCCGCCACGATCTCTTGCAGCCGCTGCGCGACCCTCTGCGGCGAAGCGCTTGCAATCGTCTCCAACGGATGCGCCAGCGCCCGCAGGTCATCGGAGAGAGCGACTCCGGTGCGCTTTCCCCCGAGATCGACGCCAAGAACCGGCTTCACTGCAATCCCTCCGGCAACTTCGCGACCAAATTCTTGATCTTCTCGGCGTGATGCCGATGACATACCAGCACTGCGTCCCGCGTTCTAACGACAATCAGATTATTCACTCCAAGCAACGCGACGTTTCTGCCACTATCATCGAAGACGATGTTGTCGCTGGCATCGAGCGCGGTCAGACCGCAGTTGGCGGCATTGCCGCGGTTATCTTTTTCAAAGTACCGCGCTACCGCCTCCCAGCCACCGACATCGTCCCAATCGAATTCCGCTTCCAGCACCAGAACGCGATCGGCATGTTCCATGACTGCATAGTCGAACGAGATTTTCGAAAGCTTGGAGAATTTCTCGGTCCAGTTTTTCTCGAACGCGCCCGGTGCGCTCATCATCGCAATAAATCGGCCGAACTCGGGCGCGTGCCGGTTGAACTCTGTCAGAATAGTCGGCACCGTCCAAACGAACATGCCTGCATTCCAGCGAAAATTTCCTTTGCGGATAAACGATTCCGCCAGGTCGACATTTGGCTTTTCGCGGAAGCGCACCACGCGACATAGACCGGGTTTTCCCGAAATTGGTTCGCCCATTTCAATGTAACCGAAACCCGGATGGGCCGATGTTGGTCGAATACCAATCGTGATCAGCGCGCCTTTACCTTGCGCGGCATCGACTGCATCCCGAAGAATTTTCTGAAACGCAGCGGTGTCCTCAATTACGTGGTCGGCCGGCAGAACAACCATCGCGGCGATATGATCGCGCGCTGCCACCCAAGCGACACCGAGCGCGACGGCAGCGGCAGTATCACGTTTTGAAGGCTCAGTAATGATATTGCAGTCGGGAAATTTCTTGAGAGCGTCGCGCACACCCTTTTCCTGATCGACGTTGGTTAGAACGAGAATGTGGGCTGGGGGAATTAAACCCTCCAGGCGTGCAATCGTCGCTTCCAGAAGCGAACAGCTCGAGACCAGGCGCAGCAATTGCTTTGGTAAAGCGCGTCGGCTCAAGGGCCAGAACCTCTCGCCACTGCCGCCGGCAAGAACCAATGCATAAATTTCCATGGCCGCTCTGACGTTCGTCGGTTGTTTTTTACATGCTTGCAACAATTTCCCTATTTATTTTTCACCGCCGCGACGTATAGGAATACGCGAATGTCACTAACGATTCCCATTCCCAAACCGCCCAGCGATCTACCGCTCGATCCACTTTTGGCCCTGACTCGGGCTGCCCTCGGACTCGGCCTTGGTTTGCTTGTGGCAGACCGGATCAAACGCCCCGCCCGGCAGGCTACCGCTATCGCCCTCATGTCGCTGGGCACGCTTGCCGCCATTCCATTTCTGGTAAAGGTGGCGGTCGGCTGTTTCAATCGGGCCGATTCCGAGCGCGGCAGTCGCAATCGCCTCCGCAGTATCCGCGGCGGCTCCGGTTACCATTCCGATTCGGACGCGTTCTAGAAGCGATCTCGCGATCTTACCGGAACAGGCGAAGCGTTTCTGTAGCGGCAGTCTATGACCGCCGGATGCACGAAATGACGGCGTGTGGCCAAGGCGTTCATAGATCGCCGCTACAAGCGCCCTTTACCCGTGCTTGAAGTAACGCGCGCGCCGGATTAAAGCCTCCATCGCATGTCGTCACGTACTCCCCGGGCCGAAACGCTGCGCGATCGCTGCGAACAAATTCGTGTCGAAGAAGCACAGCTGCGCGAAGGCGGCGGCAAGGCGGGCCAGGAGCGACAGCACAAGCTGGGACGATTGGTGGCGCGTGAGCGCCTCGCACGTTTGCTCGATCAGAGTGCGCAATTCTTCGAAGTCGGACTTTGGGCCGCTTACAAAATGTACGAACAATGGGGACGCGTTCCGGCCGCCGGTGCCGTCGCCGGCATTGGTAACGTTGCCAATGTCCCGTGCATGATCATCGCCAACGACGCTACTGTGAAAGCGGGTGCGTTCTTTCCTCAAACGGCGAAGAAACTTATCCGCGCGCAACGGATCGCTTTCGAAAATAATCTTCCACTGATTTATCTGGTCGATTCTGCCGGTGTGTTTCTTCCGATGCAGGATGAAATTTTCCCCGACGAGGACGACTTCGGCCGCATTTTTCGCAACAACTCCGTCATTTCCGCCGCCGGCGTACCGCAGTTCGCCGCTATCATGGGCAATTGTGTCGCCGGTGGCGCATACCTGCCGGTGTTGTGCGACAAGATTCTAATGACGGAGGGCAGCGGCCTTTATCTCGCGGGCCCATCGCTGGTTAAAGCTGCCATCGGACAAATCGTCGATCAGGAAGAACTTGGCGGCGCGAAAATGCATTCGGAAATCAGCGGCACCGTCGATTTCTACGAAAAGACCGATGAAGCCTGCCTGGAAAAATTACGCTCACTCGTGGCGATGCTGCCGGAAGCTAACGAGAAATATGAATCGCCCAATGGCAAAAAACCCGCGAAAGCGAGCGGGACAATTTACGAGTTGATCAGTCTCGACGGGCACAAGAACTATGATGCGCGTGACTTGCTTGCCACCATTATCGACGCGGAGTCACTCGATGAATACAAAGCCGATTACGGCAAGACTTTGGTTACCGCTTATGCCCGGATCGGCGGCCGCCCGGTTGGGATCGTCGCCAGTCAGCGTCTGCAAGTGCGGACCAAGACGGAGGGAATTCAGATGGGCGGCGTCATTTATTCCGATAGCGCCGACAAAGCGGCGCGCTTCGTCATGGACTGCAACCAGGTCGGGTTGCCGATCATTTTTTTCCAGGACGTAACCGGATTCATGGTTGGAAAAGCTGCGGAGCAAAGTGGAATCATTCGCAGCGGGGCGAAGTTGGTGAACGCTGTCAGTAATTCGATTGTCCCCAAAATCACGATCGTGGTCGGTGGTTCGTTCGGGGCGGGAAACTATGCGCTTTGCGGTAAGGCTTATGACCCGCGCTTTATTCTGGCGTGGCCGAACGCGCGTTACGCGGTGATGGGCGCAGCGCAAGCCAGCGACACGGTCTTTTCCATTCTTGCCCGGGCCAAAGAACGCGGAGACAAAAAAGCAAAGCCGGAAGAACTCGAAGAGTTACGCGCGAAAGTGAAAGCGAGTTACGAAGAGCAAACGGACATTCGTTATGGGGCAGCGCGTGGGTGGATCGATGCCATCATCCAACCGCACGAAACGCGCGATGTTCTCGTTCAGCTCCTTCGCTATGTCGCCCGCCCGCCCGCGAAGGCGCGCTTTCACACTGGTGTAGTCCAGGTTTGATTAGCAAGCGCTGTAGCGTGCGCTGACGACAGCCGACACTACAGCATCGAGGCCAAACCGGGAATCTAGGGGGCTGATTCCGGTCTTGCTTTAGCGGTTAAGAATTCGCCAGCGATTGCAGCGTTCATCGCCATAACTTCCGTGAGTTTGCCATTGATTGGCAGCGTTACGCCGCGTTCCTTCAACGCGTCCCTAACTTCTTCCGTCGGAATATTCCCGACCAAGTCGTCTTGTGCGAAGGGGCATCCGCCAAGCCCGCCTATGGCAGAATCGAACCGGCGGCATCCGGCATCGTACGCCGCGAAGACTTTCGCTGCTGCTTCCACACGGGTACTGTGCATGTGGACGCCAACCTCACTTTCAGGGCAATTACGGATGACTGCGCCCAATACGCGACGAATCAAGTCGGGCGTCGCGGCTCCCACCGTGTCGGCAATCGAAATAGAATGAATCCCCAAGCGTGCAATGTTTGCGGCAGCCTGCGCGACCTCGTCTTCGCTCCATGGATCGCCATAAGGATTTCCGAACGCCATTGAAACGTACACGACCATTCCGACGCCCGCTTCGTCCGCCTGTTCCTTAATCTTCTTCAGCAGCGCCTGATTCTGCTCCAGCGATTGGTTCTGATTTCGGTGCAGAAATGTCTCCGAGATTGAACATGGATATCCCAACGTGCTTATCGCGCCCGTCGCGATTGCCCGCTCCGCGCCTTTTTCGTTAACAACGATGCCGATAATCTCGACGTCCGCGGCCGGTCCAAGCTGCTCGAGCACTTTCTCACTATCGGCCATCTGCGGGACCGCTTTCGGCGATACGAAGCTGACTGCATCGATGTGTCGGAAGCCTGCCGCGATCAACCCGCGCAAATATTGCACCTTCCGCTCTGTCGGAATTTGAAGCTTAAGCCCTTGCCAGGCATCCCGTGGACACTCGATAAGCTTGACCGATTCCATCGCTGAAAGTTACTAGCAGATTAAGTCGAAAGTGCGACGTTTGCCCCGCTCTTAACCCAGGAGATCATCCCATGTCCGTCGTTCTTACTGAAAAACATTCGCCACAGATTACGATCATCACTTTGAATCGCCCAGAACGACGCAACGCGCTTTCCATTCAACTTCTCACCGAGCTGATTGCAGCGATTAAACTGGCTTCGGATGAGCCAAAGGAGCGGATCATCGTATTGCGTGGCGCTGGTGTAGCATTCTGCACGGGTTTGGATTTGAAGGAAGCCCAGGATCAAACCAAAGCGCACGCGACTGCCGATCTGGTTGCACACGTGCTTGGCGCGCTGAGCGAAGCACGTCCGGTCACCATTGCGGCTGTTCACGGAGCTGCGGTTGCGGGTGGCGCCGGCATTATGTCAGCCTGCGACTTCGTCGTGGCGGCGGACAGAACCAGGATCGGTTATCCGGAAACGCGACGAGGGCTCGTTGCGGGGTTGGTTTTGACATTTTTGCGACGACAATTGCGAGAAAGAGATATTCGAGAGCTGCTATTGGGCGGGGAATTGATCGATGCGAACCGCGCTCTGGCGATGGGCTTGGTCAACCGCGTTGTAGCGCGCGACGAGGTCATGACTGAAGCGTTAAAGTTCGCCGATTCTGTTTTGCAAGGCGCACCGAACGCGATCCTGCAAACGAAGCGGATGATCGAAGAGCTTGGGTCAACCTCGGTGAAACATGATCTTGAGCTGGCATTGAAACATCACATGCAAGCTCGTGGTTCCGCGGAAGCGCGCGAAGGTATCGGCGCCTTCAACGAGAAACGGAAGCCAAAGTGGGTTGTCTAGGGGAATCGGTCAGGCAATTCCAGGCTCTTGGACTGACTTCAGGTTAAAGTGCTCGATTAGCTCTTTGATCTCGTGAGCAAAGTTGGCCGCACCGGCGCCATTCACCACTCGGTGATCGAAGGTAAGCGAGAGTGTAATCACTTCCGCGGGTTCGTTCTTCCTGCCGTTCGGCAAGATTTCGCGATGAGCTGAACCAATAAAAAGCGTTCCGACTGAAGGCGGGACTACGATAGGCGCACCCGTCCGCACACCAAAGGCTCCGAGGCTGCTGATGACAACAGGTGCATTCATGGCGTCGACGCGGCCGCCGCGAGTCTCATCAACAATCTTGCGATAAGCCTCGACGAATTCCTCCCAACTTTTGCGATTTGCTTCCGTCATAACAGCGGTGGCCAGGCGATCGCCTTCGATCGCTACCGCAATCCCGAGATCGAAATCGTCGTTCTCAACGATGGTGTCGTCTTCCAAAATCAAACGGCGAAACGGCGCGTGCTTTTCCATCGCGCGGACAACTGCCCACGCAATCATCACGGAAGGGGAGGGGGCGTTGCGGTCGTTTTTCTTTTTCGCGGCGTCGCGCGCTTTACGAATGGAATCCCAGCGCGCGTCCATTTGCAGGTTCGCGGGAATAACACGGCTCAGTTTGCGCGTGATTGTAGGGGAAAGCGCAGGGTCGATGCTGTAGCGGCGGGCGTGTCGCCCGCTGTCGATCGAACCAGCGGCCGGCACGGCCGCCTCTACATCTTTTTCTGGTTGAGTAGCACCCACTAAAATTGTTCCCAGCTCCTGACCTATCTCAACCGTGTCGCCGACTTCGACCTTCCATGCGCCCATTGTTCCAGCGAACGAAGACTCGATTGGATAAACGGCTTTATCGGTTTCTACTTCGCAAAGGGCGTCGTCCAGTGCGATGGCATCGCCCGGATTTTTCAATAAAGAAACAATTTTGGCGGAACGAATACCTTCACCCATGATCGGAACCGTGATGGCCTGTTTTCCTGTAGCTGTGCCCGCGGCACCGCTCGCGAAAGCTTTCGGAGTCGAAGGCCGCGGCTCTGGCGGCTGAAGGACAGGTTCAGGTCTGCCGCGGTCATCGACCGCGGCTACAGAAATGGCAGTGCGTTCCTTTTTTGTCGAAATTGATTTCCGGATCGCTGCTACAATGCGCTGAACATCGGGCAGAGCAGCATACTCATAGATCGGGTTGTAGCCGATCATTACGTTCCCCTTGCTAACGAGAATTGGAGGACTAACGAGTCTTGTCCAAAGGTCAGCATTCGACACCAGATGCGCGATGATCATTTGCCCGACACTGCAATTCTCCGTGTCTTCCTGGACAATCACAATCCGTCCGGTTTTTCGCACCGATCCTTCAATCGCCTCGTGGTCCCACGGCGAAATCGAACGGAGATCAAGCAGTTCGATGCTTGCTTCATTTTCAATTTGTTCGATGGCTCCGAGCGCTTTCTCCACCGTGTTCCCCCATGCAATCAGGGTCAGATCCGATCCTGTCTGCCGTTTGCGCGCTTTCCCGAAAGGAACCGCGCGCACCGGCTCTTTGCTTTCGCGTTCCGCCCAGAACATGTGCTTGGGAATGAGGAAAAGAACGGGATCCTCGCAGTGCATCGCCGTCCACAAAAGCCCGGCGGCGTCTTCGGGCGTAGATGGAATGACGACGGAAAGACCAGGGTAATGGGCGAGTGCTGATTCGTTAGCCTGGCTGTGCCACAAACTTCCGCCCGGCAA
>JBKPMO010000011.1:0-60206 GCA_046732175.1 Verrucomicrobiota bacterium
AGCTTGGACTGATCCAACGCGAGCCATGGCTGCTTTCCATCGGGGCGATCAACTGGTCGCCGCACAGCGATGTTGATCCACAACCGTTCATCGAGGCGGGTTATTATACCGAACACAACAAATTCATTGTCGGCGCGATTCGGGCCGGGTCGCGGAACGAAGCCATCCTCGGCTGGGCTTACGATTTCAACGAAACCTGGCGGGCCCAACTCGATTTCCAGAGCGGCTCAGGCAACTCTGTCACCGTCGGATTCACCTGCAATCTGACGCGTGATTTTCAATGCAATCCTGCCATTTATGTTACCAACGACAGTCCGCACCACGTCCTCGGGTACATCGTCTTCACCTACACCTTTCACCTTTGGAATCCGGACAGAAAGTCCTCTCCACCGACGTGAATTCGACATATTGGCCGCATTGGCCTTATCAGCTAAACCTTTCGCATTTGGTAACCGAGGGCAACGAGCCTTTTAGCTAAGTAGCTGCAGCAGCGGGTTACTCCACCACTCCATCACTCCTCTGCCTCATCGCTTCTACCCGCGTCTTTCTCCCGCCTTTCCAGCAAGCGCAGGATCTCGGCCAGTAGCATCTCGTTTTTCAAGTTTACTTGGTAATCGAGATCAGCACGCAGCCGGTCCTTCTGCGCTTCCCGATTCTGCGACATCATGATGATGGGCGCCTGCAATGCCGCTATCATCCCCAACACAAGGTTCAGAAGAACAAACGGAAAGGGGTCGAACGAGCGTTCATGCAACAGCATGCTGTTCGCCGCCATCCAGATAATCAGGAGCACCACCGAGAACATGATGAACTTCCAGCTCCCGCCAAAACGCGCGATCTTGTCCGCCGCGCGGTCGGCCAGCTTTAGCTGCTTGGCGTCCTCTTCATTCGCATTTCGCGAAACACGATGCCGCAGCAGATCATCCGTCCGCCGCAACCGCCGCGTGATCGCGCTCAGCATTTCCAAGACAATGCGCGAGTCACTGGAGACGAAATTCAGGAAATTCTCGCGCGTCAGGACCGCCAGACGAGAATCTTCCGTTACCGACGCATCCGCCGATCGGCCGTGGCCGTCGAGCATCGCCATTTCGCCAAAGAAATCGCCATGACCCAGGGAAGCCAGAATCACTTCTCTCCCGTCCGCATCGGTGACGGTGATGCGGACGCGTCCGCTCTCAATAATATACATTGCGTCGCCGGCATCGCCGACCCGAAACAAATTCGAGCCGGCCTTGAGCTGCACTGGATGGAGATAACCACAAAGCTCGACTACTGCGGTATCATCGAGCGCAGCAAAGAGCGGCACACCGCGCAACAGCGCATATTGCCCGGCGGCCTGCGGCTTTTCTCTCACCAGAGATGATCCAGCCGGCAACGTTGGCATGTTTGAAACGTAAAATCAGTTGAGGCGTTTTGGTCTCAACAGCGGGAATAATATCACATCTCGGATCGATTCGGCACCTGTAAGTAACATCGTCAGCCGGTCGATCCCAAGCCCGAATCCGCCGGCCGGCGGCATACCATGCTCGAGCGCGAGCAGAAAATCCTCGTCCAGTTTTTGCGTCTCCTCTCCGGCTTGCTCCAGCAAACGCTGACGCTGTGTGATGGGATCGTTCAGCTCGGTGTAACCCGGTGAGATTTCTACGCCATTGATGATTAGTTCGTAAACGTCAACCAGCTCGGGCTGCTCACGATTTTGTTTCGCCAGCGGCACCAATTCCTTGGGACAATGCGTGACAAAAAGCGGATCGAAGGTCTTTTCTTCCACCAATTTTTCGAAAACGTGCTGCGTCACTTCAAAGTCGGCCAGTTGCGGCAGAATTTCCACGCCCAGTTTTTTCGCCCGCTCACGGCGTTGTTCGCTCGAGATTTCAAACCAATCCGCGCCCGCCGTTTCCCGCACCAAATCGTGATACCGCGCCCGCCGCCACGGCCGCGTCAGATTAATCGTTCGTAATAAATTCCCTTCCGCGTCGCGATGTTCGACACGCAGGGAGGCGACCATCGCCTCCGCCACATGACAAATCATTTCCTCCACCAAATCGGCGATCTTGTCGAAATCCGCATACGCCCAGTATGCCTCCAGCATTGTGAACTCCGGATTATGTTTTCGCGAAATTCCTTCGTTACGGAAATTGCGGTTCAGCTCGTAAACCTTATTGAACCCGCCCACCAACAATCGCTTCAGATAAAGTTCCGGAGCGATCCGCAGATAAAGATCCAACCCGAGCGCCTTGTGATAGGTCGCAAACGGTTCCGCCGCCGCTCCGCCCGCGACCGATTGCAGCATCGGCGTTTCCACTTCCACAAAGCCGCGACTGTCCAGAAAACGTCGAATCTCACGAACAATGATAAATCGCTTCGCAAACACCGCGCGTGATTGATCGTTCGTAATCAGATCGAGATACCGCTGCCGATACCGCGCCTCGATATCCTGCAAGCCGTGCCATTTTTCCGGCAAAGGTCGCAACGATTTCGCCAGCACCTCCAGCTGGTGCACTTTCAACGTCGGCTCGCCCGTCTTGGTGGTGAAACACGTTCCTTCGACACCGATGAAATCGCCAAGGTCGAGCAGCTTGAAAATCTCCATCGCTTCCGGGCCCAGTTCTTTTGTGTGCAAATAGATCTGGATCCGTCCGCTCGCGTCCTTCAGATCAACGAAGTGACTTTTGCCCATGTCGCGGTGCGCGGTGATCCGGCCAGCGACGCGAAAATTCGCGTCTTCGGCAAATTCTTCCCGCACCTGGGCGATATCACCGGAAGTTTCGAACGGCGCCCCAAACGGCGCGACACCCAGTTTTTCCAACGCCGCCAACTTTTCGCGTCGCAACGCCAGCAACTCACTTTCGTCTTGGTCCATCCCCCGACCGATTCTAGGCAGAATCAATGGGAGCGCGAGCATTCCGTGACGTTGTAGAGGCGCTTGTGTCCAGCGCCGGGTCCTCAAATTCGGCGCTTTGCACAAGCGCCGCCACAACACTCAGGAAAGGTGGTACATATGGCTGCGATGGGGCATCACCTGGGCAATAACGCCAACCCCTGAATAGATACGCTATCAATAAACCTCCGCTCCAAGGGGGCTAATTCCCGGCCCGTCCCAATAGCAAATTCGGTTGGAAATGGAAGGTAGACAGTGAGATATTCCGGTCCCGAATTTTGGCTCAGGACTCGAAGAGCATGCAGATCGATTTGCCGGAAACTACCTCAAAAATCGGCGGGCCACTAGTACGGCAATTCTCGGTTTTCTTGCCCAACAAAGTCGGCGCCATGCTCCAAATCGTGAAGCTGCTGAACGCTCACGCCACTCACGTAGTAGCCTTGAGCATCTCGGAATCAACCGACGCCGCTATCGCCCGCATCATCGTAAGTGATCCAGACCGCGTCCAGGAGTTATTCCATGATCACAACATTGCTTTCGGGGTTTCCGAATTGATGGTCGTGGAACTCCGCGAGGTCGCCACCCAGTTCATCAAAATCCTCTCCACCCTGCTGATGGCCGAAGTAAATGTACACTTCAGCTATCCGCTTCTTACCCGGCCTAACGGTCGCGCCGCCCTCGCCATGCACGTCGACGATTCCGAATGTGCCTCCTCCGTCTTGATCGGTGAAGGTTTCCGGCTCCTCTCCCAAAGCGACATCTCGCGCTAAACGGTTCCGCCGCGTCTCATACTCATGCTCTTGCTCTTAATCGACAGAGCGCCGTGGCCAAAAATTTGAACAATCCTCTCCTCGATCTTGTCCACGAGCAGTCGATTGACAGTTCCGCCGCATCCCATTAACTGAATATAAAGGTGTAATGCCCGTTCTCGCCGCATCTTCTTCTCCCAGCGACCGGACCTACTCCGTCGCAGTCGGCGTTATTCTCGTTTTCGCCGCTCTGGAGATTCTAGCGACCGCAATTCATTTCGGCGCCGAGTACCGGGCGGCGCGCGTCATACTGCGACCGATAAAGGCGCCGGCCACAGGCGCCAGCGTGAAGCCGGGGGCGACGCCTGCTCCGCCGCAAGCTAGCGCTCCGAGTTCAGCTGCTCTCTCCGCCTCGGATCGTTTGCTCAAAGAAGCCAACGTCCTACGCGAGCGCGGCGATACGGCCAACGCCCTGGCACGCTTGCAGGATGCATCACAGCGCGACCCGAAAAATCCGCAGGTGCTGGCCGAAATGGCCGCGATTTACGAATCCATTCAGCTTTACGATCGTTCTAACGAGACGTGGAGAAAAATCCAAGATCTTGGCTCTTCAGCCGGTCCGCTCTACGAATTGGCCGACATGAAATTGCGGCTAGGCGCAGCCGCTGCGCCGTCACCGGGCCTGGCCATGGACACCGCAGGCAAACCACTGGACGCGGAAGGACTTCCGGAGGGATCCATCTTCGGTGTAACAAATATTGAAACCGAGCAGGTTTCCGATCCCGACGCGGAAACAAATTTTCGATTAAAGATCGGTATCAAGAAGCGGGATGGTGTCGCCATAGATCATTCGAAATTGCGCATCATGGTGTTGTTCTACGATTCGCTCGATAACGACAAGGTCGTGGCCACAGACGCGGACGTTAACTACGAATGGATGAACCCGAAACACGATTGGGTGGAATCCAACCCCGAAACATTGATCGTGACGTATCTTCGTTCCAAGACTCATTCCATCACTTCCGAGGCGGCGCTCTCAGCCGCGGCAGCGGCGGTTACACCTGGCAAGAATTCCCCGCGGTCGAAGAAACGGACCGAGTCGGGTGCAAACAGCGAGTCGCCCGATTCCGATCGGCGCCAATACCTCGGCTACGTTATTCGCATTTTGTATGACGATAAATTGCAGACGGTTCGGGCCGATCCTCCACGGTTGATCAACGACGCGCCGAATTCTTCTCTCTCGCCGTGACGCAATTGCTCATCGTGCATCGCGACCCCGAGATTGGGCGGGACCTGGTGCAACTGGTGAAAGATTACACTGGATACGAAAGTGTCCTCACTCACAGCGAAAGTGAAACTCTGGTCTGGTTGCGGCGGGAACCGGAAGTGCGACCGCAAATTCTCCTAACCCAACTTCAGGCACCGGGGCTGGATGGTTTTATCCTCGGCGCGTCGCTGGGCGAAATGTTCCCGGGATTACAAACGCTGTTCCTGCCCGCCTACGCCGCTTCCGAACAGCGCATGGAAGTGGCCGGCTCGAAAGTTTTTCCGGAACCAATCGACGGGGAACGATTAATCGCCACGATCGAGCGGTCCATGCGGATGTTTTCGGGTGCACCCGATCTTTTTCACGTCCTTGACATCTTGCAGATGTGCTGCCTTTCCGGACGCAGCGGTGCCCTGCAAATGGTTTCGGGTGCGAACGTTGGCACCATTTATATGCGCGATGGCCAGGTCGTGCATGCCGAGACCGGCACGGAATGCGGAAACGACGCTTTGGTTGAAATCGTGAGCTGGGGTGAAATCGAATTTGCCTACGACCGTGCTGCCGCGCCCGGTGTTGAAACAGTTAGTAAGGCATGGAATGCATTGCTCCTCGACGCGCTGGAAGAAGGAAGACGTCGCGCCTTGCCGGCCTGGCGGCAGCAAACCGGGTGAACGTTTTCCCAGAGCCCGCCGGTGAGATTCTTGCTCTATTCATAGTCCCATGCAGTCGCTGAAACTCGCCGCTCTTTTTCTGCTTCTCGGCTTCGTCGCTGGTGCGGCCAATGCTCAGATTGAAGTGCAATTGAAATTCAGCCGCTTGCAATACATCGCCTACGAACCACTGCTCGCCACCGTCACCATTACTAATCGCGCCGGACGTGACATTGATTTGCATGACGACGGGCGAGAACGCTGGTTCGGATTCGAAATTACCGGCCGCGATGGCCAGTCGGTCCCGGCGGATTCCTCGCAGAAGATGGAACCGCTGCACATCGAAACCGGCCAGACTGTTACCCAAAAAATTAACCTCGCGAATCTGTATCCGATCCAGGATTTCGGGAACTATCACGTCCGCGCCCATGTCTATTTCTCTGACCTCGGCCGCTATTTCTATTCGCAAACAAAGGTGGTTGAAGTTACCGATGCGCGTCCGATCTGGAAACAAAGTGTGGGGATTCCCGGGGACAGCGGTGCCGGCGGGGATAGCCGGACCTACTCGCTTCTGACAAATCGGTTTGCCGATCACACTTCACTCTATGTTCGGGTCGAAGATGAACATCGCAACACCGTCTATGCCACCTACTCGCTCGGACACGTGATCGCCTTTGACGAACCGCACGCCGAAATTGATCGTGAAAACAAACTCCATGTCCTGCATTGCTCGGCCCCGCGCGCCTGGTCTTATGCGATCATCGGCTTGAACGGGCAACTTCTCTCTCATTCGACCTTGCTCGAAACAAAATCGCGTCCTCATTTCAAGCGCACAGCGGATGGCGAGATCGCCGTCGTAGGCGGAATGACGGAAGCGACCGCCGCCCAAGCCGTGCGAAATGCCGTCCCGAAATTATCGACGCGTCCAACCGAGAAGCCGCGCGGCAACTGAGAGATTCGCATCATGACGGCAAATTTGACGCGATACGTGGTTTGCTATTTGGCGGCCATCGCGTTCGCGTCCACCGCTATGGCCCAAACGCGTTTTACCACGATTGTTATCGATCCGGGTCACGGTGGTTTTGATCGCGGAGGTATTCCCGGTCAACGCGTCCTCGAAAAAAACATGAACTTGGATGTTTCCTTGAGATTGAAACCGATCCTGGAGAAAGCCGGATACCGGGTGATCATGACGCGAAGCACAGACATATTCGTGCCATTAGGCGCTCGCGTCGCCATTGCCAATTCCAATCCCAATGCCATTTTTGTTTGCATCCATTTCAACTCGGCTGGACGCAGCGGAGCCAGTGGCATTGAGACCTATTTTTATAGCACGGAAAGCGCGCCCCTCGCCGCCAGTATCCATTCCGCTGTGGTCGGTGGCGCGCACTCGGAAAATCGCGGCGTCCGCCGACGCGGCTACTTCGTTCTGCGAAGAACAACGGTTCCAGCCGTGTTGGTCGAATGCGGATTTCTCACTAATCCGACCGAGGCGCAATACGCACTCACTACGGCGTATCGGCAACAACTCGCCCAGGAAATTGCCAGAGGCATCTTAAATCGTCCTGTACTCGCTGCTCGCACCTCCTATACTAATCGATCGTCAAAAGTTGATGTTGGCCTGCAGCCCTTCATCGATCAGCGTTTCGTCCGTGAATCAAAAGCCCGGCACCACCGGCGTCACACAAGCTCAAAAAAGAAAAAATCCTCCAGCACTCCGAAAAAGGAAGTAAGCTCCGAGGCACAGTGAACTCGCCGGTTGTTTCCTCGGCGCAAATGCGCGACGCAGAAAATGCGGCATTTGCCCGCGGCATCTCCGCCGAACGCCTGATGAATCAGGCGGGCAGCGGGATCGCAGAGACGGTGCGACGGTTCTTTCCGCGCCCCGGCTATTGTCTGATCTTTTCCGGCAAGGGGAACAATGGTGGCGATGCACTCGTCGCCGCCGCGCACCTGAAGCGCGCCGGCTGGCACACCGATGTACATCTTTCCTTTCCCGAATCAGAATGCAGCGAGTTGCTGCGCAAAAAAATCACCCAGTTCCGCGATACTCCCTCTGCTGTAGGGGCGGCCGTGTCGGCCGCAAAGCTCGACAACATGCCTGCCCCTACAGTCATTCTCGACGGTTTGCTTGGGCTTGGATCAAAGCCGCCGTTACGAGATCCAGTTCTGGCCGCTTGTCAGGAAATCAATGGCTTACGGCTGCAACATAACGCGTTCGTTTTTGCGGTCGATCAACCAACAGGTCTCGATGGCGATTCGGGAGAGGCTGATCGCGATTGTGTTGTCGCCGATTTCACGGTCACCATCGCGGCGGCAAAGCGTGGCCTGCTTACGGACAACGCAATCAACTTCGTCGACCGGCTTGAAGTTGTTCCTTTGTCCGATCTCCCGCTCGAGACAGCTGACGAAACTGTCGCCTGCAATGCTTCATTGCGTGGTTTGCTGCCACGCCGCCAGTTCGAAGCGCACAAGAATCAATTCGGACGGGTTGGAATCGTCGCCGGGTCGCGCGGTTTTGCCGGGGCAGCAACTATGTGTGCATGGGGAGCCTTGCGCGCTGGCGCCGGCCTGGTTGAAGTCTTCGTGCCGGAAAGTATCTACGAAATCGTCGCCGCTGCCGCGCCCTTTGAATCGATGGTCAAACCAGTCAGGTCCTATCGCGATTTACTCGACGAAAAAATCGACGTCTGGGGAATCGGACCCGGCCTGGGAAAAGAAAACGCCAGGGAAATTATCGAGCTGGTTCAGCGCACCGAGAACGCGATGGTCGTTGATGCCGACGCTCTCAATATTATTTCCACAGAGGTCAGCATTCTCAAAAATTGTCGCGGCGCGCGTCTGCTCACACCGCATCCTGGCGAAATGAAACGCCTGGCCGGCGATCGGAAAATTTCACGGGCTGAACTCGCCAAAGACTTCACTGCCGAATTTCCAGTTACGCTTTTGTTAAAGGGAAGTCGCACCGTCGTCGCCGAAAACGGCAAACGAATCAGCTACAACACAACCGGCAATCCTGGTATGGCCACCGGCGGAATGGGCGATGTCCTCACCGGTGTTTGCGCCGCCCTCATCGCACAAAAACTTTCTCCTTTTGACGCTGCTCGCGTCGGTGCCTGGCTCTGCGGCCGCGCCGCAGAAATCGCAATCTTCAATGAAGGCCAAAGTGAGCAATCGCTTCTGCCTCGCGACGTCCTAACGAATCTTGGACGTGCTTTCCGTGAATTGTAGCTCTCATCGACAGAATCCGCCAAACCCCGAAACTCAGTGCGCTTTGTCCTGACAGAGCTTCTGGAACGCGGGATCGCTGCGTAGTGGATCCCAAATGGGATCGAGCCGTAGCGCCGCCGGTGTAACCGGATATCCGTACAACCACCCCGAATAGGAAATGCGCGCGAGATGCGAGAGCAACTCAATCGCGCGACTATGCTCGCCCGAAAGTGTTGCTACCACCGCCATGTTCTCGTCGGCAAAAGGTCCGACTGCCACGTCACCTAATGAAGCCGTGATCGTCTTCACGCGCTCGGCTTCCTTCCACGCGGCAGTCTTATCACCGACGATAGCATACGTCTGAGATAATATGACTGCTAGCCAATCATTGTCTGGTTGCTCGCGTGTCAATCGCACCAGCCTGTCGCGAGTCTGCGCGGCCGTAGCTTGTGCTGCTGCCTTATCGCCAGCGACATGTTGCGCGAACGCCAGGAAGTAGCCAAAAACTGCCTCTTCAACGTCCGAACCGAATTGAAACTGAGCGACCCGCGTTTTTAACAACTGCACCGCTTCATCAGTTTTTCGCTCGAGTCTCAATTGCGTGACCTTTGCTCCAACTGCCTCATACGACGAAGTGAGTGCGTTCACCTCCGTCAAATATTTATCGGCTTCCGTCAGCCTGTCCTGCGCCTGGTACATCGCAGCTTTCGCGGCTTTAATTTCGACGTCATCGGGCCGGATTTGCAAAGCCCGGTCGAGCAACGAACGAGCTGTCTCGAATTGCCGCTGATCGCCGTAATTGAAAGCAACACGCAGTAACAATTCTGGATTGCGGGGATCAAGCACTAGCGCTTGCTCGGAATAATCGGTCACTTTGTCCCATTGTCCCTCCCGTCGAGCGATACTCGCTAACGAAACTGGGACCTCGCTGTTCCCGGGCAATAGTTTGGCAACGCGAAGAAAAGTTTCACGGGCATGCTTGTAATCACGGAGTTCGTCATTTTGGTAATTAGCCGATGCCAGCAAAGTCTCGGGTGCGTTCGGCTGCAGCGCTTGTGCGCGTTCCAAGGCGCCTTTGGCGTCGCCGAGGCGATCGCCAAATGAGCTGTATAGCCATGAATACATTCGCGACAGACGCGCCCAGGCGATCGCAAAATCCGGGTCGAGATGGACCGCGCGTTTGTAAAAACTGATCGCCTTCTGCAATGGATAGACCGACAGCAAACTTTCACTTTCCGCCGCTAGTCCGCGCAGATAAGCGTCGTAAGCTTCCGCGTTGTTAGTTGGTTTGAGCGCCAGCGCCTCTTGCTCGTGACCGGTGAGTTTTGCCTGTAATTGCTCGGCAATCGATTTAGCGATCTCGGTTTCGACCGCAAAGATATGATTCAACTTGCGATCGTAGGTGTCAGCCCAAATGTGTGCATCATCTTCCGCCTTAATCAGCTGCACATTCACGCGCACTTGCTCACCGACTTTCTGGACGCTGCCCTCTAACAGGTGCGCAACGCCGAGCTGCTTCGCGATTTCGCCAGGATTATTCGGCTTGCTTTGATACTGTGCGGTGGAAGTTCGCGAGATGACCTTTAGCTCATTTAGCTTGGCCAGACGCGTGAGAATCTCAACCTGAATACCCGTAGCGAAATAGGCGTTCGACTTGTCTTCGCTAAGGTTTTCAAACGGCAACATCGCTACCGATTTCTGGGGAACGCCTGCAGCCGCCTCACTACGTTGAGGCGTTGCCGTGTAGCGACCTATAAAGAACAGTCCTGCTGAAAGCGCTGCACCGATTATCATAACCACAATCCAAACCCCACCGTGAGAATGTTCTCGTGCGGCATCGGCCGACTCGCCGCGCTTGATTCCTTCAGGCGTCATCTCAAACGCCCATGCCAGAACGAGCGCGATCGGAAAGCCTAAGATAACGACGGTGATGAAAACCTTCATCACCCAGCTGGGCGCATCAAAAGTAGGAAACAAAATCGAGGCTGCTTGAATCAAAAGCCACGCAACAACCGCGTAGGCGATCGCGACTTTGTAAACATTGCGGCGCCTTAACTCAGAGAAGAAGGTATTTGTGTTCACTCGGGATTGTTCACAGACCAAGTTGTTTCAGCCTGATTCGTAGCCGTGTGCCGAGCCTGAAGTGGATCGCAGACCCTGAGACTAAGAATCACGCTTGCCGCTGCAACATAGACCAAGGCGATAAATCCAAAGCTTGCTGTGAGCGAGTGGGTTCGTTCGTTGAGAAGGCCAATCACGTAAGGTCCAGCCAATCCGCCGGCTTGGCCGATCGAATTAACAAGTCCGAGGGCGGCAGCGGCTGCCGATTCACTTAGGATTGCGGTCGGTATCGACCAGAAAACCGGAAGGAATCCGCCCCTCGAATGCGGCCGCGTAGCATCGTCCGTCCGCTTGATCCCTTGCGGTGTTAGCTCGAAAGCCCAGGCGAGAAGAAGCGAGATCGGAAACCCGATCACTACCAACATGATAACCAACCGGATTGCCCAGTTCGGAATCTCCAGAAAAGGGAATGTCTGTGTCGCTATCTGAATAAGCAGCCAGCCAAATACCGCGTAGGTGACGGCGACCTTATAAACATTGCGCCGCTTTAGTTCGGAAAAGAAGGCTCCCGGATTCATGCCTAACGCCCCGGATATATGCGGCTTACTCGAATGCGGCCCAATCCGCAAAAACCATTCGTCAAATAGCCACCTAACGCCAGTCCGGCTCAAACTCTATCGAGCCTGAGGCTGAGAAAAAAGATTTACAAGATTGTGCAGGATTACTGAGCAGACTTTTGCTGAATCTAATCCTGTCAATCTTCTTAATCCTGTCTAATCATGTTCCGGCCTTCAGGGCGGCGCGGTAACCAACTTTTGAAAACGCGGATCGTTTCGCAATCCGTCCCATTCCCAGCGGTACTTTAAATCGTTAACGGTTATGCTGTAATTGACGCTGTCGACTGCTCCCGGCGTCTTCAGCAGGCGCTCGATTAATGGAATCGCAAGCTCCTTTTCCCCCACCCGCGCGTAGATTAACGCTAGGTTGCAGTTCATAATCGCGCCGTCGTAGGCATCCTTTGATTCCGGCTTCAATTCCATCGCGCGACGGCCTTCTCGAATGGCGTCATCGTGTTTTCCCATGAAGGCGTAGAGCATCCCCAGAGTAGCGTGACGCTCCGGCGCATCAGGCGCTTCTTGCACCTGTTTTTCGAGTTCCGGCAGAGCAGCCGCGAAATCTCTCTCTGCCGCAGCGCGATCATTCCGCGCGACCGCCGTGATTCCGACAAGAAACGATTTCGGCGTTAGTGCACTGTTGAAGTACGAGATTTCCGTTAAGGAGGATTTTTCCAATACCTCCGCGGCGCCGGCGAAATCGCGCTCCAGCATGGCTGCCTCCCACCATGAGCTTGTCACCGTGCCGTCGGGGTCGACTCCCGCCGGGATTTGCGCCAGCAAATTCTTCAGCGTCGCGGTCTCTCCCTTCCGCATGAATTCGACATATCCAGACTGGATTTTTCCAACAATCGAATCAGGTGCCAGCGCGCGCAATCTCGCTGCAACTACGGCGGCCTCGTCCCAGCGTCGCATCGAAGTATAGGTAAACAGGAGATTGCGAACGATGTTCGGATTCTGCGGATCGAGTTTCTGAACTCTTTCGAACGCCTCGAGTGATTCCGGCCAGCGTCCCTGTCGCCGGCGAATCGCCGCCACCAGCAATCCGATGTAGCCATCATTTGGCAACAACTGTTGCGCGATGGAAAATTCAGTGAGAGCGCCCTCGTAATCACCATCGATCCAATAAAGGCATTCGCCGAGGGCGATGTGACCTTCGCCGAGGTTTGGTTGCAATTGCAGTGCGATCTCGGCTTCAGCTCGTGCCTTGGCTTTCCGCGCATCAGTTGGCTCGTAAAAATGAAAAATTCGCGCGTAGGTGGAACCGAGTCGGGCGTGGGCGAGAACAAAGTTCGGATCGAGCTTTACCGCTTCGGAATATAAGTCTTCGGCGCGTTTAAAGTCCTGGAGCAAGGTATCGGGGCCTTCCTCGATTGGAATTGCACGCAGATACATCGTCCAGGCATCCGCGTTCTCGGTTGGTTTGCGTTCAATTCGCGCTTTTTCATCCGGCGTTAACGACGCGCGCAACGCGTCCGCGATTTCCCCCGCCAGCTCACCCTCAAGTCCGAGCGCATCACTCAAATTGCGATCGTAACGATTCGCCCAAAGGTGGCGGTCGCTCCGCGCATCGATCAACTGCGCATTTACCACCACTCGATCCTTTTCCCGACGCACGCTTCCTTCAAGAATGTTCGCTACCCCAAGCGTCTCCGCGATCGCACGAATATTCCGTTCTCCGATGTCGCGATATTTGATTACGCTGGTGCGGCTGATCACACGCAAGGCTTTGATCCTTGCCAGGTTCGTCAGCAGATCGTCCTGAATGCCCTCGGCGAAAAAGGCGTTCTCGGCCTCTTTGCTCAGATTTTCGAACGGAAGAACTGCAATGCCGCTCGCATCCATCGCCGCTTGAACCGTGTGCGGGCCAAGTCGATCGCGCAGAAGAAAAAGGGCGAGGCCAACGATCGCGATCGCAACTAACGAGCCAAAGACAATCCCGTTCCGTAACTTCGCCCGTGCTCGCCGCGCCAGGATTGCGCGTGCCTCACGCTCACGCTGAATTTTTGTCGGCACCTCGAGATTGCCGAGGCCGTCGGTGGCGAGATTCACCAGGCGAACCCCAACTCCATGCTTGACCATCACCTCACCCAATTCATGCAGGTGTGGACGCCAGCGCTCGTGATGTTCCAAATCTTCCGCCACGTGTTTGCTCAACAAAATGTGACCCGCATCGCCGCAATCCATCACCCGCTGCGCGATGTTGATGCCTGCGCCGGCGATATTGGCGCGCTCGTTCACGTCGGTGACTTCGTTCACCGGGCCGCTGTGAATTCCCATTCGAAGCTGAAAACGCGAACGGCCTTTCAACGACTGCGCGATTTCCATCGCACATTGGGCCGGAGCTTCCGGACTGTTGCGAAAAATCAGCGCAACGCCGTCACCGGTCGGTAATCGCAACAGGGCGCCCGCCGCATCCGCGGCACGAAACTGTTCGGTGTTACGCACGATTTCGTTTAACTCGCGCAACACCTCAGTCTGCTCGTTGTGCAACAATTTGGAGTAACCCACGATGTCGATGAATAAGACGTGCGCGATCTCCAGCCTGAGATTCCGGCTTGTTTCCCCACTCATTATCCTTTTCGCGCCTGCGAATTTCTGAACCCGCGAGTCACCTTACAGTTGTCTGCCGAATTTTCTTTCGAACAAGAGGTTTTTCCGACCGGTGAAAGACACTAAACACACGAAAGGAATAGACAGGGATTTGCATTGCTGAGTCCCCGAATGCTTCCAGCGCCACAACATGAGCCAAAGGCGGTACGCTCACATTTTTACTGATCCGTGGGCAGAAAAAAATGGCTCGGATGGATTGCATCGACGCCTCGTTTATGAAACCTGCACAATCCTCTCTTCTCTTCTAAAAAATTCTTCTAATTCGTCGGAAAAAAAGAAACAAATTTAGTTTTCGCAATTGAAAAAGCTCGACCTGCCAAACTGCGGCCGATAATTTTAGCTCCCGAGCTGGAAAGCTTTTCGTAACCACGGTGGCATGGCAGGTATTAGGAGTCCTGTCCCGAAAGGCGCAATTTTCGGCGTCATTCACCGCAATGATTAAACAACAATCCGTATTGCATCAGGGTAAGAAAGGTAGCCGACGACAAATTAAGATGAAAGATTTGCCGCCGAAAAGGAACCAAAAGGGCGGAAGCTCCGGGAAAATAGTGGGCTCCGAGAACGGAAACTCTGCAATCCCAACCTCGCTTCAGGAATTTCTCCAGCGCGATTCATTGCCGATTAATTCGAACTGATTTTGTCTACTGAAACTGCGCGTTGTAGCCGCGATCGCTGGTCGCGGCTTCTGCGGTGGCATATCTCTGTCCCAGCGCACTCAGAAAACAGTGCGAGGGAGACAAATCTGGAAGCAAGGAATCCACGAAAGAAACCGGAGACTGTGCGGGTTTCCTGGCTTCCTGGTTTCCAGATTTCTTTGTAAATCGCGCGCGTTTCTCTCCAAATTTCGTGTAATCGGTGTGTTTCGTGGGCTCGAATCCGCTGTTCTGTTAGAACCTGCGAAATCTGCGGATGATCTGATCATCGAAAAACGGTTGCGTCGTTGCGCCGGCAACGCAGCTTCTTCGTTCTTATGCGCTTTCTCTCATTTCCAACTTTATCGCGCTTTGTTCTCGCCTTGGCGTTCGTGCCGCTCGCATCAGCCGAGAATTTGCCGAATACAACACGGCTGCTGCGCTTTCCCGCCACCAACGGCCAGCAAATCGTTTTCTGTTATGCGGGCGAACTTTACAATGTCGCCAGGGATGGCGGTGTCGCTCGCCGCTTAACCAGCGGACCCGGCTATACTTCGTTTCCGCGCTTCTCCGCCGATGGAACACAGCTCGCATTCACTTCGCAATACGACGGCAACACCGAGGTCTATGTCATGCCCGCTGAAGGTGGGGCGCCTAAACGACTGACTACCTCGCCCACTCTCGGGCGCGACGATATCTCGGACCGGATGGGACCGAACAACTTGGTGATGACGTGGGAGAACACCAAGCCACTGGTTGTATTCCGTTCCCGGATGAAATCGTTCAACGACTTCATCGGCCAGCTTTTCACGGTTGGGCTCGACGCGGAATTGCCGCAAGAATTGCCAGTCCCGCGAGGAGGCTTCGTTTCTTTCTCCCCCGACGATTCAAAGATGGCATTCAACCGCGTCTTTCGCGAGTTCCGGACCTGGAAACATTACCGCGGCGGATTGGCGGATGACATTTGGATCTACGATTTCAAGACCGGCACGACCGAAAATCTGACCGATAATCCCGCGCAGGATATCTACCCGATGTGGGGACCCGATAATCGCATTTACTTCGCTTCCGATCGCGACGGTCGGATGAATCTTTTTTCGATTGATCTCGCGAGCAAAGAACTCAAACAGCTGACCAACTTCAAGGATTTCGATATTAAGTTCCCATCTATCGGCAAGGATGCGATCGTTTTCGAAGAAGCTGGTTATATCTGGCGTTATGACCTGGCCAGCGGCAAGGCCGCGCCGGTGCCGATCGACATCAAAGAGGATCTCGCTTCCGGGCGCCAAGCATTCGTCGATGCATCAAAACACATTCAATCGGTCAACCTCGCTCCCGATGGAGAGCGTGTAATTGTGGTAGCGCGCGGGGAACTTTACTCCGCGCCGAAGAAAGAAGGCACTGCACGTAACCTCAGCAAAACCTCAAACGCGCACGAGCGCGACGCCGTTTGGTCGCCGGACGGCAAATGGATTGCCTACAATTCCGATGCTACGGGCGAGAATGAATTGTATGTCCATTCGCAGGACGGCAAGGGACAGCCGACGCAGGTAACCAGCGGAGCCGATACCTATTACTATCAACCAGTATGGTCGCCCGATAGTAAAAAACTACTTTGGTCCGATCGACTGCAACGGCTGCGGTATGTCGATGTAACGACAAAGGCAGTCACTCAAGTAGATCAGGATAAGTGGGGCGAGATTCAATCTTACAATTGGTCGCCCGACAGCCAGTGGATTGGCTGGGCGCGCCCCGAACAGAACGATCTCCCGAGAGTTTATCTGTATTCCGTTGCGAACAAGAAACAGACGCCTGTGACCGATGAATGGTACGGATCGACCAACGTCGCTTTTAGTGACGACGGTAAATACCTTTTGCTGGCATCAGCACGTGATTTCAAACCTACCTTCGGCGCGGAGGAATTCGAAAATGTTTATCTCGACATGGAGCGGATTTACCTCATCACCCTGGCAAAAGATATTGAACCGCCTTTAGGTCCGCGTAGCGATGAAGTAGGAAAGGCGGAAGAAAAACGCGCGAAGGAGAAAGAAAAGGAAGGCGCAGAGAAAAAGACGGAAGAGAAAAAATCACCGTCGCCCTCCCCTTCAGTATCTCCCAAAGCCGGGGAGGTAAAAAAGAAGCCGGTCGTAGTTAAGGTTGATGTTGATGGCATTCACGATCGTATTTCGGGCGTTGAAGTTGTTCCGGGCAACTACAGCAATATTCGAATGGTCGATGACCGCATTTTCTATCTCCGGCGGACCGTCGCTGACGATACCACAGATGACGAAGAGGATCAGGATAGTCGTGATCGGAAAGCGCACCTTTGCGTCTATAGCATGGAGGACCGCAAAGAGACTGTCCTGGGCGACGTAAATAGCTATCAGATCTCGGATGACGGCAAGCGGATGCTCGTCAAAGTCAAAAAAGACTACGCCATCATCGATCTCCCCAAGGACAAGCTGGAGACCAAAGATCACGAGCTGAAGCTAGCTGGACTGGACATGCAGCTCGATAAACACGCGGAGTGGAACCAGATCTACTTCGAGTGTTGGCGGCAAATGCGCGATTTCTTTTATGCGCCGAACATGCACGGCACCGATTGGAAGGTGATGCGCGACAAATACGCGGCCCTACTGCCATTCGTGAATCATCGCAACGACCTCACCTATCTCCTTGGTGAGCTGATTGGCGAGTTAAACAGCGGCCACACCTACGTCGGCGGTGGAGAACGACCGGAGACTCCGCGGATCAAGCTGGGATTACTCGGGGCCGAGCTCTCGCGCGATCCGGCAAGCAAAGCATATCGCATCGATCGCATTCTGCCGGGCGAAAACTGGGACAAGCGCACTCGATCACCACTCACCGCACAAGGTGTGAATGTGAAGGTCGGTGATTACATCATCGCGATTAACGGGACACCCGTTTCGGGGTTGGCCAACCTCTACGACGGATTAATCGGAACCGCAGACAAACAGGTAATTTTGCGGGTTAATTCGAAGCCAAGCGGGGACGGAGCGCGTGACGTGACGGTTGTGCCCACGGCGGACGAATCGCCTCTCTACTACCTGGCATGGGTGCAGAAGAACATCGATTACGTGACCAAGAAAACGAATGGTGAAGTCGGTTACCTTCATATCCCGGATATGGGTAGGCCCGGCCTGAACGAATTTACCAAGCTCTACTTCCCACAGATTCGAAAGAAAGCGTTGATCGTCGATGTGCGCGGCAACGGCGGGGGATTCGTCTCACCTCTTGTAATTGAACGACTGCGTCGCGCATTGGTCATGGTCGGCATCGCGCGTAACGGCATGCCCCAGACTGACCCACCTCAAACCTTTGTCGGCCCGATGGTCACCCTGATCAATGAGTTCTCCGCTTCGGACGGTGATATCTTCCCCTATCGTTTCAAAACACTTGGACTCGGTAAGTTGATCGGGAAACGGACATGGGGCGGTGTAGTTGGAATTCGCGAATCATTACCTCTGGCGGATGACGGACAATTCTTTAAGCCAGAATTCGCGATCTATTCCAAGGACGGCAAAGATTGGATCGTCGAAGGCCACGGCGTTGATCCCGATATTGTGGTAGATAACGATCCAGGCAAAGAATTTAAGGGCGAAGACCAGCAGCTCGATCGAGCTATTCAGGAAATTCAGGAAGAGTTGAAGACCAAACGCTACGAATTGCCATCGCCCGCCCCTTATCCGAATAAAAACCCGGCGAAGAGTAGTTAGAGAACTTCATGCTGGAGCCCCGGGGCAGTCTGCCGCGAATCTTGAAGTAGTTGTGCGCTGACTCCGGCGGCACGATTTCGTCTACCAATGCTCCAAAAACGCGGCCTCTGCGTAATGGCATTTGAGCCTTCGCCATTGGACGCCAGTCTGGCTCGGACCATCCGTACTTCGCCATCTCTTTTCGCGATGCGCCGTGCGCTCCGCCGTATAGACTGCAAATAGTGAACAAGCCAGAATTTGCATCCTTTCCTTTACTTGATCCGCCACCCGACGAGATCCGTCGAATGGCCAATGCCGCTGTTGAATTGATGGCAGAATATCTTGGCACCATTCGCAATCGCCGCCTTTATCCTCACACCAGTTCTCGAGAAATACGCGAACAGCTCGATCGCTCGTTGCCCGCAGAAGCGACGGATTTTGAGCAAGTGCTCGACGCAATCCGTAAACCCTTGATCGAGCTTAGCCGACACAATGGTCATCCACGAATGTTCGGTTACGTTCAAGCGCCCGGCACGGCCATTGCCGCAATCGCCGATCTCCTCGCCTCCACATTGAATGCGAACCTCACGGCGTGGCGTTCAGCTCCCGCCGCGGTCGAGATGGAACGGCTCACTATTGATTGGATCAAACAAATCATTGGCTTCGATCCGAGTGCGGCCGGTTTGTTTGTCAGCGGCGGGTCGATGGCGAACATGGCCGCACTTGCCGCCGCGCGACGCGCCAAAGCGCCGCCGGAAATTTCAAACGAAGGCGCGCAGTCGTGTTCGCGCGCACTGCGTGTTTATGCCTCCCAAGAAGTTCATCATTCCATCGCTAAAGCCGCAACGCTACTCGGTATCGGACGCGACAACGTCCGCATGATTGGTGTCGATGAACGGTACAAGATCAATCTCGATGCGCTTACGGCCGCGATTGAAGAAGATCGCGCGGCTGGGCATCTGCCGATTTGCGTGGTTGCTAATGCGGGAACGGTAGCGACGGGCGCCTTTGATCCGCTTGCGCCAATCAGCGAAATCGCGCGGCGATTCAATCTTTGGCTACATATCGATGCCGCTTATGGCGGATTTGCCGCGCTCGCCCCAACAGCCCGGCCGTTGTTTACTTCCATCGCTCAAGCGGATTCGGTCGCGCTCGATCCGCACAAATGGCTTTATCTTCCGGTCGATTGCGGCTGTGTCTTGTATCGAGATCCCGAAACTGCACGGGCGACCTTTGCGCACGAAGCCGAATACACGCGTGTGATCGGTCAGGGCGCCGACGAAGCTTTTGCATTTTGGGATTACGGACCGGAGTTGTCACGCCGCTTTCGTGCACTCAAAGTCTGGATGCTCTTGAAAGGCGTCGGCCTGCGGGCATTAAGCGACGCAGTTGAGAAAGATATCAAGTGCGCGCGTCACTTTGAAAGTCTCGTGCAAAACAGTGCGGACTTCCAGATGCTCGCGCCAGTCGAGCTATCAATCTTCTGCTTCCGCCATCTCCCACCTCAGTTGAAGGACGTTCCGACCGACGATAACGAACGCCGAATCCGCGAAGAAGAACTCGATCTACATAACGAGCGTTTGCTTTTGGCTCTGCAGCGCGACGGCAGTTCCTATCTTTCCAATGCGCGCCTCCGCGGCCGCTTCGCACTGCGCGGCTGTGTCATGAATTACCGGACGACGTTACGCGACATGGAAATCCTGCTCGACGACTTGCGCCGGATCGGCGCGAGCTGGAGATCCTCAAGGTACTGATAAAGTTGACTAGGTTTACTCCGACAGAAATGCTGTCGCCGTTGCGACCGACAACCGGTACTTAGGAATCAGACAAGCCTTTGTGCTAAGCCGTGCAGCGGGAAACTTGATGGTTTTAAGCCATCAAGTTTTCGAAAGGCCCACCAGGAGGCGTTCCCAAATTCACGCTCTCGGAGGTGGGCGGCGATGGTTATCGACTACGATGCAGGCAGAGCGATATATGGTTGCTCGCTTTCCGGGCCGAGCCTGAGGTGCTAAATTTCGTGATGCCGTTTCAGCTTGAATCCAATTATAAGCCGCGGGGCGACCAGGGGCAGGCGATTGCCAAACTGACGAAGTCGCTCCAGGCCGGGAATCGGCATCAGACTTTGCTTGGCGTGACCGGCTCAGGAAAAACGTTCACGATGGCGAATGTCATTCGAGAGATCGATCGGCCGACCCTGGTCATTTCGCATAACAAAACGCTGGCGGCGCAGCTTTACTCCGAGTTCAAACAATTTTTCCCGCGCAACGCGGTCGAGTATTTCGTCAGCTATTTCGATTATTACCAGCCGGAGGCCTATATCCCTCGCTCCGATACCTACATCGAAAAGGACTCTTCCATTAACGAAGAGATCGAACGCTTGCGTTTGTCTGCCACAAGTGCGCTTCTCAGCCGGCGCGACGTGATTGTGGTAGCCAGTGTTTCCTGCATCTATGGCATCACCTCGCCCGAGGATTACGAACGGATGCTGCTGACGGTGAAGCGCGGGCAACATACGTCCCGCGAAGCTGTCCTCGGACGGCTGGTCGACATGCTCTACGAGCGCAACGACATGAATTTTTCGCGCGGACGTTTCCGTGTTCGCGGCGACGTGGTCGAGGTTTATCCGGCGACGGCCGATGAAGAAGCGGTGCGGATTGAATTCTTCGGCGACGAAGTCGATGCGATCACGCGGTTCGATCCCCTCACCGGGCATGCTCGGGAGGCGCTCAGCGTTATTACTCTTTTCCCGGCGAAACAGTTCGTCACTCCGGCCGACAAGTTAAACCGCGCGCTAACGACAATTAGGGCCGAGCTGGACGATCGGATCAAGGTGTTGGAATCGCAGAACAAACTTCTAGAAGCACAACGACTGAAGATGCGAACCGAATACGATCTCGAGATGTTGCAGGAGATGGGCTTCTGCAGCGGGATCGAAAATTACTCGCGGCACTTGAGCGGACGACCGCCCGGATCGAAGCCATACACCATCATCGATTTTTTTCCGAAAGATTTCCTAACCGTAATTGACGAGTCGCACGCGACCATTCCGCAAATTGGCGGGATGTATGAAGGCGATAAGTCCCGCAAGACGGTACTCGTTGAGTACGGATTTCGCCTGCCGAGCGCGCTCGATAACCGGCCATTGAATTTCCCCGAGTTCATGAAGCTGACAAACCAGCTGGTTTACGTCAGCGCCACGCCGGCGGAATTTGAGATTGAGAACAGCGTCGTGGGAAATACTGGCTACGTGCCTCATAAACGTGCGCGGATCGGTCAGGACGAGCTGGTACCGTTTGTTTTACCCGGGGAAAACAGATCCAATCTCCGAATTGGATCGGGCGGGACGCCCGATCGCCCCACAGGCAAGATGCCTGTGCTACTTTCCCGTACCGACGAACCACCGGAACAATTTGATGTTCATACTTCGGGGAAACCTTTGGTGGTGGAGCAAATCATTCGGCCGACCGGTTTGCTTGATCCCAAGATCACAATTCGCGGATTAAAGAATCAAATTGACGACACCATCGAGCTTTGCCGGCAGCGAGTGGAACAGCAGGAACGGGTGCTGGTTACGACCCTAACCAAGCGCACCGCTGAGGACCTGGCTGACTATCTGCGCGATGTCGGACTAAAGGTCCGTTATTTGCACAGCGATATCGATACCATCGAGCGCGTCGAGATTTTGCGCGGATTGCGCGCCGCTGATTTTGACATTCTTGTCGGGATCAATCTCCTGCGGGAAGGCCTCGATCTGCCCGAAGTCTCGTTAGTTTGTATTCTCGATGCGGACAAGGAAGGGTTTCTGCGATCGCAAACGTCTCTGATTCAAACGGCCGGGCGCGCGGCACGCCACATCAATGGCGAAGTTGTTCTTTTCGCTGACATCGTCACCGATAGTATGCAGGCGCTAATATCGATTTCGGAATACCGGCGCGCCAAACAGACCGAATACAACGAGAAACATGGAATCACGCCGCAGACAGTGCGACGGGCGGTGCAGGAAAGTTTGCACACGATTTTGCGTGGGCGAGAAATTGCTTCCTCGGTCATCAACGAAGTGGGCGGCAATTTCGATCTGACCGAATTGCTGCGGGAACTTGAAGACGAAATGCAGCGCGCCTCAGCTAATCTCGAGTTCGAGCGAGCGGCACTTCTGCGTGATCAAATCATGGAAGTCAAGAGCGGCACCGGACTAACGAAAATCGAACCAAAACGCCGGCCGGTGAAATACACCCGCAACAACGGTCGGCGGCGCTCGCGGGTTTGATTTTCCGGGTAGCGCATGCTCGCACAAGACTAGCTCCATCAGGCTTCGTGCGCGCGATAGTCATGATTCTCGTTCTCTTTGTTGCTTCCATCGTGCCGGTAGTGTTTGCGCAAACCGGTCTTAACTCGCTCCCGGAAGTTGAGTTCTCGCAACTGAGCCAGCGCGATCCGAATCCGCTCGGCGAAAAGGCGCTCAGCATTAATCCGACGCAGTGGAAGCACGGCGAGACCGAGCATTTCATCTATCACTTCGCGCATACCTATGTGGCCACGCCTATCTCGGTGGAAGCGGAATTTCATTATCGTGTCGTCGCGAAAGAGCTGGAGCGCGACCAGCCGACCACCGACATCAAATCACACGTTTATATTTTCGAACGTCCGGAGGACTGGCAGCAGTTTCAAGGTCTGGGCGAACTCGAACGATGGACGGGTGGCATCCATTCGCAGGGCAGTCTGTTTATTCTCCGCAATCCGGAACAAAAATTTTCCGGAAATGTGCTCGGGCACGAGATCGTGCATCTCGTGCTACACCGATTCTATTCCGATGGCATTCCCTGCTGGTTGAACGAAGGAATTGCCCAATATATTTCCAAATCCGCACACGCCAGTTATCAGCGCGCTCGCGGTTACCTTGCCAAACCGCACTCCGGAGCAGTCGAGGCCGATGATATTATCGCGCTAACAACCCTCGCGCGGCTAACCCGACCGCCGTCGGACCGCGTTGAGACTTTTTACGATGAATCGGAACGGCTGGTCCGTTTTCTGATCGCGACCGATAAGCCAAGCTTTCTTGCGCTGCTCGACGCATTGGGACGGCATCAGCCGTTCGAAACGGCCTTGCTTCGCTTTTATCCCACAAAATTTGGGACCGTCGCGGCGCTCGAAGAAAAGTTCCGGGAATACGCCGCGAAGGATTTTGGGACGACTCTGCAGCAGGCGGAAGAGTGAGGTCTCACGCCACCGCACCGATTTGGCGGGCTGCGCGCTTGCCCTGCAGGGCCGCGACTGTGAAAGTCACTTAATGCCGAAAGCCAAAATCAAAACGGCCACTGCCAACATTCACGCCGTCGTCGGTTCTGATGAAGCGAGGGTAAAACGTGAAGCGGCTGAGCTTGCGCAAAAGCTGGCGCCGGCGGAGGCCGGTGAATTCGGGCTCGAGATTATTGATGGCGCAGCGGATAATGTGGACGGCGCGGCCAACGCTATTCGTTCCACCATCGCTGCAGTGCAAACACTCCCGTTCTTCGGCGGCGGCAAACTCGTCTGGCTGAAGAGTGCGAATTTTCTCTCGGATGATGTGAGAGGAAAATCGGCCAATGTGCTTGAGCCGCTGGAAGAGCTCGGCGACCTCCTTTCCAGCGGACTTCCAAACGATGTCACATTTCTCGTTAGCGCGATCGATCCGGACAAACGGCGATCGTTTTACAAGACGCTAACCAAACTGGCAGAGATTCAGGTTTTTGATGAGCCCGATCTGAACCGGAGCGGTTGGGAAGAAAACGCGGGTGAGATTGTACGCGCCGAAGCAAAGAAGCGCGGCTTGGAATTTGAAGAGGAAGCGCTGGAGCTTTTCGTGCTTTCTACCGGCGGGGACTCGGGCGTGGTTGCCAACGAGCTGGAAAAGCTAGCGCTCTATGCGCCGGAGGGTGCGATCACGGTCGAACAAGTACGAGCGTTGGTTCCGATTTCGCGGGCAGCGGTGATTTTCGAACTCGGAAACGCGCTGGCGCGGCGCGACGCCACTCTCGCACTCAGCCTGGTGCGCGATCTGCTCGATCAGGGCGAAACCGCGATCGGCATTTTGCTCGCGACCATTTTGCCGACCGTCCGCAATCTTCTTCTGGCGAAGGACCTGATGGAACGTCATCGCCTTCCCCGGCCGCAGGCGCCATTTGCCTTCATTTCAACGCTCAATCGTTTGCCGTCAAAAGAAACCGAACATTTGCCACGAAAAAAAGATGGCACCATTAGCGGCTACGCTCTCGGCATCGCCGCGATGAATGCGCATCGTTTCGAAACGAACCAACTGGTTCGAGGAATGGAAGCATGTTTGCAGGCAAATTTAGAGCTGGTGACGACGCAATTGGACCGTGAACTGGTGCTGACGGAAGTGGTGGTCAAGTTGCTGAAGGATTGAATTGTAGCGACGGTCTATGACCGCCGATTTTCTTTAGATTTTCTTTAGAGTCGATGCTCATAGAGCGCCGCTACAGCTCTCGCCCGGGTATCTCCGCGCATCAATTCATCTGTGCAGCGTTATAGCGCCGTTATGTCAACCGCCGGTCTCGGCAAAAGCATGCACCGCGGCGAGTGCCCCTACAACTGCCCGGGATAGCGGGGTAATACTATTCGTGCACGTACTTTCGCGCCATCGGCCCGACATAGGGAATGTCCCAGCGCGACCCTGAAAATGCCTTGATCATCGCGATCACCATGATGACAAGAAAGCCCAGATGGACGAGCGCTTGAATGATGGCCCAGAGGAAAACCAGCACCGCCCCCAGCGCCGGGATAGAGCCAAAAATATCGAAAACCACTCGCGAGATGATATTAAATAACAGCCATGCCGCTCCAAAGATGATCGACTGCATTGCGTAAAAGCGCACGAAATTGTCGTGTTTCTCCAGGAACCAAAAAATGAGGCCACCCACTAGTGGAATACAGGCCAGCGCGGCGGCAATGTTGGAGGGCAGACCAGTTGATTGTGCCTTCGGATTTTCGACCCGCGGTGGAGGTTCAGGGGGAGGACTCGGGTTTGGCGGAATCGGCTCGGGCGCTGGAGGCGGTGAGGTCGGCTCGAAAGGCTCAGCCATGGTACTGTTAAATGAAATAGAGCGGTTGTTTGTCAAGTGAACTCCGACGCCATCGAGATTTCCGGGAACGGTTTTCGGTATCCGGCGTTCATCAGCCAGGGCCTGATTGCAAAAGCGGGCGAGATCATGCGAAATGTCACCGACCGTAACCGTTGCACGATCATTGCGGATCAAAATTCTGCGCGATTGTTCGGCGGTCGACTGTCTGAAAATTTCAGTTCGAAAAAATTTTCATCGCAGCTGATCACGATTCCAGCGGGTGAAAACTCGAAGTCGCTCACGCAGGTGGAGAAAATTTGCGATGAGATGATCGCGGCAGGCTTCGATCGCAGCTCGTTTGTGGTCGGACTAGGTGGCGGCGTGATCGGCGACATTTCGGGTTTTGTCGCTGCCATTTTCCAGCGCGGCATTCCGCACATTCAGATTCCGACGACGCTGCTCGCGATGGTCGACAGCTCGATTGGTGGCAAAACCGGAGTTAATCTGACGGCCGGGAAAAACCTGGTCGGCGTGATCCATCATCCGGCGCTGATCATCTGCGACGTTGACACTCTCGAAACGCTCCCGCCGCAGGAATTGCGTCAGGGTTATGCAGAAATCATCAAGCACGCCATCATTCGTGACGCCAAGATGTTCCACGATCTTTCGTCACCCCAAGCGCCAATCCACAGATCCAGTGACGCCCTCGTTGAGTTGATCCGGCGCAACATTGCGATCAAGGCCGGGATTGTGTCGGTGGACGATCGAGAAACGTCCGGGGTGCGCGCGTTGCTCAATTTTGGTCACACCGTCGGGCACGGAATCGAGCGCGCTACAGAGTTTAAGATTCCACACGGCGACTGCGTCAGTATTGGGATGGCTGTGGCCTGCGTCATTTCGATCAAGCGCGCCGGGTTTTCCGCAAAACAAAGGGACGATGTAGTGACTCTACTCAAGAAATTTAGCTTGCCGACGCAGCTGCCGGCCAAGGTCGATCGCGAGAAAATCATCGACGCGATTGCGCACGATAAGAAATTTCTCGCCGGTAAAATTCGATTTGTAGTCACGCCGAAAATCGGCGAAGCACACATTTCCAGCGACGTGACGATGGATGATATTCGGGCCGCGGTCCAAAATTTGTAGCGGCGCTCTATGAGCGCGAGCTGGCATCGGGTTACGCCGATGTTTTATCTAAGGCGGGCGACTTGGGAGTCGCCCCTCCCAGTTAATTGCAAGAACCCGATGCCCCGGGCCGCACTTTGCGGCAATATTCCGCCAGCCCATCCGCGACGGCCTGGGCGTACTCGCGAAAAATACTTTTCCGCTGCACGCCGTTGAGTTCGCGAGTGCCATCGTAATCGCCTGCTTCAATCCGCGCGAAACCTTCGGTGCTATTCATGACATATGGCTCAAAATAAATCACCGGGCAGCGAAAAACGCGGGTGGCCAGAAGATTGCGCGCATAGACATAGCCGCTTGTTCCGACTTTTGTGACGGTGTCGGTGGTATATTCGTAGGGCGGCAATCCGGTTTCCTGGGCAAACTTGATCGCCATTGCGTCAGCCAGCGGCAATTCCTCCTCATACGCGCGACTGAGTAAGCGTCGCACCATTTCGTAGCGCACATCGTCGTGCACGATCTCGTCCGGCAAATACGACCCGTTGATCAGCACATGAAAATGATTGCGATCAATCAAAACTGGATTTTCCGGGTCGCCCCAGCCTTCGGCGTTAAAATGCAGACACAACACGAGGTCAGGCTGCGATTTCAAATTTATCCTCTTCGCGCGATAACGGATTTCGCTTTGCCGATAAAATAACAGCTCACTTTGCCAGCGAATTGATTTCTCCTTGTCAGCGTCGTCGGCTTCGTAATCTGCGCGCGGCTCTGTCACTCCGTCCTTGGCCAGCACTTCCCTGGCAATTTCACGAAAGTCATCCGGCCGTAGCCGCGTTGTCGGACGATCGTGGGGCCGGGCGAAGGAAACTTCGGCACCGAGTGCCCGTAGTTTTGGCGCCAGGATTCTTGCCACCCGCCAGGTCAGCTCGCCTTCCTCCACCGGCGGCTGGTCCCCGACCTGAAACCATCGCTCCTCCATTTTCGCCCAGCGACCGCCCAGATGCCCGGGATCGAGCGCGACATTTAAACCACGCAGCGGCCGCTTCTTGGAAGCACGGCCGAGTTTGTCGATGCGATGCCAATATTGCCTCGGAAGTTTGCGCGGCGTTTCCTTTGCAAAACGTAAAGTGAAAGCCGTCTGCGCGGCAGCGTCCTCCACGATCCGTGCCGAATCATCGCCAATTTGAACAAGGTCGTCATAGCCGCGCGTGGCATAAACATTTTGCAGCAGGCGCGTGAAATCGTCCCGAGTCATAGTCTCCTGATAGCGCTCGAGCGTAGGCCAGCGGGGCTTATCCCCCACCGGGCTGATGTCCGCCGCCAGTAGTTGGGTCGCCTGGAGCAGCCCAAAAAGAAGAAGAAAGCGACGGAGCATCTGGACTTCGCGTTCATTAATCACGATGATCGACGAATGCTAACGATTCTTTTCCTCGGCGATATCGTTGGCGAACCTGGCCGTAGCGCCGTGATTTCGCGGCTGCCGGAACTGAAAGAGAGATACGGGGTCGATTTTATTATCGTAAACGGCGAGAACGCGGCCGGCGGCCGCGGCATTACCGGAAAAATCACGATCGATCTGCTCCGTTCGGGGGTTTCCGTTATTACCACCGGGGATCATATCTGGGACCAGAAGGAAATTTCTGCTTTCATCGAGACCGAACCGCGGTTGCTGCGTCCGATCAATTACCCGGAAGGGGCCCCGGGGCAGGGCTCGATCGTATTAGAAACCGCCAAGGGCAAGGTGGGCGTGATTAACGTGCAATGCCGTACCTTCATGCTCCCGATTCTGGAGAATCCGTTCCGCGTCATGCAGGCGGCGGTTGAGAAAATGCGGACCGAAACTTCTGTCATCGTGGTTGATGTTCACGGCGAGACCACGAGCGAGAAAATTGCGCTCGGCCGTTTTTTGGACGGGAAGGTTTCGGCTGTTCTCGGCACCCACACCCACGTGCAGACGGCGGACGAGCAGATTTTCCCGGGTGGAACAGCCTTCCTTTGTGACGCCGGAATGTGCGGACCAGTGAATTCAATTATAGGTCGCGCCGTCGAACCAATTGTGCAGCGTTTCATTTCAAATCTGCCGGCACAATTCCCAGTCGCGAATGGCGAGGTGCGATTGCGCGGGGCGCTGGTCGAGATCGACGAGACGACTGGACGGGCTCTTCGTATTAGCCGGATAGATGAAGCAGCGGCGGAGGCGAGTTCGGGGGAATCGCAATCCGAAGCCACGTTGGAAAACGAATATAAGAATGAGCAAGAGAACGGTTGACAGGCGGCGCGCGTTCGGCGCATTTGTTTGCCCACAATTTTTCTACGGAAAGTGAGATGCGTTATATGAAAGTATTGAGTCTAGGAATAGTGGGGTTCGCTTTCGCGGCGACGATGGCACTTGGACAGGGCAACCAGGAAGCGGGTAATCTCACCCGCGAAGGAATCGAGGCGTCGAAAGCGAAAGATTGGGACAAAGCTATCACCGCTTTTAGAAAGGCGGCGCAGCTGGAAGAGCACTATGCTCCCAATCTGGCCTCGGCGTTGCAGCAGCGCGCTACCGTTTACGTAAGTCAGAAAAAATTTCAGGAAGCGATTGCCGATTATTCGGAGGCTTTGAAAATAAAATCAGACGACCCGAATATTTTTGAGCGGCGTGCTTATGCTGAGATGCAATTGAAGGATTACGACAAGGCACTGCACGATTACAACCAGGCGATCAAGCTCAGTCCGGAGGAAGCGAAGTATTATCAGGTGCGCGCGCTCATTTACCAGAACAAGGGCGACTTTAAAGCCGCGCTGGCCGACACCGAGAAAACGCTCAAACTCGATCCGAATAATGCGGACGCGCAATCGCGGAAGAAATTTCTGGACGCGAAATTGCACGGGGCCCCGACGCCGGTGCCGATGCCTTCCGGCCCGATTCGCAATCCAAACGCACCGCCGGCGGCGGCTGCGGGCGGAACGCCGGCGCCTGGTAAGCCGTAGTCTATCTGAGAATAACTAGGCGACTTATGTCGCCTTTCGAAAGTCGGCGTTTGGAAACCGCCCCTACTTTTCCTGCGGATTACTTCCGTTCGGCGAAGCTTCTACGGCCATGGGCGGTGGCAGGAACCGCCGTTTGCGTCGGTTCGCCGGCAACGGTGACAACGTCATGGTAATGTTTCGGCCCGCCATCTTTGGTTCCATTTCCACCTGTGACATGCCGGCCAGATCGCTCTTCACTTTCTCCATTAATTGCATCCCAAATTCCTGATGCGCCATTTCGCGTCCCCGAAATTGCAATTGCACCCGCACTTTGTTGCCGCGATCGAGAAATTCTTCGCCGTGCCGAATCTTCGTCAGGTAATCATGCTCATCGATGTTTACCCGAAACTTGATTTCCTTGAGCTTCGCCGCCGGCGACGATTTCCGATCCTTCTCCTGTTTCGCAATATCGTAACGGTACTTTCCGAAATCGATGATCTTGCACACCGGCGGATTTGCCGTTGGCGCGACCTCAACGAGATCCAGCTCCAGACTTTGCGCTTTGCGCAAGGCGTCGGACAACTTCATGACGCCCAGTTGTTCTCCAGTCGATCCCATGATCACCCGCACTTCGCGGGCGCGAATTCGACCATTTACACGAACTTGTAGTTGCAGAATTCAGACTCCTTGCGGCGAAACGAGAGTGCTGCGCATCGCCGTTGTTTCATTTTCGCAGTTCCGCCACCGCTTGGACGCGACGGCAGAGCACTCGGCATCGATACAGCTGCGAAGACCGCATCGACGGGCTCGCAATTCCGCGAGCCGGGGAAAGTTGTAGCCACAATGGAACGGTCGCAAGGTGATTCTATTCAGCAGGTGCCGCGCCGAAATGAGCGGCATAAGCGGCGTAGGCGGCAGCGTCGTCAATCATCGAATCCAAAGTGGCAGCGATCGGTTCCAACTTTATCACACCCGAGAAGATTGCGCGATCACCAATTTCACTATCAATCAGAAAGGTAGGCCGTTGGCTTACCTTCAACTCCTGCCATTCCACTGTGCTCTGACGTATCCGTTTTTCGATTTCCGGCGAACGCGCCCGCTCCGCCAGTTTGGCTTTATCCAAACCGGACGCGTGGGCGCCCACTTCCGCTGCCACTTCGATATCGCGAATGGCCTTTGATCCCTCCCGCAGGATGGCATTGGAAAGGGCCAGGCGCACCGTGTCATCTTTGATTCCAAGATCACGCGCCGCTTCCGTCACCAGATTGGCCGGCAGATATTCGGGTAACACCGGCTCGTACGAATCGCTACGCAACATGAAGGGCGAGCGATTCATCAATCCGCTGCGCCGGTAATACCATTCCTCTTGTCTACGCGATTTCGGCAACCCCGCCGGATCCATCAGCGCGATTTTCCAGTCGAATTTCACCCGATCGGCATACCGACGTTTCAGTTCCGCCCAGGCCGGCTGCGACCAGAAACACCACGACGACATCACATCCAGATAATTCGTAATCGAAATGCGCACTCGCCAAATCTCGGCAGAAATCGCTCGGCGCAAAGCAACTTTCGTGTGACAAGGTAGCACAGGGGCCTTGCCGGTTGATCATCAATCACTGGAGGAGACAGAGATAGCCGAGATCATCATTTGATTTGTCATTCGTCATTCCTTCGTCATTCGTCCTTCGTCATTCGTCATCCGTCATTCGTCATCCGTCATTCGTCATTTCCTCCGCCATTACTCCTGCTCTTGCCCTTGCCTCCGTTTTAACAATGTAATCATTCAACGTTTCAACGCCCGGCCCATGGAGATCAACCACATCCTCCTCTTCACCGTCATCGCGACATCGACGTTGATTTTGCTCCAGGCTTTTCAACCACAAACTCCAGGCGTCCGCGCCCGAGCCGGCATCGTCCTGATCGCGTCCGCTATTTCCTGGCTGTTGGCGCGATCAATTGCCGGCTGGCTCTCTGCCATCGTCTGGTGCGCGCTGGTAGTGGTGCCAGCATTCTTCAGGCATCGCGTTCAGGCTGCACGCTTTCCGCAACATCAACGCCGGCGGCCGACGGTCGTTTTGTCGCCGGTCGTTCTCACATTAATCATTGTCAACATCGCCGCTTTCATTCTCGAACTCCTCGCCGGCGGTTCAACCAACGAGCTAACCCTGCATCGCCTGGGTGAGCTCGACACCAGCTCAGTGATCTATCGACATGAATACTGGCGCCTTTTGGCCGCTCTCTTTCTTCATTACGGACCGATCCACATCTTCTTTAACCTCTTTGCGCTTCTTCTTCTCGGTCCACCGCTCGAACGACAAATCGGCGGCCCGCTTTTCTTCGTTTGTTACGCGGTGTCAGGGCTCGGATCGAGTATCGCGGTCGTCCTACTAACGAGACTAAGGCTACTTGATCCCGTGCAGCTCCTCGGCGCCTCCGGCTGCATCATGGGCGTGGTCGGAACCTGGGCCGGCTTTCTCCTTCGCCACCGTCATCTTCCCCGAGCCCGGCAACGCCTGCGCAACATCTTCGTCATTGTGCTTCTCCAATTGGCCTTCGATGTGGTTACTCCGCGGGTCAGCATGTCCGCTCACCTCGGCGGCCTCTTCACCGGCTTCCTCCTCGGCTTGGTCGTTCCCGGGAAGCTAGGCTTCCAGCCTGACTCGGCTGCGAAGCACCTTGCGTCGCGCAAGTAGGGGTCGGCGGGCCGGAAGCCCCGCCGACCGACTCAGGCAAGATGCCTGACTTCCAAACAACCCGAACCCTTCAACCCTACCACCTCTCACCAATCACTTCTCACCTCTCACCTTCCCCGCGCGTCCGGCTTCGCCCGCAATTTGCTGCTTTTCCGTTTCATGACAAAATCGCGATGTTGGCCCTTTTCCCGCCATGCCGAACTTTCACTCCTATAACATAGTACCGACCCTTCCCGCCGCCCTCGAGCCGCTCCGCGAAGTCAGCTCCAATGTCTGGTGGACATGGGAACCTTCCGCCCGTCGCCTCTTCCGTCATCTCGACCCCGAACTTTGGAACCGGACCAATCACAACCCCGTGCGCATGCTCCAGCTCTCCCGCCAGGCCCGGCTGGAAGAACTCGCCACCGACAAAACTTTTCTCCGCGAACTCAAACAGGTCTACGACGCTTTCCAAAAATATCTCGACCGCAAGGATACCTACGGAAAAACCGGCGCCGGCGCGGCCCTGCAAAAACCGGTCGCGTATTTCTCGGCCGAATTCGGATTCCACGAATCAATTCCGAACTACTCCGGCGGTCTCGGCATTCTCTCCGGTGACCATTGCAAATCCGCCAGCGACCTCGACCTCAATTTCGTCGCTATCGGTCTCCTCTATCGCCATGGGTACTTCCGACAAGAAATCGACAAGGACGGTGTCCAGCATGCCATCAGCCTAAATCAAAATTTCCATCACCTGCCAATCCGCGAAGTCCGCAAAGACGACCGCGCGTTGCTGGTCGCTGTTCGCATTCTCGAGCGCGACGTTTACGCGCGACTTTGGGAACTCCACGTCGGGCGGGTAAAGCTTTACCTGCTCGACACCGACATTCCTGAAAACAACACCGAAGACCGCCTCATCACGGCTGAGCTCTACGGCGGCGATCTCGAAATGCGAATGCGCCAGGAAATCGTACTCGGGATTGGCGGCGTCAACGCGCTCAACTCCCTCGGGATTGAGCCGGAAGTCTTTCACATGAACGAAGGACATTCCGCCTTCCTCGGACTGGAGCGGATTCGGCGGCTCGTCGCAGAGAAGAAGCTTGATTTCTATGCGGCACTTCAAGTGGCCGCTTCGGCAAATGTTTTCACCACGCACACACCGGTGCCGGCGGGCAACGATTCCTTCCCGCGCGACATGATGCGCAAATATTTCGGCAGTTTCGCCACCGAAGTCGGGTTACCTTTCGACGAATTTTTCTCCTTCGGGCAAACCCGTCTCAACGCCACCGATCCATTTAGCATGACGATTCTGGCGCTACGATTGAGCCGCCATTCCAACGGCGTCAGCAAACTCCACGGCGAAGTCAGTCGCGGCCTGTGGAAAGACGTCTGGACAGGGGTGCCTGAACACGAGGTCCCGATCACCAGCGTAACTAACGGGATTCATACCAAAACCTGGCTGGCTCCGGAATTTCTTGAGCTCTACAACAAGTATCTCGGTGATTGGGAAGAAAATCTGACCAACGAAGATTTTTGGCGCCGAGTCATCGATATTCCAGATGCCGTTCTCTGGGATGCGCACCAGAAGTTAAAGTTGCGCCTGGTGCAGTTCGTGCGTGATCGGGTCAAAGCGCAACGTGAGCGCATCGGCGAATCGCCTGAGTCTCTTCGCGCCGCTAACCGCATTCTCGATCCGGAGATTCTCACCATCGGTTTCGCCCGACGTTTCGCCACCTACAAACGCGGCGCGCTCCTCTTCACCGACAAGGATCGTCTCCACAAATTGCTCAACGATTCCACTCGACCGGTGCAATTCATTTTCGCCGGCAAAGCGCATCCGCGCGACGAAGGCGGCAAGGCACTCATCGAAGAAGTTTACAAGTTCTCGCGCGAATCAGGTTTCCATAATCGCATCGTCTTCGTCGAGGATTATGACACCTACATCGCGCGCCGCTTAACGCAGGGCGTCGATCTGTGGCTGAACAATCCGCTGCGTCCGTTGGAAGCGAGCGGGACCAGCGGAATGAAAGCGCCACCGAACGGCGGACTCAACCTCAGTGTGCTCGATGGCTGGTGGGGCGAGAGCTTCAACGGAAACAATGGCTGGGCTATCGGCGCCGAGATCAAAGGCGGGACCGTCGAATTCCAAAACGAAGTCGATGCCGCCAGTCTCTATCAATTGCTCGAGAACCAGATCATCCCGCTCTATTACGCCAAGCCCGACGGCAAACTTCCGCTCGCCTGGCTTCAGTTGATGCGCGAATCCATCCGCAGCGTTACGCCGGAGTTCAATAGCCATCGCATGGTCAAGGAATACACTGAGCGGCTGTATGTTCCGGCGGCGCAAGCTTATCGGGAGTTTTCGCAAAACGATTGCGCGGCGGCGAGCGACCTGAGCCGTTGGAAATCGCGTATCCGAAAAGATTGGCCGCAGGTGAAAATTGATCAGGTCGAGGTCGGCAACAAAGACCGTCAAAACATTCCAGTCGGCGAATCGTTAGAAGTCAGCGCCCGCGTTCATCTCGGCGCGGTCGATCCGCAACATGTGAAGGTTGAAGCTTATCATGGCGAAGCCGACAACGGCGGAATCAAAAACCCAGCGATAACGACATTGAATCAGGCCGGTCAGAACGGGGACGGCAGCTACCTGTATCGCGGCTCAGTACCGGCGAGCGAATCCGGCGCTTACGGGTTCAGCATTCGCGTTCTTCCCACCCACCCTCATTTGCAACAAGATCACGAGCTCCGTCTGATCACGTGGTCGTAGCACAGGAGGGACGCGCTTCCGCGTGCCAAACCGCCATGATTACAAGATTCCTACAGACAGCAAAGCTTGGTCTCGCTGCGCATGGCTGAGCTTGAGCGCGTTAGACCAGCCTAGCGACTCGGGCGACCATTAACTTATGCCCAAGGAATACGTCAATCCGAATACTCTTTTCCCGAGCGCGCAGCATGGGTTTTTCCAACTCGTCGGCGCCAGCGGCCAAAGGATCGTATTCATCTCGGGACAAACAGCTTGGGACATAAGAAAGAAAATTGTCGGAGGAGATAGTCTTCTTGAGCAGGCAAGACAAGCATTGCGTAACGTTCAAGCAGCGATTGAAGTGACGGGCGGCACTTTTTTCTTCGGCAAATCCGCCGGCCAGTACCTGGATCGGCGTGTCAGCATTGGCCGTTCCAGAATTTCTGATAGAGATTGGAGCGACAGCAGTCTTGGATTGAGCACGCGACGCGACGAATCGCTCGAGCCAACGCGCACCGGCTTCCATAGTAGTGACCTTATGTCTCGTTGGAGGTAGTACCAATAGAAGACGATCAGACTAATGGTCACAGATAAGGAGTGTGATGTTCGCGATCAAAGGTGAAGTTAGCAATCCGCAAGCAAAGACATTCTCGTTTAAGGTGCAGAAGACGATGTATGGCGGTAGGCACATCGCCAAAGGGGACACGATCTTCATCTTTGCGAGCGAGAATGAGGGCGGACGAGGTCTCCTCTCACGCGGCGTTGTCACCTCCGCCGAAGCGGTCCCAAAGAAACGCGGCATCCTCCGGCAAACACCGCGCGTGAGCATCAACATCAGACGGACCGCGCTGGCGAAACGGCGCCTGGGACGGACTGAGCTGAAACCTTTTAGGAACTGGAATGACGGCAGACCGGAAACGGAGCTCAATTTCAAATTCTATCGTCAGGCAACGAACAAGATTATTGGCATCTCAAATGAAGCGACCGCGTTCCTTGGCAAATTCTTTTAACGGTCGCGGTTGAGACCCTCCTAATCACTTCTCACTTCTCACTAATCACCTCCCTAGCGCGCCGTTGCCTCGCGGGAAGGCGGCTTACCCCTCCTTGCTCCCTGCTTTCCGCCGAGGCGTTAAGCTTGTCGAAAAGGGCTCTGTGTTTTGCTTCGACATTCGATGTTCGGCGTTCGGCGTTTGATTGTCTCGTTGTCCGGTGGCCTTGTAGCCGCTTAACAAGTTGAATGAAACAAACCACCAACCGGCTGGGTTTGGGCCAATTGGTTATAATGCTCTACTGCTGCGGTGGTTTCCTCGACATGATAGGTAATGCCTAATTCGCGCAGGAGCTGGAGGGTTTCGGGGCAAGTCTGAAGCGCCAACTGCATCCCGCGCGAAAGGATGACCACTCTGCTTCCGTGATCCAGCAACTCCTGGATATCTGCCGGCTGAATCCCTGGAACATGATGCGTTCCGGTCTCTCTCCAGTCCCACGCGCGCCCCACCACCAGGGTAAAGCTTGAAGTCGCGTCCCGCACCCAACCTTTCCACCTCCATTCGTCCCCACGCAATATGAGCGATTCGCGGCGAGGATTTCTGTTTCTCGGTTTCGCTATTCATAAACGCGCTGTGCCTCAGCGCTAGGGACCATTTAAACACTCGCGACGTGATTTCAATTCCAGCGCTCTGCGGAGGGACATGTTTCCTAGTCCCACGCGCGGTAGCGTGCGCTGTCGCCAGCGCATAACTACTTCGCCATCCGCTGAAGACAGCGGACGCTACAGCATCGAACTAAGTCCACGTCGCCGCCCATCACTTCATCACTCCATTACTCCGCGGCCCCTGAAGCAGATTCGCATAAATCGCGTAATCACGATCAGAAAAGCAGCAGAAGATGATTTCGCGCAAAGAAGATGGTCGCTCGATGAAATCTCTCGCCTTGGCAACGGCAATCTGGGCCGCATCCTCAGGAGGATATCGGTAGACGCCAGTGCTGATCGCGGGAAATGCAATCGAAGTAAGGTCATGTTCGATAGCCATTTCGAGACAACATCGATAACAGGATGCCAGTAGCTCGGCTTCTCTATGACTGCCGTCTCGCCACACTGGTCCGACCGTGTGGATGACATATTTCGCTGGAAGCTTATAGCCCTTTGTCATCTTGGCATCGCCTGTTTTGCAGCCGCCTAACGAACGGCACTCATTCAGTAACTCCGGCCCGGCCGCGCGATGGATCGCACCGTCCACGCCGCCGCCACCGAGCAGAGAAGTATTGGCCGCGTTAACAATAGCGTCGACCTCTAAAGCCGTGATGTCTTCCCGAACAGGTCGCAGCGTTGTCATTGTTCAAAGGCGTAGAGCAGTCTGACGAGCGCGGCTGGTCCGTAGTCTGCCTGCCACGCCGTAGCTAAGAGTCAAAGGCGGATGGTCAGTAGTCATGTTGTCTTGCGAACCTGTTATCACAGCGACTGCAAGAAGGCGCGGACCTCACCCTCGACTTCGACGCGATGATCCGTCAACGGAATATGTCCAGCGCCGTCAATGGTAACGAAGCGCGCATTCGGCATAAGTGCCGCCAGCGTGTCGGCGTGCCGAAGAGGTACTACCGGGTCGGACGTCCCGCACATGACCAAAGTTGGCGCCGCGACCGCGCCAAGCCATGGACGCGCGTCGTAGGTCCACAGAGCCGGCATGATTGCTCGCAGTTCTGCTGATGGCTCTTCCGGCGAGACCAACAGAGCTGCTCCCGATGCGCGACGGAACACCCATCCCACGTCGGCGACAACCTCCCAAGCTGTCGCACCCCTCTCGTACTCACCATCGAGAAGCCCTGCCGCCGACAGCTTGGCCGACCAAGCGGAATTGCGAGGAGACAAAATACAATCGGGATCTTCTACCGTGGTTCGAAAATATGGTCCCGAGCTCGCCAGGATGAGACCCGCGACAGTAGCTGGATACATGTGCGCATAAAGCTGCCCCAGAAAACTGCCACCGGACATCCCCCAGATCACCCAACGCTCAAGGCCAAGGGAGCGACGCTTCTCTTCCATCGCGGCAACGATCTCCTCCAGCGAAGTCGCGCCCTGCGGCGGCCCGACCGCGACCACTGGCACTGCCGCCATGCTCGAGAGCAGATCGGTTGTCTCGCGCGAAAAGAGCGCAGATGGATGCGGCGCGCAGACTTCCAATCTGGTCATGTCAGCCCGCCCGAGCAAAGCCTAACCAACTAAGCGTAAATTCAGCAACCCGAACGGTCAGCCGTTCGGGCTCGCTGTCACCCAATCCGCCGGAATCACAAAGCCCCGGAGAACCAGCCCGGACGTTGCACCAGCTCATTTCATCCGCGTGTGCTGACTCGCCCAGACTAACCAGTAGCCACCGCGCTTAATATAGGTATCGGTGAAAGCGAGCCGGACCTCAAAGCTCTGTCCCTGGTCATCGTGGCCTGAGATGTGGTTAACGCCCGTGACCACGCCGGCGTTCCCTTCGATGCGGACCTGCAGGTTTGACAATTCCAGCGTCTCGTACTTGGTTGTATCTGTCTTTAACGCGGAAATGTTCTCGGCCTTTGTGTGTTGCGCCCCATTACCGCTGCTGATGTCGGTGAAATCGTCGGCCAGATGTTCCTCGAACCATGACGCGTTTCTGGACTTGAGCGCCTCATTCCACTCGTGCTCAAGCTTTGCCAAGGTTGCTTTTTCCCCTTCCGCACCAGCCATCGCAACTCGCGAAGCCAGAAGAACCAGCGTTATCAAAGCAAAAAAGGAGTTCACATTATCTACTCCTATCAAGTTTTTGAAAGTCTCCACATCCATAAACCGAGGCCACCTGCAATCAGGACGCCCACCACGTTTACCCAGACCGGTATCTGGCGACCGGCGATGAGCACGTCAGCTCGTGTGACTATCCGTAGGAGATGGCCAAGGCAAACCAGTGCGAAGACTGTGCCCGCCACTTGCAGTCCGAAAATTTGTGATTTCATGTTTGTTCCCTCTGATTGTCCATTTCCTAAAGATTGTAGGCGAGCTTGTGAATCGGTTGATAAAGCTGGAGGTCATCCGCGCCGGGCACGATCATCATGATGACACGGCCGTACTCGCGTTGCTCAACCGGACCGCGGAACTGCGCTCCTTTCGCCCGCAACTCGCTGACGGTGGTGTCGATATTGTCACACATCAATGCGATGGAGTGGTGGCCCGGGTGATCGTAGGTTCGGCCTTCCCATTCGCTATGGGTCGGGTGCACGCCCATCTCGCTCGGCCCCGATCGGAAAATAAGCCAATCGTTATCAAAATCCTCGGCAACGTATTTCCACCCGAGCACGTCCCGCAGAAAGGCCCGCGTTGCGTTAGCATCGTCGGAATAAATCAAAGTATGAATTGAGGTGATCATGCCATCATTGGTTTGTTGTCGCTACTACTGGGCACGTCCAACGAGTTGAGGCTCAGCCGCGCTTAGCGAGACCGCGCTTTGCTACCTGTGGAAGTATTTTAATCATGAAAACGGAAAGAACTGCGCCGGCTCGCCGTCGGCTGTAGTGGCTGGTTAGGCCGCGGTCACGGTTTTGCGACATTGACCTGAGCCGCTACGACACGCCACACTCCATTTTGTCGCGCCCATACCTCAAGCACCCATTCGTCAATGTCGATGAAACGGTGGAGAATGGTTTCTTTGTAAGCCTGTATCTGTCCGTGCCGTAGCGCATGAGCCGCCTGTGGTTTCTCAGCTCTCAAAGCAGCAAGCCGCCCGGTCTTGTTCTGCAGCTTTCCATCTGGCAGGACTATGGTGAATTCGTCAGCCGTCAGCCGGTCCCATGTCGCTGCGTCCTTCTTCCAAACAGCTTCAAGACGCGCCCGCATCACTTCGCGAAGTTCAGGTTCCACTGGAGCTGCAGATAACACGGGCAACACCAATAAGACAACGATTGGTAGGACAGTTGATTTACTGAGCATGGAGACTCCTTTCGATTTGTCGGCCTAACTTCTAATTAGACGAGAGTTCATAATTAAAGGCGAACATTTTTTCGCCTAACTCGGTTCGCATTACCGAAAAGCTGAGAATTAAGGTGCGCTGGGAGATGACGTGGCGCTTGGGGATGGCGTGGCGCTGGGCGATGGAGTGGCCTCATGCCCTTGATCATCCTTGGGCTGTTCTTCTTTCGGCTGATCCTTTTGGTCGGTCTCCTCCTTTTCTACGGCTGGAGCAGACCATTCGATGCGTTTGACTTCGTTTTCCTTTTTTAGCGTATTGGGCAGTGTTTTGTAGATCGACATGGTGAAATGGTCGGGATCTTTACCGAAAGTAATGCGAAAGAAGTTGCCGCCGAAGTAGCTCGACTCACTTGAGTCCTTTATCTGCAGGACAAAAAAGCTCTCATCGCTGTCTTCGGTGATGTCGTCGTAGCGGACCGGTTTTTCGTTGTTTATCTTGATGCTGTCGTTCGTGATCTGAATGGTATCGCCCCGATCATTTTCCCAATCGCCGAAGTAAGGAGCTTCGTCGACTTGGGCAGGGGTTTCATGGACCTGGGCGGGGGTTTTATCGACTTGTGCGGGGGCGGTACTCGCGATTACAAAAAAAGCGATGGCAAAGAGCGAAGCGCGAAGAGCAAAGAAAGAAAGTAATGAACGGCGTAAAAAGCTTCGCTTCACGCCTTCAACGCCGAACGCCCAACGCTCAACCTCCAACGCCCAATAGTAAAAGCGGCGGTTGGGTGTTGGGCGTTGACAGAACTCACAGGTCAGTAGTCTCTTGGTCATGTAGTCCGTAGTCACTACTTCGTTCCCTTCACATTCCATATTGTCATCACATCAGCGGATCCCTGCGAGCGGACGCCATTATCATTCAAAATATTTTCGGTGGCGCTGACCATTTCGGCCCTGGGAAAGACGATAGATTCGCCGCTGCTTCGGGTGTCGAACTCGAAGGTGACAAATTCATCTTTCAAATCACGCAGCATCTCGACCAGGTTAGCCAGGTTCTTGACTGGTTGACGATTCACCGTTTTTAGGACCTGCCACGACGGGTTGCCGTATCCTTTGGAGAGCCGGTGTGGGAAAAACGGACAAGGCACGACGACGAGGCGTTCCCCGAGAAATGCCGGTTTATCCCCGATCCTCCCAATGAGCGGGCTGCCGATATAAGTCAGCATCGCAATCAGCGCCGTCATTTCGCGATTGCGCTGGGCAAGAGCGACCAGGTCCGTCGTCGCTTCGGAGAAGACAATCGCCCCATAGACGAAGTAAGAGGGATACGCTCCTTTTAACTCCGGAATAACCAGAGGGCGCTGTCGCAATACCGGCAGATTTATTTTCGATTCTTTGCCACCCCGGTAAATGGTAAGCGGAACTGTGTCCTTCTGCGCCAGTTTCTGAACCATGTAAGCAAACCGAACGCGCAGAGTATCTCCAAGCTTGATCATTCCCTCATCATCGACCGGCACGTCGCCGATCTTGGTAATGACATCCCATTCCTTCAGCGGATAGTTGGGCGACGAATCGAACGGGCGGTGAACGACCATACCTTGCAACGATTCCGGTAAGTGCAGGTAAGAACGCAGCGCCGGGTTCTCCAGCGTTTGCAGATCGTCGTACATGGCCGGCTTGCCATCGTAATTGCCGTCGGCCACGTCTTGCAGGAACAGCTCGATCTCCTCTACCGGGATGATGTAGCCAATGTTCTGCGCCGTTTGCAGGTGACTAAATGCAAGACCGACGATCTCGTCGTTAACTACTGCCGGGCCGCCGCTGTTTCCCGGATTAATCGCGGCATCGATTTGGATGCGCAACCCGAGCGCCGAAAGACTGTAGCCAGTAAATTCAATCCGCGAGATAATACCTTTGGTAATGGAAAGACTCGCCCCGCCAGTGGGATAACCGTAAACCATGACCGGATCTTTGGAGTCCGGGAGCGACTTTCGAAACGGCAACGCCGCGTGCGAATCGAAAAATTTCTGGTCTTCCAGTTCGAGGACAGCTAGATCGATCCCCGGTCCGACTGCTTTGACAATGGCTGGAAGTTTGTCGCCGGCCTGGTTGGCCTGGACTTGCACTTCGCTGGCGTATTGCACGACATGTGCATTGGTCAAAATGCGCTTGCCGCTGATCACGACCCCACTGGCGGTTATTTCGTTCGGCTCTCTTTTTGTCCACGGTTTGGTGGGATCAGGTTGACGCAGGGTGGCGAAGACTTTTACGACTGAGTTTTCGACCGCCTTGGATGGGGTGGCCGCAGTGGATGATGAGGCGTTGGCAGGAGACGGTCTTGCTTCCGGCGTCGGTGTCACCGGAGGCGGGCTGGTCTCGGCCGGGGCGGCTAACCCAGCCGTGACCAACGAGTAAAAGACGGGCCAAACGAGAACTGTGAATTTGACGGTGGCGGCGCGGGGGCGTCGATGCATCATCAAGCTAAGGAACTCGATTCGAGGATGAAAGCGAGCGGCGTTTTTTAACAACGCCCGCCGCTCAACGCCCAATGTCCGATGCCCCCAACGCCTAAGCAACTGACCACTGATCAAAGAAAACATCGAACGCCGAACACCGAACGCCGAACCAACTGAGAATCACCTTTAGACCTGCCTGCCACGCCGAAGCCTCGGCGAAAGCGGGAACCCTGAACCCTTAATCCTGCCTGCTTTGGGGCGCGATAAATGGACTGCCGCTACACCTGCAATCCTTGTTATTCGTCTCCCAACAAGCTAAACGTTGGTTCTGTTATGACCGACGGCCCGACCACGCAAACGATCACTTCCGAGAGCGATCAGCGCAAAATGGTGCCGGTCGTCACCGTGGAAACTTTTTTCAACACCCACGGCGAAAAATTAGGGCTGCGATTGGAAGGCCCTCGCGTCGGGTTTCATCGCAAAATTCGCGAGCCCACGATTAACCGTCCTGGTCTCGCCCTGAGCGGGTTCTTCAGTTATTTCGCCGAGAAACGGGTTCAGGTTCTGGGCGCGGCGGAGAACACCTACCTCAAGAGTCTTTCGTCCAAATTGCGAGTGAGACGTTTTCGCGCTTTATGCGAACAAAAAATCCCATGTGTAGTGATTTCCCGCGGCGCGCATCTCGACGACGCGCTGATGGTGGTGGCACAGGCTGAGGAGATCGCGGTTTTTCGCACCCCAATGATCACGATGAAATTCATCAACGCGGCCACCATTGCGCTGGAAGTCGATTTCTCTCCGACCGTGACCGAATTCGGCAGCATGGTGGATATTCTCGGCATCGGCGTTCTCATTCGCGGAGTAAGCGGCATCGGCAAAAGTGAGACCGTCCTGCAATTAATCGAGCGTGGATACAGCCTGGTCGCTGATGACGTGACCCGGATCACTTCGTTGGAAGGCCGCGAGTTGATGGCGACAGCGCCGGAGCTCACCCGTTATCACATGGAAGTCCGCGGGATCGGGATCATCAATGTCGCTTCCGTTTTCGGCATTGGCGCGATCCGGATAGAGAAGCGGCTGGATTTGGTGGTGACCTTGAAGGATTGGAGCGAGACCGAGGAAGTCGACCGCATCGGGCTGGATCGCGAGTTTTACGAGATTCTGGATATCAAAGTGCCGCACGTCACCATTCCGGTGCGGCCGGGCCGGGATCTGGCGCGATTGATTGAAGTGGCAGCGATGGACCAGAAACTCAAGAGCCTTGGCAGCAATGCAGCGTTGGAATTCAATACAAAGTTGCTCAATTTAATGGAGACGAAAAGTCCCGATGGGATTGCTTAACCGAAAGACTGGAGCCGGAGCCTCCGTGCAAAAGGCCGAAAAGGAAATCACGATTGTGAACCGGCTCGGTTTGCATGCGCGGCCGGCCGCGCTTTTCGTCAAGGTGGCGAGTCGTTTTCGCGCCGAGGTATGGGTGAAAAAGGAGAACGAAGAGGTAAATGGCAAGAGCATCATGGGTCTGATGATGCTGGCGGCAGGACAAGGATCGAAATTGCAAATTCGTTGCGAAGGCCCCGATGCCGAGCGCGCGCTTGAGGAAGTCGAGGCGCTGATTAAGGGGAAGTTTAATGAAGACTGATTGGGGAACGCTCGTTGCAGTTTTTAGCGCCAAATGCGCAAGTCGTCGTAGCCTGGAGCAACGCCCCAAGAAAATTGTCCCAATGCAAAATATCAGCGCTGAAGGCTCGATTTATTTCACATTGATCAATAACGAAAAGAGATTTTGAATCGCGCTTTCAGCGCTGGTCCACGATTTGGTACCAAATCCTGAGGCGTTGCCCCAGGTTAGCGTTGAGGCAGCGCCGTTGGCGCTAAATTTCTCCCGATTAGGGACGTCAGCCTGCCGACGATCCGGGGGACTAGCGATCAACGGGCAGGATGCCAAATCTCCGAAACATTCAACGGGCGAGACGGCCGTTGGCCCCACAGGCAAAATGCCTGTGCTACATAATCTCGCCAAAATTCACAAACCGGCTAACCTCCTGCCAATGAATAGTGAGGCGGTCGAAACCCGTTTCCATGGCATGGGTGTGTCGCCCGGCATTGCCCGCGGCACGATTCAGGTCATGCGCGATGAGCTCGAGGAAATCGATCGCTGCCCGATCGATCCGTCGCAGGTTTCGGCTGAGATTGCCCGCTTCGAATCGGCCCTTGTCCAGACGCGCATTCAGATTCTGGAAATGCAGCAGAAGATCGCGGAAGCGATCGGGACAAAGGATGCCGGGATTTTCGATGCTCATCTGCTGGTGGTGGAAGATCGCACCCTGATCGACGAAGTCTTGCGCAAGCTGGAGGCCGAGCACGTTAATGTCGAAGCCGTCTTTCATGAGGTAGCCACGAAGTACGCCGTCACTCTCGGTCAGATCGACGATCCTTATTTGCGCGAACGCGCGCTCGACATTCAGGACGTGATGCGCCGTGTCGTTCGAAATTTGCAGGGCAAAGCGCCGAAGATGATGCCGCTACCGGGCGAAGCGCATATTCTCGTCGCGCATAATCTCACCCCTTCCGATACCGCTTCCTTGGATCGCAATCGAGTGCTCGGCATCGCTACCGATCTCGGCAGCCGCACGTCGCACACTGCAATAATGGCCCGCTCACTTACCATCCCGGCTGCGGTTGGTCTGCATGATGTCACGGAACAGGTTGAGAGCGGCGCGATGGCGTTGCTGGACGGCTACACCGGTTTACTCATCGTCAATCCATCGCCGGAAACGCTCAGTTACTATGGCAAGGTCGAAGTCCGGCAATCGGAAGTTTCGAAAGAACTGGCGGAGTTGCGCGAGCGATCGGCCACGACCCGCGATGGCGAACACATTGTTTTGTCGGCTAACATTGAACTGCCGGATGATGTCACCAGCGTATCGGCCCATGGCGCCGAGGGAATCGGCCTGTATCGCACCGAATTCCTTTATCTCGATCGCGACTCATTGCCCGGCGAGGAGGAGCAACACCAGACTTATCGGCGCGTCGCCGAATCGGTCCAGCCGCACCCATTGATTATTCGAACGTTCGATCTCGGTGGCGACAAAATCGCGGGCGGGATCGACGTGAGCGACGAGCTTAATCCTTTTTTGGGGTGGCGCGCCATTCGGTTTTGCCTCGAACATCCTGAGGTTTTCAAACCGCAGTTGCGCGCGATTCTGCGGGCCAGCGAGCTCGGCAACGTCAAACTGATGTTTCCGATGATTTCGGGAAAAGCCGAGCTGCGCCGCGCTATCGAGATGGTGGATGAATGCAAAAGCGAACTGGCTTCGGCTGGGATCCCATTCAATACCGAAATGCAGATCGGCGCGATGATCGAAATTCCGAGCGCAGCGATTTGCGCGGAATCGCTCGCCGGCGATGTCGATTTTTTCAGCATCGGCACGAACGATTTGATTCAATACGCTATTGCTGTCGATCGCGTGAATGAGCGCATTGCGCATCTTTACGAACCGTCGCACCCGGCGGTCCTGTGCTTGATCAAAATGGTGGCCGAAGCGGCCCACAAACATAACATCTGGTTTGGCGTCTGCGGGGAAATGGCGGGCGAAATCGAGCTGACCCCGCTCTTGCTCGGACTCGGGGTCGACGAACTCAGCGTTAGCCCGGTGTTGGTGCCGCGGGTGAAATCGGCGATTCGCAGTCTGTCGCGCGAGGAATGCGAGAAATTATTGGAGGAAGTGCTTTCGCTCGATACTCCGGCGGCGATTCTGGAGCGCTCATTGCAACTCGCCCGCGAGCGTTATGGGGAGCTGCTGGGCTAGAAGCCCAGTGACGTTAAAACATTAAAAGCGTTACAACGTTAAAAAGGAAGAGCGGGTTGCCCTTTTAACGATGTAACAATTTAACGAATCACTCCTCTTCCGCTTCCCCTTCTGGATCGATCTCCGGTTTGAGGCCTTCCTCTTCCATTTTGCGCAGGACATCGCTCATGTCCTCGACTTCATCCCAAACTTCCTGGCTCACGTAGATCGGCGCCTTTTGTTGCGTCGCCATTGCAATGCAATCGCTTGGGCGCGCATCGAGCTCGATAATCTTCTTTTGCTGCAACTCATTCTCCGCCGCGATGATCATGCGCGCATAATATGTCGCATTTTTGAGATCGTTGATGATCACCCGTTCGACATGCGCTCCCACCGCCGTCATCAAATGCGCCATCAAATCGTGCGTCAATGGCCGTTCTTTTGTCATCTCGCGCATGAACATCGTGATCGCGCTCCCGACCGTTTGATCGACGTAAACGATAAAAACCTTGTCGCTATTTCCAATGAAAACCGCGCAACCGCCGCTCGTCGGGAGCACGGCGCGAACATGCACTTCAATGACCGTTTTATTCACCGAAACGACGGTACCGCGAGAAGAAGGAAAAACAAGCTGCTCCAGTCGCGAGCGACCTGTAGCCGCGCCCCTGTGGGACGCGTGGGCGTTTCGCATGGCGAAACGGGCTACAAATCATCTTGCATGTTCCGCCGGATCAATAATTGTCGGATTTGCAGCCGCTGACGAAATGACGAAAAACGATTGGGACCTGGAGGCGGCAAACGCCACTTACAACGTCGAAGGTTGGGGAACCGGTTACTTTTCCATCAACGCAGACGGCAACGTGGTGGCGAAACCGCTTAAGGAAAATGGCGGCGAGATCACCATTCTCGAAGTAGTCAACGAAGCGCGACGGCGCGGACTTCCCTTCCCGCTCGTCATCCGCTTCCAGGATTTGCTCCGGCATCGAGTTGAATCCGTCAATCGTGCTTTCGACAACGCTATCACCGAATTCAATTACGGCGGGAAATATCGCGGCGTCTTCCCGATCAAAGTCAATCAACTCCGTGAAGTGATCGAAGAAATTGTTGACGCCGGCCAGGCTTTTCATTTTGGGCTGGAGGCCGGCAGCAAACCGGAGTTAGTCGCGGCCCTGGCCATGCACAAGGACCCTGAGAGTTTGATCATCTGTAATGGTTACAAGGATCCGGCCTTCATCAGGATCGCGCTTCTGGGGCGGAAGCTGGGCAAGCTCGTCATCATCGTGGTCGAAAAGCTGGAAGAACTGGAGCAGACCATTCGGACCTCCAAGGAAGTCGGGGTCGAGCCGATGATTGGAATTCGAGTGCGTTTGAACAGCAAAGGCGCAGGCAAATGGACAACCAGCGGCGGAGAAAATGCCAAGTTCGGGCTCGATACCGTCAGCCTGATTACTGCCAGCGAAATTTTGAAGGGCGAGGGACTGCCGCATTCCCTTAAGCTGATCCATTTTCATGTGGGCTCACAGGTTCCCGATATTTCAACGATCAAGCGTGCGGTGCGCGAAGCGGCGCGCTATTATTCAAAGATCGCGAAACTCGGCCACGAATTGGAATACCTCGATGTCGGTGGCGGGCTCGGAGTAGATTACGATGGGTCACGTTCTACTTTCGATAGTTCAACCAACTATTCGCTCCAAGAATATGCCAACGACGTGGTTTGGAATATTATGGATATCTGCGATTCCGAAGGCGTCGCGCATCCAGCAATCGTTAGCGAAGGTGGCCGCGCCATCGTTGCTCATCACTCCGTTCTGGTGATGGAGGCATTCAGCTCGATCGAGAAGACGGCAGGGAAAACGAAAATCAGCGCGACAGAAAAGGATCACAAGCTCGTGCACGATATTTTGGAGGTGAAGCAACGGCTCAAACGTGGAAATCGCCTCGAAAGCCTGCACGATATCCAGCAAATCAAAGAGGAAGCCCAGCAAACATTCGATCTCGGGTGGGTCGATCTCGAATCAAAAGCAAAGATCGACGCCGTTTACTGGCAACTGGCCAGCCAGATCGTCAGCATGCACCGCGGGCTGCGGTTCATTCCGGATGAAGTAAAAGAACTGGAAACCGCGCTTGGCGACCAATATATCTGCAACTTCTCCGTCTTTCAGTCGCTGCTCGATCATTGGGCACTGGGTCAGCTCTTTCCCATCATGCCAATCCACCGGCTGACTCAACCGCCCGAGCGTAATGGCACTATCGTCGATATTACCTGTGATTCTGACGGAAAGGTATCCAAGTTCATCGATCTGGCGGACGTCCGAGATACCCTGCCCCTTCATCGGATTAACCCGGGCGAAATCTATTATCTCGGCGTTTTCATGGTCGGCGCTTATCAGGACATCATGGGTGACCTTCACAATTTGTTTGGACGGGTTACGGAAGTGCATGTCTTCCTCGACCCAGACGAGGAATCCGGCTGGTACATCGAAGAAGTAATCGAGGGCAGCACCATCGGCGAAGTTCTCGCAATGACGCAATGGGACAAGGTTGAGCTAATGCGTCTGCTTAAGTCACAGGTCGATTCGGCGATCAAAACTGATCGACTTAAACCAAATGACGCGATGAAATTACTTTCCGATTACGAGCGTCTTCTCCAGGAATACACTTACCTCAGTCTCAACGGCAATAAACCCGCCCCCCAACCGGGAACGTTCCTGCCTTTGAGCACGTGAAGCAGGAGTGCAACGGCGAGTAGCTGGTCGGATGGAAGCTTCTGAGCCTCGCTGGCGACATCTGGCATTACTCATTTCGATTCTCCTTCTTTTCACGGTGGCGCCGTTCGTCGTCACCCACAGGTACGGCGTGATAATTATGAATGTAATTTCGACGGCTGTGCTGGTCGCGGGGTCTTACGCGCTGAGCGAACGAAAACACGTGTTCATCATTGCCATCCTCCTTTCCGGTCTGTCAGTCGTTGGGACGGCGTTAGTGCTCACCTTTCCCGAGAAGTGGGCCTTCTTGATTTCGCACTTTATTATTCTCGTCCTGGTAGGATTTTTTTGCGTCACCATTCTTTCGTACGTCCTGAGACGCGGTCGCGTTAACGCCGATACAATCTTCGCTGCCATTTGCGTTTATATGCTGATGGGATACGGCTGGAGCTTCGTCTACTCGATCTTGGTAGAATTGGAGCCACACGCATTTGTGGCGACGACGGAGGTCGGGCTGCGTGATTTCGTCGCCCGCCTTTTGCAGCTGAGATATTTCAGCTTCATGACGCTGACGACCGTCGGGTATGGCGACATCGTTCCGCATTCAGCCTTGGCGCGAACATTAACCACGCTCGAAGCGGTGATGGGGCAGTTTTACCTGGTGGTCCTCGTCGGGCGCTTGGTAGGCTTGCACATCGTGCACGAAACCGCCGAACGCTCGTCATAGCAGCGCGGTCGGCGGACTACATCTTGTCACGCTCGTTCACGAACTCGCCGACCGCTGCGAGGATTCTCTGATCGACATCCTCCTGCGTTTCGCCTGCCGCTTGGAGTTCACGTTTCGTTAGTCGCAGGGAATGGTCTCCGCCTTCCACTAAATGAAGCGAATTCGGCGCCGTCATCTGTTTGCGGACCTCGTTGAGCAGATCGAGCGGACAAAGCGGATCACGCGTTCCCTGCACAAACAGAATTGGCGTTTGCAGTTCGCGCAGGATTTTATCACGCAATTTTGTTCGGTCGCCCATCGCACAAAGCGGATATCCGAGGCAAATCAGGCCCGTGATCCTTTCTTCCAGCGATACATGACAACCGATCCGCCCACCCATGCTTTTCCCGATCAAAAATATTTGGCCGGATGTTTTCTGGCGTAATTGCACGAGGGCTCGGCGATGCGCGGCGATGAGTTGTGGCGGCGGATCCGGTCGCTTTCGGCCCTCTCGCATGTAATCGTAATCGAACAACGTGACCTCGCCGAGAGTTTCCAAGCGCTCTTTCCATTTTTGCATCCAGGAATGGGTCGACGGCGCGCCGGCCCCAGGCGCAAAGAGAAAACTCCGTTTCATCGATGGAAGTTAGCCATGCTGCCTGACTCGGCCAACAGGCCTCCAGTTGTTTTGCAAAAACACCACGGATGTTTGCCGTCCGAGACAGGACCGAGCCGGACTGGCGTTAGAAGTCTATCTTCCCTTAGTCAGAGCAGCTCGTAGTCGGTCAAGAAATGGCGTTTGCGCCTCTTTCAATTTACGGCGCGCATCGTCCAGCGAAAAGAAACACGCTTGATCGACTTCCGGAAAATTTTGCATCTTTCCAGAGCGCGGTGGCCATTCCATTTCGAATATATTCGAACGACATTGGAAGCTATCCGGCAAATCTCCCTCAAACGCCCAGCCGTAAACCGTTTTGCCCCCTTTCTGCTTCACCCAACCGAGATTAATCCAATCGGCGCTCTCCGCCGGAATTCCCACCTCCTCTTCGAACTCGACTCGCGCGCGACGCAGCAAATCTTCTCCAGAATCAATTTCGCCTTTCGGTATTGTCCAGACGCCATCATCTTTACTTCGATAAAAAGGACCGCCCGGGTGAGCGAGCAAGACTTCGAGTTGGTCGCCCCGCTTCCGATACATTAACAGTCCAGCGCTGGTTCGTGATCGAGCCATTCGCGGAACTCTAACCGCGGATCACGCGGATGACACCGATGGATTGGATCGCGGCGGAATCCGGGAAAGTTACATGGTCGGATTCCTGGCTTCCAGATTTGTCTTCCTCTCTTATTTCCTGGTAACCACTTTTCGAATTTATACGCGGTTTGATTATGCCAGAAGGTAAATCGCCACGAGACAAAGCAGAAAATAAGGAACAAGAACTGCCGCCCCCGCATAATCTTTTGCCATTCGCTGACCAAAAAAGAGAGTCAGAATAGAAACGGCGGAAATGACCGCGCCGTAGAAGGCGATGACTGAATTATGCGTGGCAAGAATTACAACGCATCCAATCGCACTAAGGGCGCCTGCTAACACTTCCAGAATCGTGATTAACGTTACTAGCAGCGGCACCATTCCGGCGAGCGGGCTCTTAGCGAAATGCCCTTGGAGGAACTCGAGGTTCCCGCGACGATCGACAACCTTATCGATTCCGGATTGAAGGAAGAGAATCGCGAGGAAAGCCGAGACAAGTATCTGAGGCAGCCAGCTCGAATTCTCGATCATGTGCAGGCATAACATAAGCCATTTCCTGCCACGGGATAAAGTTGCCAGTCAACTAAAACTGAAATGCGCTTGATCGATTATGCCGCATTGTTGGCCGAAGGATGCGCGCGCCAAAGCGGGTAGACGAGCGCGCCCGCGGCCAGAATAGCGACACCAATGCCGGCATTAAGCGGGAATTGAGAAATCGTGCTGATTGAAATGGCCCAGCACGCGAGAACGAACAGACTAGTTGTAACGGGATGCCAGGGAACGCGAAGATACCCCTCATCGGTAGTCTTGTTCCGAAGGCGCGCCCGAAAAATCAGCAGGGACGCGCCAGTTAACCCAAAAAACAGCACGTCGATCGCGACAACGTAATTAAGAATCTGATCATACTTCCCCGTGAAAGCGATCGCTGCCGCGCAGATACCCTGAAGAATGATTGCCATCGTTGGAACTTGCGTCTTCGGGTCGAGATAACCAACGGCTTTGAAGAAAACGCCGTCGCGCGCCATGGCATAGTAGACGCGCGGCGCAGTGAGAATGCTCTGGCTAAGGAATCCAAGAGTTGAAACCGCAATTCCGGCCGCGATCACATGGGCGCCACGTTCACCCAAAGCATGACGCATCACTTCCGAAGCGGGAATATTTGTGGCCGCGAGACCCGCCACACCCAGCACACGCAGACACGAGTAGCTAACAAGAACATAGCAAAGAATGACACCAATCACTCCGATCAATAACCCGCGCGGCAAATCGCGCCGCGGATCTCGCATTTCACCGCTGACAAAACTTGCCGTCTGCCAACCACCATAGGCGAAGATAACGGGTGCCATCGCCCGGCCGAGGCCAGCAAACCCGCCGGAGTCGACCGTTACATCCATTTCCGCGACATTTGTCGCGATTGGCCCGAAACATCCTACGCCAATCAACAACGCAATCGCTATCAGCTTGGTTAGCATCAAGGCGCTTTGCACGTTGCTGCCAGCGCGCACTCCCAAACAATTAATCACCGTCAGAAGGCCGAGGGCGACAGCCGCAAGGAGCTGTTCGGGAATCGAAAGGCCAAATAGTTCGCCGAAATAGCGACCAAAGATGATGGCGGCACCTGCCATTCCGCCGGTCTGAACAACGAGCAGAAGGGTCCAGCCATACAAGAACGCGACAATCGGATGATAAGCGTCCCGTAGGTAGGCGTATTGACCACCAACGCGAGGTCGCAGCGCCGCAAGCTCGGCGTAAACGAAAGCGCCGATCAGCGCGATCAGTCCGCCAATCAGCCAAGCTCCGAGAATGAGCGCCGGTGTGTGGACATTGCGGGCGACGACTGCTGGATTTACAAAAATACCCGCGCCGATGATGCCTCCCATCACGATCATGGTGGCGTCGAATACACCGAGTCGCCGGGCCAGCGGAACTTGCTCGGGCTGGGAGTTACCCATTTCGTATTACTTCACTTTTGTCAGGACGAGCTTTGAGCCGTTAGGATCTCTTAAAGTCATTTTGTCGCCGACCAGTTCCATTTGATAAACGGAAGTGGCAATTGAGGTCTCGATCTTGATCCGGTTGTTATCTCCAAAACTGTAGCGGCCGCGATTCGTGCCCATCAGGACCGAGCCGTCATTGAAGAACTCCCAAACCGGAGCAGTTGAATCATCGCCAACCCGCCAGGCGCCGACGATTTGATGGGACGCGCCTCCGCAACCGGTGATGATACTCAGGCACACGACAAGGAAAGCAGCGGCCCCAACGCGTGACTTCATTGCGCCGATTGTGAACGGCTGGTGTGTCACCTGCAAGAATCTTGATGGAGAGATTAAGCCTGACTCAAGATCGCCTGCGCGCTTGAGTGTCTCCTCTGCCTCGTCCAACTTCCCGCCGTGCTCGCACCGACTTCGATAAAGAACGCGTTGAATCAAACCGCGCCCGTTGAAAAAATACAGGTTCAGGGCTGGGTGCGGACGCGTCGCGATGCAAAGGACTTTTCCTTTCTCGAACTCAACGACGGTTCCTCGCTTCGCAATTTGCAAATCATCGCTCGCAATAACCTGCCGAATTTTGCAGCGATCCAGCGCTTGATTACCGGCGCTTCGATCATCGTGACTGGAGCGCTGGTCGCATCACAAGGCAAGGGACAACAGTGGGAGCTGATCGCTGCTGACGTGACCATCGTTGGCGCGTCCGATGAAAGTTATCCGCTGCAAAAGAAAGGGCATACTCCGGAATTCCTGCGCGAGATCGCCCACCTGCGCCCGCGCTCGAATCTTTTTGGTTGCGTTTTTCGCGTTCGCAGCCGGCTCGCCTTTGCCGTTCATCAATTCTTTCAAGAGCGCGGTTTTTACTATATTCACACACCGATCATTACCGGGAGCGACTGCGAAGGAGCGGGCGAATTGTTTCGTGTGACAGGTATTGATTGCACGAATCCGCCACGAAAACCGGACGGCTCGATCGATTACAACAGGGATTTCTTTGGACGCTCCACCTATCTGACCGTGAGTGGACAACTCGAGGCCGAAGCGTTCGCGTCCGCTTTGTCCAAAGTTTATACCTTTGGCCCGACCTTTCGCGCAGAAAACTCCAACACTTCACGCCACGCTAACGAGTTTTGGATGATAGAACCCGAGATGGCATTTACCGACCTGAACGGCAACATGGATCTGGCGGAAGAAATCGTGAAGTATCTCATCCGGGACGTCCGGGAGAGATGCCCGGAGGAACTGGGCTTGTTCGCAAAGTTTGTCGACAAGGAATTGCTCTCACGGCTCGATTTCGTGGTCGATCGGCCATTTCAGCGAATCAGTTACACCGAGGCGATTGAGTTACTGAAGAAGAGCGCCGAGAAATTTGAGTTTCCGGTGGAGTACGGTCTAAATTTGCAGTCGGAGCACGAGCGCTGGTTGACCGAGAAGCATTTCAAATGTCCGGTCACGGTTTTCAATTATCCCAAGGAGATCAAGCCGTTCTACATGCGTTTGAACGACGACAACAAAACTGTGACTGCGATGGACCTGCTGGTTCCGGGAATTGGCGAGATTGTCGGGGGAAGCCAGCGCGAGGAACGGCTGGAGGTCCTGGAAGCGAACATGCGACGGTACAAGATGGACCCGAAGGATTATAAATGGTACCTCGATCTGCGTCGCTACGGGACGGTGCCGCACTCCGGTTTTGGCCTTGGCTTCGAGCGCATGCTGATGTTTGTGACCGGCGTCTCAAATATTCGTGACGTCATTCCTTTTGCTCGCACACCGGGAAGCGCGGAGTTCTGATTTCTAGCCGCAGATCAGGCGAATAACATTAAAACCAAACTAAAGGAACGACGTTTCTTCGGAAGGAAACTTTGTTTTCTTCTATTCAAGATCCTCCGGAGTTACGGCTCTTCGGAATATTGAACGGGCTGCTGGTGAAAAAACCGCGCGAACTCAGTATACAATTCTGGATGCTTGGCGCGGAGCGCACGCGGGCGCTCGAAGAACGCCTCTGTAACTACAGCGAAAAACTCTGCCGGATTTTCCGCGCCGTAGGTATCTAACACGGTCGGAATTCCAGTTTCATCGGCGGCACGTAGTATCTCAAATTCACGCGTCATCACTCGCGACCATGATTGGTATTCAGCTTTCGTTGCCAGAGCAGGCGCGCCGTCGGTCGCGTAATCCTCGAAGTCGAGCTGATGGGCAAATTCGTGTAAGACAAGGTTCCTGCCATCCGAAGCATCGGCCGCCCCGCGTCTGACATCGTCCCAGGCGAGAACGAGCGATCCAAGGCGACGCCCGGTATGGCCAAGCCGGTAGTCGTCGGCGTCCTGCCAGATGTTAGCACCCAGATGCCGCGTCTCGTGTGCTGTATAGCCGGATGGATAAACGAGAATCGAAGTTAGTTGCGGATAGTAGTCCGTCTCGCGGTGCAAAAGGAGAAGGCAGGCCTGAGCCGCGATAGTGACCCGGATCTCGTCAGTCACTTTAAGGCCACCGCATCCCTCGAAATGCTTCTCCGCCACAAAGACCTGAACATGACCCAGCAGTTCGACCTGATCCGCCGGTGAAAGTCGCCGAAACATTGGAAAATTGCGTCTAATGATTGAACGCCAGGAAGCCGGAAATGGTTTTCCCCTTAGGTTTCGGCGACGGCGCTGCTTCAAAAACCCCAAGGACATGCCGGAATCTCTGACTTACTAGCTGCAAAAGGAGCTTTTTGGCTACGGTGAAGCAAAATCGGCTTCGGTTGAAATGGTTGATTCACCTTTGTTCTGTTGCAACGCCTGCTCCACGGCGCGCCATGGAAGCATGGCGCATTTGACCCGCTGCGGGAATTTTCGCACACCCTGCATTACCTGAAGATCGCCTAATATTTTAGGCGTGTCCGCTCTTTCGTCTGTTACCAGATGGTGAAATGCTCGGAACATCTCTGTCGCCTGGGCACGACTTTTTCCTTTCAGCTTCATTGTCATCAGAGAAGCCGAGGCCTGGCTGATGGCGCAGCCATGTCCGGTGAATTTGATATCTTGCAAGCCGCCGTCGGCATCGAACTTCACTCCGAGATGAATCTCGTCACCGCACACCGGGTTATCGCCATGAACAAGCACAGCGGCGTCGCGCACCTCTCCAAAATTCCGTGGTCGTCGCGAATGATCGAGGATGACCGCCTGGTAAAGCTCCTCCAGCTCCGGGTTCACGAGAAGAAACGCACGGCGTCGTTAAGGATTTTAATCATTCGATCGATCTCTTCCTTCGTGTTGTAAAAGTAAAAGCTCGCCCGGGTCGTTCCAGGCAGGCCGAATCTGCGCATCAAGGGCTGGTTGCAATGATGACCTCCACGCAAGGCCAGACCGTAGCGGTCGGCGAACGTCGTCAGATCGTGCGGATGGGCGGCCTTCATCACGAAACCGACCAGCGCGCCACGCTCTTCGCGCGGTCCAAGCACCCGCATCCCGGGCAACTCCTCGAGTCGTTCCATGGCGTAATGAGCGAGCTCGGTGTCGTGCTCGAAAATTGCGGGGCGTCCGATCTGCTCGATGTAGTCAATGGCTGCCTCCAATCCGATCGCTCCTGCAATATTCGGCGTGCCGGCCTCAAACCGCTGTGGCGCTTTCTTGAACGCGCTTCTTTCCAAAGTGACATTGACGATCATCTCGCCGCCGCCATGCCAGGGCGGAATCGCATCCAGAACCTCGGCGCGGGCATAGAGCGCACCTATCCCAGTCGGGCCGCACATTTTGTGGCCCGAGAACGCTAAAAAATCGCACCCCAACTCCCGGACATTGATCGGCAGATGCCCCACGCTTTGTGCTGCATCGACCAGTGTGAGAGCACCGATGGTCCGCGCTTTCTTACAAAGGTGAGCCACCGGATTGATTGTCCCGAGCGAGTTCGAAACGTGAGTGAAGGCGAAGAGTTTTACTTCGCGGGTGAGCAATGAAGAGAGCTGTTCGAGCGCGAGCGTGCCGTCATCATGGACCGGTACGAAGCGCAGCCGGACACCGGTCCGCTCAGCCAAGAGCTGCCAGGGCACGAGGTTGCTGTGATGTTCCATTTCCGTTAGAAGGATTACGTCGCTCTCGCGAAGAAATTTCCCGCCCCATGCCTGCGCTACCAGATTGATGCTTTCGGTGGTTCCACGCGTGAAGACAATCTCGTCAGGGCTGGCAGCACCGAGGTAGTCCGCTACCCGACGACGTGACCCTTCGTACGCCTCCGTGGCACGCGAGCTCAGTTCATGCAGCCCCCGGTGCACGTTGGCGTTGTCGTGCTCGTAGTAACGGCGAAGTGCGTCGAGCACTCTCTTGGGTTTCTGAGAGGTTGCAGCGTTGTCGAAGTAGATCAAAGGCTGCCCGTGCGCCTTCTCGCAAAGTATCGGAAAGTCTTTGCGAATAGCCTTCCAATCGATGTCTGCAGTGGCAACCCGGTGCATGGCCTAATCTGCTCTGTCTTGCTACCGCGTGCCAATTTATTCGGGGACCGTGCAGCAGCCGTCTGAGCATCTCTCGCGTCGGAGTGGTTGGGGAGGCCACGCGGGCTTTCCAAGTTTGACGACACGTACCCCCGTGGCGGGATTGGCCATGTACCTTACACGGCGACGGATGCCACGTTCGGGCACTGAGAGATCCTGAGAATGAATCGCTTACGCCTTCGATAGATTTTGCTTCACGCGCATGCAGCGTCTTTGCTATAATTCCCAGAAATTGAATCATAACCGCCGCTCTTAAAGGCAGCAGCAGTTTCGTCCCATTCCATGAAAACTTGCATCGCCCGCCATGTGGCAATTTATGTTTTCATTGCCTTCGCGGGTTATGGCATCGGCGCCTGTCGCCAGAACATAATGCTTAATCCCGGCGAGGATGACCTCCTGGTCCTTAACGGCTGTGTCGTTTCCGCATGCAACTACCTGGCAGCCGTCAAAACCCAGCACAAACTGGAGCAAAACTTTTGGGCAAAAATTCTCCTCGTTCGTTATGCCGGTCACCCCGCCGGCCATGCCTATTGCGTATGGGAAACCGATGGCACCATTTATGGCTATGATCGCAACGCCGGCGGATTTCCGATTCCCGTCTATACCCACGACGCGACGTCGCTCGCCATCATTTTGGCCGAGGAATTGTCAAAGCATCTTCACGAAAAACTGTTAGTGAGCCAGGCCGAGTTCGTAGAGCCGTCGAGCAAGGTGCGAAATTTTAGAGGAGTCCTTTAGGTTAGGAGCGGCGTGTTTTCGGTTCCCGCCGCCCTTTGCCCTGCCCTCTCTCCTCTTAGCAGGAGAGAGGGTTAAGGCGTTAGCTGGAGAACGCACGCTCGCGGCCATTTCATAATCTCGTTCGACGTGCTGTTTGTTACGCCCCTTCAGTTTCGACTATGCAAAAAATCTTGGTCGCTCATTATTTGCGTGTCACACTGATTTGATCGCAATGACGACGAATGTCGGCGCCTCCAAGACCAGAGTAATTTTCTGGGGTGTGCGCGGTTCTATTCCAACACCGGGGCCTGGCACGGTCCGGTACGGCGGCAACACCAGTTGTGTGGAAGTGCGTGCTGAAGGCGAAATCATTGTCCTTGATGCCGGCTCGGGAATTCGGCTTCTCGGCCAATCGTTGCAACGCGAGTTCGGTTCCGATCCAATCCGGCTCGCGATCCTGATTTCACACACCCACTGGGACCACATTCAAGGACTCCCCTTTTTTCTCCCGGCTTATAGCGGAAAAAACCAACTCCGGGTCTTCGGTTATGACGGTACCCGCACGCGACTGGGAGAGATTCTCGCCGGCCAGATGGAGACACCGTTTTTTCCAGTCACGATGGCTGAGCTTCCCGGCAAAATTCGGATTGAAGAGTTGAAAGACAACGATTTTGAAATTGGAAAACTCCAGGTGCACTCGAAGTTTTTGAATCACCCGGGAGTATGCGCGGGTTATCGGATTAACACGCCGGCGGGCTCGGTTGTTTACATGCCAGATAACGAGCCGTTTGAACAGCTCGATGTGCAATTACGAAATCGCGGCGTAGAAAACACTGCGCGTAAATTCAAATCGCCGGGAGAAGAACGCGCTGATCTCATCGAATTTTTGCGCGGAACCGATCTGCTCATTCTCGATGCGCAGTACACCGATGAGGAATATCAACGGCACGTCGGTTGGGGACACGGCTCGATCAGCAGCGTGGTCTCACTCGCCGCGGACGCAGACGCGAAACGGCTAGTCTTGTTTCATCACGACCCGAATCACGACGACGAGATGGTGGACAAGATCGTGGATAAGGCGCGAATGCAGATTGCGCAATTGGGCAAATCAATTGCCGTGGAAGGCGCGCGCGAAGGTAGCGAATTGATTTTGAGCTAGGACATAACTGTTCGCCGTCCGCAGGTAGGGGCGGTTCCCCCTGAACCGCCCGTTTGAGACATGGACACAATCCGCCCCGCGGGCGATTGAGGTCAATCGCCCCTACCTGAGGGATACGTAAAAATGGTTGTTGCATGGGCTTCTAGCCCTTGAGTCGGCGGTCCCACTCGGACCATTGGCGGGATACCAACCGCCACAGGCTTGAAAGAAATCCCCTTTTGACGTTACTTTTCCCTTCGATTGCCTCGTGGTGTAACGGTAGCACCAGAGATTCTGGATCTCTTTGTCTAGGTTCGAATCCTAGCGAGGCAGCCAGGATAATCAGTGAGCTTGTCGCCGGGTTTGTCCGAAGTAGAATGGGGCCGGCGCCCTGGGGGAATTGCCACAGTTTACACTTATGGCAGACGAACTTACTCAATTGAGGAATGAGGTGGCGCGGCTGCGACGCGACCTCGACCATGTTTTACGCGTGCTGGGTCAGGAAGAAAAGCTGCCGCAGCAGCCGCGCCCGCCGTTTTTACTGCTCGATGCCGAAGTGATATCGATACGTCACAGCGCCGATAAGATGCCGATCCTGCTCAAGGCCGAAGAGGGATATGCCTGCATATACCTGAACGATAACGACGGCCGGGCGCGCGGATTGTTTCAAATAGACGAGAACGGGAGCGCGCGTTTTGAGATTTGGAACAAGGACCAGGAAGTGGTAGTCTCGATCGGCGAAACCAAGGACGGCGCCGGCGAAATTTTTGTCGCCTCGGCTGACGGCAAACCACGGGCCGGGCTGAAAGTGCACGAGCTGGGCGGCATCGTGAGCGCGCAAAATTCTGCCGGACAAACCAATGTGTTGATGCTCGGGAAAGACCAGGGCGGCACGTTCGTGGTAGCGGACGCGGAAGGCCGACCGGTGGCGGAAATCACGACAGTGGACGGCGAGGGGGTTGTTTCGATCAAGGGGAAAACGGGCTACCAGACTGCATATATGGGATGCGACGAGAATCGCGGCCTGATCGCCGTTCTCGGTAAAGAGGGCGAACAGGCGGTGGCGCTCACCAGCAACGAAAAAGGCGGAACGCTCGTGTTTTTCGATTCAAAAGGCGAACCGAAAAGCAGCCTAC
>JBKPMO010000012.1:0-18178 GCA_046732175.1 Verrucomicrobiota bacterium
GGAGAGGGTAGTCGGGGAGAAGGACGAATCGTTCACCTTGAATCTTGATGAGGCCGGAATGTTCCACGTGGAACAACTCCCCTGCTGGCTCACCCATACAACCCCAAAAACGCACAATATAATTAGCGCAAATCTCCATAGATCACCCCTATATCAACGTAGAATTAAGGGTGCTGGACCCCGCTATTGCCCCTCGATAGAAGACAAGATTGTCCGCTTTTCCCACAAATCCTCCCACCCCATCTTCCTCGAACCCGAAGGACGTCATTCCAGTGAAGTCTACGTTAACGGCATCTCTACCAGTCTGCCATTCGACGTTCAGCTAGACTTGGTCCGCTCCATCCCCGGACTCGAACGCGCCAGCATCATCCGACCGGGTTACGCCGTTGAGTACGATTATTTCCCGCCGACTCAACTCTACCCGACGCTCGAGACTAAGCTCGTTAAGAATTTGTATTTCGCCGGACAGATCAACGGCACCTCCGGTTATGAAGAGGCTGCGGGACAAGGGTTGGTTGCCGGAATTAATGCGGCACTCCGCGTCCAGGATCGCGCTCCATTTATCCTTCCCGAAGAAATCAGCTACATCGGTGTCCTCATCGAGGATCTAACGACTCGTGGAACCGACGAACCGTACCGGATGTTTACTAGTCGGGCGCATAATCGTCTCGCGCTTCGCGAAGATAATGCGGATTTGCGTCTGACCGAGATGGGTGCCGCTATCGGATTGGTAAATGAGGAACGAATGGATGGTCTTCGTCGAAAACAAGACGCGATCGCGTCTTTGCAAACTGCGATCGGTGCTCTTCAAGTTGACGGACGTCCGCTACGCCAGGCCTTGAAGGATCCGCGATTTACTCTGAACGCAATTCCACCGGCAGTCCTGGCCATCGCGCCCTATTCAATTTGGCGGCATCTGCTCGTGGAAATGAAATACGCAGGGTACCTCGCCCAACAAGTAAGACGCGTTAACCATGAACAATTGCGCCGCGAGCGAACCATTCCGATCGGATTCGATTTCAATGTTATCCCAGGCTTGCGTAGCGAAAGTCGGCAGAAGCTCGGAAAGGTTCGCCCAACTTCGCTCGACGCGGCACGGCGCATTCCGGGAATAACAGCCGCCGATTTATCGATTCTTGATATTTGGCTTAGTAGTAAACCGATGTGATCTATTTCGCTGCGGCTCTTGTCGCATATCTTTTAGGCTCCATCCCATTTGGCTTCATCGCCGGACTAATCGCCGGAGTCGATGTGCGAAAGCAAGGCAGCGGCAACATTGGTGCGACAAATACGCTCCGGGTCCTGGGAAAAAAATATGGCTACCCGGTGTTCGTAGCCGATGTCTTGAAGGGCTTCCTCGCTGTTAGGATTGCGCTCTGGCTCGCCCGGTTCGATCCTTCCACAGGATATTTCATTGGAATTCTGGCGGCGTTCTTCGTCGTAGTGGGACATTCATATCCGGTCTGGCTTCGGTTCCGTGGTGGCAAAGGCGTCGCCGCGGCCGCCGGCGCCTGTCTTGGCCTGGTGCCGCTGGCAACAGTCGTAGCGGTTCTAATCTGGATCGCGACCTTTTTAATTTTTCGCTACGTCTCGTTAGCTTCGATTGTTGCTGCCATTGCGCTCGCGCTCGGCGCCTTATTTTTGGGATATGCAGCTGACCCAATCCTCTTAACATTTACGTGTTTGATCGCGGCTTTGATAGTCTTGAGACATCGCAGCAACATCGTGCGTCTGCTACAGGGTCGCGAACCACGCTTTGAACGAAAATGAAACGCACTGCCATTATCGGCGCCGGGAGCTGGGGAACGGCGCTGGCTGCGCTTTGGGCAAAAGATGGCCGCCCCATCTCACTTTGGGGTAACAATCCCGAGCGCATCGCACGCGTGCAGGAGACGCGGGAGAATGTTGATTATCTGCCTGGCGTTCGCCTATCGGACAACGTTCGGGCGACGCACGAGCTTACTGACTGTGGTGGGGCGGACGTCATTGTTTTCGTTACCCCATCGATGGCGTTGCGCGAAATCGCCGCCCGCGTTCGTAACGCGGGCGCAAAGGAGAACATCATGTTCCTTAGTTGTACAAAAGGGATCGAACATGGGAGTGGCTTGCGAATGAGCGAAATCCTGTCGGAGATATTCCCCTCTAATCCGATCGCAGTCCTATCTGGCCCAAATTTGGCCGTTGAGGTTGTGCGCGGTCTGCCGACAGCAACAGTGATCGGCTCAGCTAACGAGAATTATGCAATCGAGTTGCAGCGTTTTCTCGGAAGCGAGCATTTTCGGATTTACACCAGCGACGATGTCGTAAGTATGGAACTTGGCGGTGCGCTAAAAAATGTTTTCGCAATCGCGGCTGGCATAAGTGACGGGCTTGGGTTGGGCGACAACTCAAAAGCTGCGCTCATTACAAGAGCACTTGCCGAGTTGTTGCGTCTCGGTACTCGGATGGGCGGGAACGAACGTACCTTCTATGGATTAAGCGGCGTCGGCGATTTGATTGCGACCTGCTTCAGCAAACATAGTCGGAATCGTCGGGTTGGGGAACGACTGGGCCGCGCCGAGACTTTGACTCAGATCCAGGCTGATATGAAAATGGTGGCGGAAGGAATACCGACGGCAAAAAGCGCCTTCGAATGCGCGCGCCGCCTCGAGGTGGAAACGCCAATAATTGATCAAATCTATGCCATCCTATACCGGCGGAAACCACTTCTTCTGGCGATGCAAGAATTACTCGGCCGCGACCCCAAAGCGGAGCGGCTTTAACTATATTTAAAAGACGCGACCCTATTCCTCCCTTGCTTGTGTGTGTAAAATGAAGACACGACCCGCGTAGCCCTTAGCGAACGTCTGCTCTCTCAAACTCTTATCCTGCTGTGATCCCGGTGCTCGGTTTGCCATATTTACGTAAGGTACGCTATTAAAGCTTGCACCCTGCGGTGCTGACTTGTTAGCCTCATAAATCGTGAACTCTCTGGCGAAAGGTGGCGCCGGGGCGAAATGGCGCGTTGTGGTTGTCGGTGACACCATTGTCGGCGAGGAGGGACTGGCTGCAATTGTTGGACGCGAGAAGCGATATCGTGTTTGTGGGGGCGCCCATGGTTTTTATGATGCGGTAGAACTGATGCGACAGTATCGGCCGGACGTTCTCTTAATTGAGCCATTCCTTGAAGATCGCGACGCCATTCGATGGATCCAAGATCTCGCGAAGGAGTTTCCGCGCACGCGGATTCTCATTGTATCACGCCAATCTGAACGAGTCTATGCAGAGCGCGCACTGCACGCTGGTGCGGCTGGGTACTGGATGAAAAATGGATCAGCGCAAGAACTGTTGCATGCAGTTGAGACCGTTGCCCAAGGGAAAATCTATGTGAGTCCGCTAATCACCTCGCTGGCGGTGGAGAAATTTGCGCAGCGTGGCGAGTTGCCACAAGGGCTGGACTCGTTGAGCGATCGTGAGCTAGCGATATTTGCGTTGATCGCGGACGGACAAGGTGTCGGCCGGATTGCGAAAGATCTCGGCATCAGCCGCAAAACCGTCGAGTCACATTGCACACATATCAAAACGAAGCTCGGCTACCCAAATGCAGAGCACTTAAGGAAGGGCGCTCGTGCACTTTTAACTGCCTCTCCAACTACTTCGCACTTCAGTTCAGGTCTCTGAGGAGTCAGTCCGAAGTCAACTCCTATCATCATTAAGTAATACATTGTCACGCGCCTCAGCATTCCCGGTACTCGCTAAGGGATTCACCTTACCGTGAAAATGAGCGCCTATCCCCGATAGGCAAAACCTGTCTGGCTGAGAAGATCCTTAGTTAGCAAAAGGATCAAAAACTTTATGAAACCGAGTCAGTTCAAAACTAATACTCCATCCGTAGGATATTCGATCGGCCGGTCGTCGCGCGATTGCCGAACGCCTGCTTTTTTTCTAATCGCGAAAAAGATTACAGCCATCATCGCACTCACACTCTTTCTCTTGCCGGTCGGCTGGGCAGGGCTAATGGAAATCAAATCGCAGAGCGCTTTGGGGAAGCCGTCCGGGTACGATTACAGGCCGATAGCCTTTCTCGGTAATCCTGCGCCCGGAGGCGGCATCTTCACTTTCGACTTCGAGCCGAGCGCTATCAACAATCGCGGCGAGGTCGCGTTCACAGCGGACGTAACCACTGGTGGCGAAGGCGTCTTTGTCGGGCTCCGGAAACAGCTCTCGCAAATTTTGCGCTCTGGCCAACCCGCTCCTGGCGGTGGCACTTTCGGATTCACTGAGCTGGGGCGACTCGGCCTCAACGAGGGTGGTGACGTAGCCATCCCGTTCGCCCTTGAGCCCTTTGATTTTACCCCCTCGGGATTTAACTCCGGCCTATTTCGTTTCTCGCACAGCCATCAGACGCTGAGCGCCGTAGTGTTACCTGGCACTCCAGCGCCTGGGGGTGGAACTTTCACGGGCGTGTACTTTAACACCAGCCTCAACAACCGTGGGGACATCGTGTTCTCAGGGATCGTGACCGGGGCTGATATTGATCCTAACTCACCGCCGGGGTCTATGGGCCTAGGGATTGGTGTCTTCCTAGCCGATGGGCACGATGCTATCTCCAGCGTGGCGAGGCCGGGTGATTCGGCGCCAGGAGGTGGCACGTTCGACATGGCCATCAATGGGTCGATCAACCAGAGCGGTGATATCGCGTTCGGTGGGCATGTGGCAGGCGAGGAGTGTATTGATATTGGGTTTCCGCTCGTCTGTGGCGAGAGCGTATATCTGAAGGACGCTGCTACTGGCACAATTCAGTCGATTGCTCATCAGGGCGACCCGGCACCGGGAGGCGGGGTCTTCCGTCTCGCTTTTGGGGGCGTGGTGAATAGCCGAGGCGATGTCGTCTTCATCGGCGACCTAACGCCAGCGCCCACTACCGGCGATGCTCTGGGCGTCTTTCTTTTCTCGAAGGACACTACCATTGCGGTAGCGCGGCCAGGCGATCCCATGCCGGGTGGCGGAACATTCGTGAGGGCGGGCTTTCAAGACGCCACGTACGACCTGAACAATAGGGGAGACGTGAGCTTCGCCGCCACGCTGAGCACCGACGACAACATGGATGGCATTGCTGACAACGGGCTGTACGTCTTCTCGAAAGGCTCCGTACGCCTGGTCGCCCGAACGGGCACGATCCTTCCAGGCCTCGGCACGATTGCTTATCTGGGGTTGGCCCCCTTCGCTCCGTCTCCTGTGGGCACGGGAGGGATTATCAATGAACGCGGACAAGTGCTCTTCTTTGCCACGCTGAGCGATGGAAGGGGCGTCTTGCTCGTGGCTACGCCGTAATCAAGGCACAGGAAAAAGACTGACTAGAATTCGATTCAACGACACGGGTGTTCCTGAGCGTCTCCATCCTCTAGTTGCCGAAGCTGTGCCGCACCGCGCGCCTTCATTCAGTAGTTGCTCCTTCGAGACGACCCTACAGCGCTTCTAAAAACCCTTGAATTTGGCGTCTGGCGCTTGGAACAGCGACTCTAGCTATCGCGCATCTCTTGGAATACCTTCTCGAGTGCCTCAGGGTAGAGAACATGTTCGACTTCTTGGATGCGCGCGTGTAAAGACTCCGGAGTATCACCCGGCAAGATCGGGACCTCGCGCTGAAGAATGATATCGCCGTGATCGACCTGCGCATCGACGTAATGAACCGTGACGCCTGTCCATTTCTCGTTAGCTGCAAGCGCCTGCTTCCACGCCTCCAAACCCGGAAACTTCGGTAGCAACGATGGGTGAATGTTGACGATCTGACGCGGGAACGCGGCCAGCATTGGTTCCTTCAGCACTCGCATGAAACCGGCGAGAACGACAACCTCGGCTCCCGCATTTCGCAACATTTCGACCAGTTGCTCTTCGACCAGGGGTTCGAGCCGGGTGCGAAAATGACCGGGCGGCAGATAGGCGTTGGGCACACCGAACTCACCCGCGATCTCCAGGATTGGCGCCTCCAGTACATCGGAAATCACGACAGTGGCTTTCGCGTCTAGTGTGCCCTCCCGAATGCTTTGCAATATAGCCCGGCAGTTTGATCCTTTCCCTGATCCGAGAATCCCGATGTTAACCATTATTGCGACCCAATTCTCGTTAGCAACGCGGAAGTGGAGTAGCCTTTTTCAAAGGGAATGATTTCGATTCTGGTGCCGAACTCGTCCAGGACCGCTCGTTCTTCGGGATCGAGTGTATCGGCCGCGTAATCGCCGCCCTTGGCATAGACCGCAGGTTGTGCTGCGCGCAGGAAATTCGTGGCTCGTTTTTCCGGGAAAATTGTCACGTAGTCGACCGACTCGAGCGCGGTCAACACTTCGGCGCGATCCCGTTCACGATTCACCGGCCGGCCCTCGCCTTTAAGCTGACGAACGGAATCGTCACCGTTCAATCCCACAACCAAAACGTCGCCGAGTTTTCGCGCCGCCGCCAAATAACGCACATGGCCGACGTGCAAGATATCGAAGCAACCATTGGTCGCCACGACGCGCTTGCCTTCGTCGCGCAGCCGTCCCGATTCCGCCCCTAATTGATCAAGAGTAAGAATCTTACTGTTCACCCTGTTCCGACTACGCACTGCAATGCGCCCGGCAGCAACTCGAAAGTTGCCGGTTCATTGCCAATTAACTCGCCATCGACGTTGAACCACATCCCGGGTCGTGAATTAATCGCAATCTTTTTGGCGCGACGAAAAATGATCGCATCGGAGCGCAGATGTTTGCCGACGAGAATTTGCGCGGCGAGGATCGCGAGCTCGGCCGGACCGCGCTCGGGAATGAGCACGATGTCGAGCAGGGCATCGGCGATGCCGGCTTCTGGCGCGACCGGGATCCCGCCCGCGACGTAGCGGCCATTCGCGACAACCACATTGTAGAGATCAAGCTCGAAGCTTTCAGCGTCATCGAGCGCGACCGTCGTCGTGTAGCCGCGCAGTTCGGAAAATGCTGCCGCCGCGCCGCGCAAATAAGCGAGTGGTCCCCAGGTCCGTTTCATCTCGGGTGTTAGTTTCTCGTCCACCACACCGCTGAATCCGCCCGAGGACACGTTCGCGAAATAGCGCACCTGATCGCTGGTCACGCGGACCAGATCGATGTAACGCGTCTCGCCGGCGGCGATTTGATCGATCCCGGCGTCCAGATCATTCGGAACGCCGAGGGTCCGCGCAAAATCGTTGCCTGTTCCCAGCGGCAAAACTCCCAGAGCAGCCTTACACCCTCCCTGCGCAATCCCGTTCACCACTTCGTTTAAAGTCCCGTCGCCACCCGCCGACACAATGAGATCGAAATCCGATGCTTCGCGCGAAAATTTTTCCGCGTCACCGGGTTGTCCGCTAACGTGAAAACGATCGGCGTTTAGGGAGCGTAAACGCTCTCGAACTGCGTCAACACTTTTCACCGCGCCGGCGATTGGATTGAGAATGACGCAGGTTCGCATCGGAAAACAGTCAAGGTCCTCCACAAATTACGCAGATTTTTGGAAGTACGACTTCTTAATCTGCGGGAATCTGCGAAATCCGCGGATTAAGATCTGTGCTCTCTGCCTGGGCGCCGTAGCCTTTGCGCGAAGGCGGGTGGTGTTGAATTGAGCTTGCCTCGTCGGTTGATTAGTGGTTGATAAGCGCCCGGCATGGCAAAAGACCCATCAGAACCATCGAACGGTGGCTACAAGATTTCGGAGGGTCCGGTGACTTCATCGTCATTGACTCGGCGGAAGGACAGGCCGAGGGACGAACTCACCGAATTGCCTTCACATTATGGCAAGCCGCTACTGGTGGCGATTGCGCGCGATCCGCGAACTCTTTTTGTGTGCTGGAGCGTCGATTGGACGGCGGCCTTTGATAATGGTTTGCCGGCGGATCGCTGTGCTCACGTGCGGCTGCGGCAAAGCGGAAATGAGAAAATCGTTGCGGTGGAGCCGATGAGCGGCGGTTGCGCGATTGAAGACTTGCTGCCAGGCGAAACCTATTCGGTGGAGCTCGGCTATTACGCCCCGCCGGGCACCTGGAACAGCGTAGTTATCGGGAACGAAGTGATGATGCCGTTTGCTTCCGAAGCAGGCGATGAGTTGGTTGATGTCGCAACAATTCCATTTCATCTCACTTTTCAGCGAATACTGAATGCATTTCGCGGAGCCGAAAGCGGCGATCTGGCGCAAAGGCTGGCCGAATTCCAGGAACGAGCCGGCACGAAAAAGCTTACGCGCGAAGAATCCGAAATCCTGCGCGCACTTGATTTATCGCCTGAAGATCTGCAAAAAACGACGGCCGCCCGTGAGTCGCTAGAAAAATCGCAGCGCCTGTCCGCGCGCGCTCCCTTCGGCGGTGCCAGCCCAAGTGAAGGCTTTGGCGGTGCTAGCTGGGGTGGTAGTTAACGATTCGGCGACGAGAAAAGAGTAACGCCATTATTAACGCCCCTTGGCTACAAGGTCCTCAATCACGTTCTCCAAGCCACTGACCACCAAAGCAAATCGATCGTAATTGAGTTTGTCGGGGGTATCGGTCAGGGCATGATAATGTGGGTAACGAAATGGGGCGGTGTCGGTGATCATGATGGCGGGGTAACCTTGCTGCCAGAATGACCAGTGATCCGACCAGGCTACGCCGGGAATGAATGCGGGCACGGCCGCACCTTCGGAAGGGAGGCGCTCGGCCTGGCGAAAAGTCGAGAGCGCGCGGCGCACCAGTCGGCGCGACCCGATGTTCCCAACGAAGCCGATAAAGTTACCAACCTTGGGATAGAAGGCGCCGAGCAGTGGCGACGGATAGATTTGTGAGTCTGGAGCGTCGGAAAAATAGCCGATGGTTTCGAGGCTGATCATCGCGGAAACTTGGTCACCTCGGGCTTTGCATCGGCTGGCGTAAACCGAGCTTCCCATTTGCGATGTTTGGAAATAAGGAGGCTCCTCATTGACGAAGGCGACGAAACGCAAGGTTTGACGCGGCTGTTTATTTGCAAAACGGCGGGCCAGCGCGAGAACGGCCGCCATCCCGCTGCCATTGTCATTTGCCCCGGGCGCGCCAAGAACGGAATCATAATGAGCACCGACAACGATGATTTGAGGAGAGGCACCGGGTATTTCGGTTTCGATATTGTGGCACGCCAAGTTATGCAGCTGGTAAGTGTCGCGTCGTGGCTGCAACCCGGCGCTGGAAAACGATTTTTCGATGAAATCGGCCGCAGCCATGAGCTGCGGATAACGATCCATATTTCGTTCACCGATTTCACCGGCCAGTTTTTGGACATCAGCGCGTAACTCTTCGCGCAGGATCACCTCCGCCGGCGAAAGCTCAGCTGCATTCAAGATATTCTTTTCCGGCATTCTTAATCCAAATACCCAAAGTAGTGAAATGATTGCCGAAACGGCGAGCGCGATCCAAAGGCAGCTCAGTAAGAAACGTCGCAGCATTGGGAAAAAAGGCTACGATACTGGGCAGCGTCCTCACCCAAAGTCCATTAAGTTCCAAGCCCGACTGGCGTTTTACGACAACCGCCCTTGTGGAAGCAAATCTGCGAAATTTGCGGACGAACTATCGGGTCATTCTTATTCCTTCGGGCATTTCGGGTGGGGGCGCGGTAATGCGGCTACGGTTCTTGCCGTAGGTGAAGTAAAAGATCAGTCCTACTGCGAGCCAGCCGATTAGTCGCAGCCAGTTGGTCCACCCCAGGCCGTAGATCATGGCGCCGCAGGTGATGATGCCAAGAACCGCGACAACCGGAGCGGCCGGGACGCGGAAGCCGCGTTCCAATTCTGGGCTGCGAACCCGCATGATCCAGACGCCGGCGCAGACAAGAATGAAAGCGAACAATGTCCCAATGCTGGTCATTTCGCCGGTGACATCGGCGGGCACGAATGCCGCCAGCAGGCCGGTGAATACAAAGAACAGCATGTTGGATTTCCACGGAGTCCGATAGCGTGGATGCACATCGGAAAAAACCGGCGGGACAAGTCCATCACGACTCATCGAGAAAAAGACGCGCGACTGACCTAGCAACATCACCAAGATCACAGATGAGAAGCCGGCAAGAATCGCGACCGTAACGGCGCGGGAGAGCCATTCGTACCCGTGCATGTATTTACTGATCGCAAATGCGACCGAAGCTTCACGGCCGGCGGCGCGGAAATCATCTACGGTGGCCACGCCGCTAAGCACATAGGAAAAAAGGACGTAGAGAATGGTGCAGAAAATTAAGGAGCCGAGAATGCCGATAGGCATGTCGCGTTTCGGGTTGCGTGCCTCCTGCGCGACAGTCGAGACGGCGTCGAATCCAATATAAGCGAAAAAGACGACGCCGGCGGCGCCAAGGATTCCGAGAAGACCGCCGTAATGATGCACGATGCCCTGCGCCGTCGTGTGTATCGTCGCCAGCGGAATAAACGGCGTGTGATTCGCCGGATTAATGAATTGCCAACCAATGCCGATAAACAGAATGACGATACTAACTTTAAGAATGACGATGAGCCCGTTAACGAACGCCGATTCCTTGGTGCCGCGGATCAACAGCATGGTGAGGATAAGCAAAATGAACGCCGCCGGCACGTTCACGATCCCGTAAACACCGCCGGGGTCGTGTTCGAAGGGCGAGTGCGTCCACTGATACGGAAGCGCCATGTTGAACCAACCAAGTACGCGGTTCGCATATTCGCTCCACGCATCCGACACCGTCGCGGCGGCAACGGCGTATTCGAGGATCAAATCCCATCCGATTATCCAGGCGACGAACTCACCCATCGTCGCATACGAGTAGGTGTAGGCACTGCCCGCGACGGGAATCATCGAGGCGAATTCCGCGTAACAAAGCCCGGCAAAGGCGCAACCGATTCCCGCGACGACGAACGCGAGCACGACCGATGGACCCGCGCGATCAGCAATGGCCGCCGCGGTGCGCACAAAAAGACCAGCGCCAATGATTCCGCCAATTCCGAGGGCGACGAGATTGATGGGGCCGAGCGATCGCTTCAGGCTGTGTTCACCAACTTCCTGCGCCTCTTCCATCAGCCTGGCGAGAGGCTTTCTCGCGAATAGGTTTGCCATGCGTTTTTCTCCTTTAGTTATATGCTGTTAGACGAAATGTTTTTCGGTTACGGCTGCGAACTGCGGGCCGAACGGGCGTTTGCTGCCCTCCAGAGGAAATAGATGGGCACGCCGGCGAACACGATGATTAAACCCGGCCACGATGTTTGGGTGCGGTAAATTGCGAGCACAATCAAAATAATGGTCGCCGCGATGATGTAGAATGCCGGCAAAATCGGATAACCGAATGCGCGATACGGCCGCTCGGCGTTTGGTTGCCTGCGACGCAGGACGAATACGCCCGCGATTGTCAGCACATAAAAGATCAACACCGCGAAGACGACATAATCGAGCAGGCGCCCGTAGAGATTCCCGAATTGCTCGACGCCGGCGACGAGCGCGGGTGGATTCGAACGCGTGCGCGGCAACACGAGCAAACATGTCCAGATGCCCTGGAGCACAAGTGCGACCGCGGGCACATGTTTCGCGTTGAGACGAGATGTCGATCTAAAAAACAATCCGTCCTGCGCCATCGCGTAATAGACGCGTGCGCCGGCGAGGATGAGTCCGTTACAGCAACCGAACGTTGAAATCATGATCGCGACTGCCATGATGACGCCGCCAGCGCCGCCGAACATCGCCTGCATCGCCGCCGTGCCGACGCGGTCGTCGGGGGCATTTTGAATTCGCTCCAGCGGCAACACGCAAAGATAAGCGACGTTCGCGAGCAGATACAAACTGATCACCAGTCCGGTGCCTAACGAAAGCGATAGCGGAATGTTTCGGCGCGGCTCGCGCACTTCACCCGCAGTAAAGGTGATGTTGTTCCAGGCGTCGGCAGAAAAGAGCGATCCGACCTGGCCGACACAAATCGCAATCAACATTCCAAGCGCGCCGCTGGTCGCGAGCACGGCCGACACCGAACTGATCTCGGAGGTGATCGGCATCACCGTTCCGGGTATCCACATATGCGAAAAATTCACCGCGATCGCATCGGCGTTGCGGCCAACGAAAATTCCAAGCACGACGAGCGCGAAGAGCGACAACGTTTTCGCCGAAGTGAAAATGTTCTGGATCAATTTGCCTAACGGGAGACCGCGCGTGTTCACGAATGTGAGCAACACGATGATGAGAATGGCCACGAATTGCTGCGTTGACAGACTGATGGCGTAACCGCGCGACAAAATGATCGGTGGAATGATCCAGCTCGTCGGAGAAATTGACGGGACGAGCACACCGAGAAAACGCGCGAACGCGACGGCGACCGCAGCGATTGTTCCGGTTTGGATTACGAGAAACAGCGTCCAACCGTAAAGAAATCCCCATAGCGGCGAATACGATTCGCGCAGATAAACATATTGGCCGCCTGCTTTCGGCATCATCGCGGCGAGTTCTCCATAAGTGAGCGCCGCCACAATTGTGAGCACGCCGGTCACCGCCCAGACGACGAGCAACCATCCCGACGAGCCGACCAGCCGCGCGATGTCTGCCGAGACAATGAAAACGCCCGACCCGATCATCGAGCCCGCCACCAGCATGGTGGAATCGAGCAAGCCCAGTCCGCGAACGAACTTTTGGTCGGCGTCAGTAACTCCCTGTGACATCAGCGGTCTCGTCGTCTTTTAGCGTGCCAGTGCCGCTAAAGCAATGCTCATAACGGATCCGGGTCATTCCCCATTATTTGCAATTTTCGGACTGACGCAGAGTGCAGGTAGCTGCGATGCCTTCTGCGCCGGCTTCCTCCCTCTGCGCGGCGTCGATTTCGATAGCCTTTTTCTTTTGTCGCGGCGATTTTGAAAGCGGCAGAAGACTGCCGCACTCCACAAGCCGGCGCAGGGTCGATCGACCTTCCAATTCGGCGACCATCTTTTGCGCCAACCCTCGGGCGCTTCACTGCTCGGACTGGATGCCGCCACATCCCGTCAGACAAGAAAGCGAGTATATAATTAGCTCCCGCCCAGGTAAGCATTCTTTACCTGCTCGTTCCGGCGCAATGCGTCACATTTATCCTGAAGGATAACGCGGCCGGTCTCGAGGACGTAACCGTAATTGGAGACTTCGAGGGCCAGGTTTGCGTTCTGTTCCACCAACAAAATGGTGATTCCTAGCGATTGATTAATCTCGACGATTTTTTGAAAGATCGTTTTCACCAAAATCGGCGCAATACCGAGCGATGGTTCGTCGAGCATGAGGCAGCGCGGTTTGCTCATGAGGGCGCGGCCGATGGCGAGCATTTGTTGTTCGCCGCCTGAAAGCGTTCCAGCGACCTGGCGCGCGCGCTCTTTCAGGCGCGGGAAAATGGAAAAGACGAAGTCGAATTCTTTACCGAGCTTGTTGCGATCTTTTCGCAGATAGGCGCCCATTAAGAGGTTTTCGTGCACGGTCAGGTTGGCGAAGATCATTCGGCCTTCCGGCACTTGGGAAATGCCGCGCGCGACGATGCGATGTGGGGGTTCCTGCCCGATCTCTTCGTTTTCGTAAAGAATGCTGCCCCGCCGTTTTCGCAGCAATCCCGAGACGGTGCGCAGAGTAGTCGATTTCCCAGCGCCATTCGCGCCGATCAACGTGACGATGGCACCTTGATCGACCTTGAGGGTAACCTCTTGGAGCGCATTGATCGACCCGTAACTGACGCAAAGATCTTTTAATTCAAGCATGGCGTAAACACCTGCGCATTACACATTAATTTTCACTTACACTTCCTTCGCCATAACCGGCATTTAAACGTTGAGTTATCGTGATCGAAGAGGTGGTCGAATGGCATATTAGTGTAAGTGAAAGTTAAAGTGTAGGTGTATGTGGGTTAGGTGGCAGGTGGTTCTTCGCCCAAATATGCTTCAATCACCTTCGGGTCCTTTTGGATTTCAACTGGGGTTCCTTCGGCGATTTTGATTCCGTAATCGAGCACGGCAATGCGCTCACAGATTCCCATTACTACTTTCATGTCGTGCTCGACTAGAAGAACCGCGATTTCGAATTTCTCCTTCACGAACTTGATCAATTCCATCAGCTCTTCCTTCTCTCGCGGGTTCATTCCGGCGGCAGGCTCGTCGAGCAGTAGCAGTTTGGGACGGGTGGCGAGGGCGCGGACAATTTCGAGACGGCGCTGATCGCCATAGGACAGGTTCACACAAATAGTGCCTCGAAATTCTGTCAGCCCAAAGATATCGAGCAATTCTATCACCTGACGTTCCACATCGCTTTCTTCGCGATAGAATCCGGGGGAGCGAAAAAGCGAAAGAGCGAGCCCGTGTTTAATCCTTAGATTGAGTCCGGCTCGAACGTTGTCAAACACAGTAAGCGTGGCAAAAAGCCGGATATTCTGAAAGGTGCGGGCGATGCCGCGACGCGCGATCGCGTTTGGCCGCAAACCGGCGACTGATTTTCCCATGAACTGAACGGTGCCGGCGGTCGGCCGATACACGCCGGTAATAATGTTGAAGATGGTTGTTTTGCCGGCGCCATTTGGGCCGATCAGGCCAATCAGATCGCGTGAACCGATTTGGAGATCGAATTCGCTGACCGCGGTCAGGCCGCCGAAACGAATGGTGCACTTTTTCAGATGGAGGAGTGTTCCGTTGTTCATTCGGAGTTAAGATGCGCGCTTCAGTTTAGGTCCTTGCTGGACAGGGCCGATCTTTCGTTCCGAGGCGCGGCGTGGGAGCGTTCCGAAAAGTCCCTGTGGTCGCAGTAACATCAGCGCAATCAAGATGAGGGAGTAGATGATCATGCGATTGGCTGCGACGCGGCGGACGAGGTCGGGCAACCATTCATAGCCCGAGACGAAGCGGAGGTACTCGAGAACGAGAGTGAGCAAAATGGCCGCGAAGGTGACGCCAGCGGTACTCCCCATGCCGCCGAGAATGACAATGATGACGATCTCGATCGACTTCTGAAAATCGAATCCGCTCGGGTTAATGTAAGTGGTGCTATGAGCGTAAAGGCCGCCTGCGATTCCGGCAAAGAACGCACCGAGGACAAAGGCGGTGACTTTGTAGCGGGTAGTGTTAACGCCGACTGCTTCAGCGGCGATCTCGTCGTCGCGCACGGTCAAAAATCCGCGGCCGTAAGTGGAATCGATTAAGCTAACGACGACATAGATGGTGATGGCGGCAATGGAGTAGGTCCAAAACAGATTGGTATAGCCGGCAATTCCGGAAAGCCCTCGCGGGCCGCCTACGGCATCGGTATTTTGGATGAGAACACGAATAATCTCGCCGAAACCTAGAGTGACAATGGCGAGGTAATCCCCTTTTAAGCGCAACGACGGAATGCCGACCACCAAGCCGGCAACCGCGGCAGCAAGTCCGCCGGCGATAAGAACAAGAAGAAAGACGACCGCAATGCTCCAGGAGCTGGTGCCACCGAGGAGACGAAAAATACCGGCGCTATGTTCCATCGACAAATAGGCAGCGGCATAGGCGCCGATCGCCATGAAGCCGGCATGGCCTAACGAGAATTGGCCAGCGTAGCCATTGATCAAATTCAGGCTTGCCGCCAGGGTGACGTTAATGCCGATGAAGATAATAACCTGGAGGTAGTAGGAATTTAGTTTGTAGGAAAAATGCGAAGCAACGAACGCGAGAACGATTGCACCCAGCAGCGCGAACTTCTTAATGTGGCGATACTTCATCTAGTCAGCGGACGAGCCGAAGAATGAGATTCCTATTCCTCTTCGTCTTCACCACATTCTTGTTCATACTTTCTCCACCTGAGCCCGTCCGAAGAGTCCGGAAGGTCGGAAGAGCAAAATCAAAATGAGCAAGGCAAAGGCAATGGCATCGCGGTAGGTGGAAAATTGCGAGCCACCCACGAAAGTTTCGACGATCCCTAGGACGATCCCGCCGACGGCGGCGCCCGGAATATTTCCGATGCCGCCTAGGACAGCTGCGACGAAGGCTTTGACTCCGGGTAACAACCCCATCAGCGGATCAATCGAGGGATAGCTGAGCGAATAGAGAATGCCAGCCGCGCCCGCGAGCGCGCTGCCGAGGCCGAAGGTGAACGAGATTACAGTATCAATGTTCACCCCCATCAACTGGGCGGCGGTCGCGTTATTGGAAACCGATCGCATGGCACGGCCGAGCCGCGTTTTTTTCACGATGAAGGTGAGCGCGAGCAGGAGAAAGATGGTGATGGCGAAGGCGGCGACTTGCGTGGTCGTAATCGTGAGCGCGCCCGTATTTTCCAATGCGCGATCGGTTACCAGTTCTGGAAATGCTTTCGGATCCGGGCCGAACACGAATTGGCCACCGTATTCGAGAAAAAGCGATACGCCGATCGCGGTGATGAGGACGGTGAGTTTCGGTCGCTTACGGAGCGGACGATAAGCGAGGCGCTCGATCGTCATGCCGACGAGCGCACAGATGCACATGGTGGCGAGCAGCACGACAATGACGCCGGCAGGGGCGAGCCCGCCTTGGAAATGCGGCATGATGCGCGGCGTGAGATAGTAGCCGGAAAATGCGCCGAGCATGAAGACATCGCCATGAGCGAAATTGATGAAGCGCAAAACGCCGTAGACCATAGTGTAGCCCAAAGCGATGAGGGCGTAGAAAGCGCCGAGGGAAAGGCCGTTGATGATTTGCTGGGCGAATTCGGTGGAAGACAAGCTGATAGCCGATTGCTGATTGCTAATTGCCAGGAAACGTCCGGCGCAGGCCGCTTAACATTCGACGTTGCTCATCCGCCAGGCTGTAAATTGTCGCGCAATCGCGGTCCTCGAGAAACTGCTGTCGCCTTGCTATCGTCGATTCCGATACTACCTCGAACAGAGAACCGGTGGCGATTTCAACGAAGCGGGCGAAATCGACTTCGGAAGTTCGCGAACCGCCTTCCGCTATACTCGATGACACCGAAATGGCTTTGCCGCTCATTTGATTGGTTAATCCGAAACGTTCGTCCGACGGAATTGAGCTGGTTTTTAAGTAAACAAGCTCTGCAAAATCGATGGCTTTGTGCCAGACCTCAAATTTAAACATGGCGCCATCATGCGCACTCTATCAGCAATTGGCAATTAGCTATCGGCTGCGATCCGCTATGGCGCGATCGTCGCGACATAATCATTTTGCTTGCCATTCACTTTCAACACCACCGCGGATTTGTTCGCGTTGCGTTTGCTGTCGATCGTGATTTTGCCGGTGACGCCTTCGTAATCTTTCACTTGAGTGAGGGCATCGCGAATCTTGGCAGCGTCAGTCCCGGCGGCGGTTTTGATCGCGTCGGCTAAAATCATCATCGCGTCATAGCCGAGCGGCGCCATTCCGTCGGGCATAGCATTAAACTTTTCCCGATACTTCTTCACGAAATCCTGCACTTTAGGTTTTGTATCCTGGGGCGAAAAATGGGTTGAGAAAAAGCATCCGTCCACCGCCGTGCCGCCAATCTCTGATAGTTTAGGGGAATCCCACCCGTCGCCACCCATCAGCGGAACTTTAATCCCGAGCGAGCGTGCCTGTTTCGCGATCAGGCCAGCCTCGGTGTAGTAGCCAGGAACAAAAATCGCGTCCGGTTGTGCCGCCTTGATGGACGTGAGTTGGGCGCGGAAATCCTTATCGGTACCCCCGCCGCTGAACGAACGCTCGACCGCGACATGTCCACCGTGACTGGTGAAGTATTCCTTGAAATATTTGGTCAGGCCGACCGAGTAGTCGTTTCGGACATCGGTCAGGATCGCGACCTTCTTAGCCTTGAGATTATCGAGGGCGAACTTGGCCATTACCGTCCCTTGAAACGGATCGATAAAACAGACGCGGAAGATGTAGTCGCCCACTTCCGTGACGCGCGGATTAGTCGAGCCGGGGGACACCATTGGGATTTTGGCTTGCTGGCAGATTGGCGCTGCTTCGAGTGAGCGTGAGCTAGCAATCTCGCCTAAAATGGCAATCGCTTTGTCGCTGGCGATCAATTTCTTTACCGCGGAAGACGGCTGACCTGGCTTCGACTGGTCGTCTTCCGTCACGATCTTGATTTTGCGTCCGAGGACTCCGCCGGAGCTGTTGATCTCCTCCTTCGCCAACTCAACGCCGTTGCTGGAGTTAATTCCGAAGGTCGCTTCGCTGCCGGTGAGTGAGGCGAATTGCCCGATGACGATGTCTTGCGCGCACAAGCTCGAGACCGCGAAACCAAAGGCAATGCAGAAAATAGACTTCACCATTCTCA
>JBKPMO010000013.1:0-11234 GCA_046732175.1 Verrucomicrobiota bacterium
AGTATCAGCCGGGAGATGAGATCCGCGCGATTGATTGGAACGTGACGGCGCGGCTGGGCAGTCCGTTCGTGAAAAAGTTTACGGAAGAACGCGAACTCACTGTGATGCTGATCGTGGATGTTAGCGCGTCGGGAAATTTTGGCAGCACCTCACAATCCAAGCGCGAATTGGCGGCAGAAGTCGCCTGTCTTCTCGCTTTCAGCGCGATTCGTAACAATGACAAAGTAGGTCTGCTGCTTTTCAGCGATCGGCTCGAGCTGTTCATGGCACCGAAGAAGGGCCGCTCTCGCACCTTGCGAATTATTCGTGAAATCCTGTTCTTCGATCCGATTGGGCGCGGAACGGATGCGGCAGCCGCACTCGATTACCTCAACAAGATTGTGACCCAGCGGGCGGTTGTTTTTTTCGTTTCTGATTTTCAAGCGCCGGATTTCTCGCGTGCGCTGGCGGTAACGGCGAAACGGCATGATCTAATTGCAATCCGGATTCAAGATGAACGCGAAAGCATTCTTCCGCCGATTGGACTCATTACGTTGGAGGATGCGGAGACGGGCGATCAAATTGAAATCAATGCCGCCGACAGCCGGTTGCGGGCACAGTTTGCACAACTCGCCCAATCGCAGCTGGCGGAAACGATGCGGGTGTTGCGGCGCAACCGGATTGATCGGATCGAACTGCGCACCGGGGACGATTATCTGCCAGCGTTACGCTCGTTTTTCAAACAACGTGAGCGTCGTTTGATGGTGCGGTAGGATGTCGAGTGCACCGCTGATATGACATTACTGCTAGCCGAGAACGCTACTGACATCGTACCGCCAGTGAACTATTCGCTGGTGCCGCCGTGGATGATCTTCGTCGCTTGCCTCCTAGCGCTAACGATTATTGGACTCTTGTCCTGGTATGGGCGGAAGCTGTTCCAAAAGGACAAGCCGGTCCCTACCCCACGTGAGCGCGCGCTAGCGGCGTTGAACGAAATCGAAAAGAATGTTGAAAGGATAAATCCGTACCAATTTAGCATTCGTGTTTCAGACATTTTGCGACGCTACATCATGGAACAATTCGATCTGCCAATGACACGGCAAACCTCGGTCGAATTTTTAAATGCCATTGGTTCGACCGCCAGTTTTGACGACGAGGAAAAAGCGCTGCTGGCCGATTTTTTGAATCGCTGTGACCTGATCAAGTTCGCGCGCTATGAAGCAACATCCTCCGACAGCCGCCTTTTACTGGATGAAGCGCGTCAATTCGTGAAAGGAGGAGCCCTTGTCACCGCCTGACTGGCTCACCGGGCAGACGCTGACGTTTGCGCGGCCGTGGTTGTTGCTGTTGTTGCTGTTGATTCCGTTGCTGGCGTGGTTCCGGGGAAAATTCGGCCCGCGCGCCGCCGTTATCTTTTCGGCGACAGCACCGTTTCGCGCGATTGGGAAGGGCAGTGCCAACCGTGCCGGGCAAATTCTACGCGCACTAATCTGGCTGGCCCTGGCGGCATTCATTGTTGGCATCGCGCGACCACAGCTTGGAAAATCGCTCACGCATGTCGAGGCCAGCGGCATCGACATCATGCTGGTCCTCGATGTTTCAAATTCGATGCTGGCAAAGGATTTTACCATCGGTGGGGAAGAGGCGACGCGCCTGGATGCCGTTCGCGAAGTAACGAGAAAATTTATTGAGGCGCGCCCGAACGATCGAATCGGCATGATCGCGTTCGGGACACGTCCATATATCGTTAGCCCGATGACACTCGATCACGAATGGCTGTTGCAAAATCTCGACCGGGTTCGGATTGGCCTGGTGGAAGGAAGCACCGCAATCGGCTCGGCCATGGCTTCCGCCGGTAACCGGCTAAATGATAAACAATCCAAGAGTCGCGTCATGGTTCTCCTGACCGATGGCGATAACAACGCCGGCAAGATTCCGCCTAACACCGCCGCAGAAGCATTGAAAGCGCTGCACATTCATTTTTACGCCATCGGGATCGGCACTAACGGCGTAGCGCCGTTTCCAGTGATGGATGAGCAAACCGGCAGGGTGGTCACCGACAGACGAGGCAATGTTTATTATCAGAGGATGCCGGTCTCTTTTAATGAAAAGGGATTGCGTGAAGTCGCGAGCATCGCGGACGGAAAATTTTATCGCGCAACCGATACGCAATCGCTGGAGGACATCTATCAAGACATAGACAAGCTCGAAAAAACGACGATCAGCGCCAAGAAATACCAGCAGTATCGAGATCTGTTTCCGGTGTGCATTGCCGCTGGTTGCGGATTGCTGATCGGGCAGCTTCTGCTAGGACAAACAATTTGGAAGCGATTGCCGTGAGGATTGAATGTGGGAGGGGTCTTAGCGCCCTGAAACAAACCGTAAACGGTCGGGGCACTGGGGCCCCTACCATATTATGAGCTTCGGGGCGCCACAGTGGTTCTGGGCTTTGGCGGTTCTGCCGCTATTAATCGGGCTCTACATTCGGGCAGAACGGCGTAGCGCATTGCAGTTGCGCGAGTTCGTTTCGCCGCGATTGCTCCCACAACTTGCCGGTAACGTCGATCGCGTGCGACGCGCGATCCGTTTCGGCTTCGCTTTGCTTTCGCTGGCGCTGGCGATTACGGCATTGGCGAAACCGCGCTGGGGTTACATCTACGAGGACGTAAAACGTCGCGGGCTCGATTTGCTGTTCGCGATCGATACCTCGCGCAGCATGCTGTCGAATGACGTCGCGCCCAATCGGCTGGAGCGCATCAAATTGGCGGCGCAAGATTTGATCACAGAACTGCAGGGCGATCGCGCCGGTTTGATCGCGTTTGCCGGGCGGGCGTTCCTGCAAGCGCCGCTGACGATTGATTACGAGGCTGCGGTCGAATCGATCAATGATCTCGACACCAAGACGATTCCGGAAGGCGGCACTAACATTAGCGAAGCGATCGCGCTGGCGGTGCAAACATTTGGCAAAAGTGCGATGGGAAACCGCGCCCTTCTTATTTTCACCGATGGCGAAGAACTGAGCGGTGACGCGGTCAAGGAAGCAAAGAAGGCCGAGGAAGCCGGAGTAAAGATTTTCACGGTCGGCGTAGGCACGATTCAAGGTTCGTTGATTCCTCTCGAGCAAGAAGGCGGCTTCGTAAAAGATGCGAAGGGTGAGATTCACAAATCCAAGCTCGACGAGAATCGGCTACGCGAGATCGCGCAAGCGACTGGGGGGATGTACCTGCATTTGGAGAGCGGTCCGCAAACGATGCGGCAGTTGTATGAGGAGGGGCTTTCGAAGTTAAAGGCGGCGGAGATCGATGCGCGGCTTTCGAGCCGGCCGATCGAACGCTACGAATGGCCGCTGGGCGGGGGGATCGCGGTATTGATCGCCTCTTTATTCCTTAATGATCGTAAAAAAGCTCGACCTCAGGCTATCAAGCGCGCACCGGTTAAGCGCGAAGCATTGGTAACGGTCGCCTTGCTGCTGGTGGCCGCGGCCCAGGCTTACGCCGTTTCCGGGATCGACCTATATAATAAGGGGAAATACGAGGAAGCCCTGTCCCAGTTCCAGAAGGACCTGGAGCACAATATTAACCCGGCGGATGTCCCCAAGATGTACTTCGACGCCGGAGTGGCGGCGTACAAGTTGCGGGAATATGACAAAGCGCTGGAGGCGTTCAGTCAGTCGCTGGTCGACCGTTCCCCTACCCTGCAGGAAAAGAGCCGCTACAACCTGGGGAGAACGTTGGAAGAACGCGCCGATTTGCGGCAGACGAACGAAGAGGTGTTGAAGGATTTGGAGAATGCGGAGCAACATTACGAGGAAGCGTTGAAGCTGGACCCGAACGACAAGGCCGCGGCGGAACGACTCGAAATTGTTAGGAGAAAAATTGAGCAACTGAAGAAGCATCCGAAACAGCCGCCGCCACAGCAGCAAAAAAATCAGCAAAACAAAAAGGACCAAAAGAAAGACCAAGACCAGCAGGAGAAGGATCAGCAAAAGCAACAACAATCACAAAACGATCAGCAGCGAAACAAAGACCAGCAACAGCAGCAACAGCAGCAACAGCAGCAACAGCAGCAACAGCAGAACCAACAATCACAAAACAATCAGCAACAAAACCGGGATCAGCAACAGGCGAATAATAACCAGCAACAACGGAATCAACAAAATCCGCAGGAGGAGAAGCAGAAAGAGCAGCAGCAGAGTTCTGGTAAACGGGACAACGACAAACAACAAGAGCCCACGCCGTCACCCAGCCCAACCAATAAATCCGAGCAGGATAAGCAGCGTCAACAGGGTGCCGGGGAATCGCCGACTCCAAGTCCAGGTCCCAAGGCTTCGCCAAGCCCGGGAGATGGCGGGGAGAGCCCGTCGCCCTCACCGGGGGAAAATTCCGGCGCCGGTGAAAGTTCGTCTCCGACGCCCTCAAATTCACCAAACAAGCCGCGGTCGGGTGAAATCAAGAGCGCGGGCGAACCGAACAAGGAGCAACAGGAGGAGCAAGCGGCGGAAGCCGAAGCGATGGAACGCGGTGAAATGACTCCGCAGCAGGCGGCGCGATTATTACAAGCGATGAAGGACGAGGAAGCGCGGGTGCAACTGGATGAACGCAAGCCCGTCCATCCTGTCTATAACGACTGGTGATGGGAAGGTTGATGGTTGAGTGTTGAAGGTGATGTTTCGGCGCGTTTTCGTTCTAATTCTTCTAGTAGGTGCTGCGGTGCAGCTTGCATACGCTGATCCGCCGAAAATCACAGCCGTGCTGACCAGTTCGGAGGTGGTGGTGGGCGAGACCGTGCAGCTGGAGATCCAAATCGACAACGCCCGCGCGTCAGCGGTAACGCCGCGTGATATCGTGGTGCCGGGTTTGCAGATTCATTACACCGGCGAATCGACACAGATGACGATGCGAAATCTTTCCGTCTCGTCGTCAATCACCTACAGCTACACGATTCTACCCGAAAAATCCGGAACCTATAGAATTCCGCCCCAAACTATTCGCGTCGGTAAGGATAATTTGCAGACGCCGGAACTGTCGTTGCGGGTGGTGGACTCGTCCAGGGCCACGGCCGGCACGAGACGCAATCGAGCACCCTCTGGAGGTGCACCAGCTGCCAGCGGACAGACTGCCGAAGAAAAGATCGCATTCGCGGAACTATTGGTGCCGAAAAAGACTGCCTACGTGGGCGAAATCGTTCCCGTGGTACTACGCATCGGATTCAGCTCGCGAACGCAGCTCAGGGAAATGGCGGTACCGCAGATTAACGGTCAGGGGTTTACGGTCCAAAAGCTAAGCGAAGGCGAAAAGAATTTGGAGACGATCGATGGGCAAAGCTACGTCGTTTTCACTTACAAGACTGCGATTTCCGCGGCGCGACCCGGCGATTTTCAGATTGGCCCCGTTGAAGAGAAAGCAAATGTGCTTGTTGCACGACGCAGTTCGGGCGCGCGACGCCGACCGTTCGATCCTTTTGGTGGCGAAGATCCGTTCTCTGACCCGTTCTTTACCATGCCGTTTGCGGGGCTGATGGAGCAGCATGAGATCAACATCAAGAGCGACCCGGTTTCGCTGCAGGTAAAGTCGTTGCCATCGGGAGTGCCGGCAAGTTTCTCGGGCGCGATCGGTAATTTTTCGATGACGGCGGAAGCGAATCCGAAGCGTGTGCAGGTGGGTGATCCGATCACGATCAAGGCGGCAATCGCGGGCCGCGGAAACTTTGATCGCATGAACGCGCCTGAATTAAGCGATGAGCGAGGTTGGCATAAGTATCCGCCGTCATCGAATTTCAAACAGGATGACGACGTCGGCATCAGCGGCACAAAATCGTTCGAGCTGGTGGTGTCGCCTAACGAGAAATTGACAACTGTTCCGCCGCTGGTCTTCAGCTACTTTGATCCAGCGAAAGACCGGTATATCACGTTACAGAGCGAAGCGGTGCCGATCGCGGTGGAAGGTAACGCACAACCAACACCGGCGGCTGCTGGAGCTGCGACCGGAGCGGGCGCGGCGCCGAATCTGGCTGGTCCGCAGAAGGCACAGGACATATTGCATCAAATTGATGAGCGCGGAAAACTGGTGCAAACGTTCGCGCCCCTTTACGCGCGGCCTGGCTTTTGGTTGGCGCAACTTTTTCCACTCGCACTCGCGCTCGGACTGCTGAGTTGGAAAGTGCAAAATATCCGGGCATCCAACCGCGCAGCGTTGCGCGCAGCCCAATTGCAACACGAAAAGGATGGGCTTTTGCGAAAATTGCGGCGGAATCAACTGGCGCCACGCGACTATTTCTCAGACGCCTCGCGTCTCGTGCAGCTAAAGACTGCGCTCAAGGAAAATAATATCGAACCGGCGACAGTGGATGCCGAAACAGCCGCACGCGTTTTCGGCTTGGACCCGGAGCAGAGCGAACGGATGCGACGATTGTTCGCGAAAAGTGACGAGCTGCGTTACAGCGGCGGTAGCGGGGATGGGGCGCTAACGAGTGATGGACGACGCGAAGCGTTGGAGTTGATCGAAAGCCTGTCATGAAAGTTCGAGGCATACCTCACGGCGCCCCTCACCTCGATCTGCTCCTGGCAACAAAGCGTATTACAAATGCTGACGAGGCGAAACGTCGGAATCTTGTTTGTAGAGCGTTCCTTCAGATTGTCTTCTTTCTTTTTGTTGTTTCTCCAGCAGCAAACGCCGCCACAAGCGATGATATGTTTGCGAAAGCAAACACGGAATTTAAAGCGGGATATTTTAAGGCGGCAATCACAGACTACGATGCGGTCGTCCGGTCGGGCGAGTGGAGCGCAAATTTGTTCTATGACCTGGGCAATGCCTATTTCCGCGACAGCGACTTCGGGCGCGCAATCTTGAATTATGAGCGGGCGTTGCAGTTGGATCGCAATCATCCGGAGGCCGACGCGAATCTGCGAATTGCGCGAGACCAAACACACGCACTGGAACTGGTACCGGCGCCGTGGGAAAAATACTTGAATTTGGCCAGCGCGAAATCGTTCACGATCCTGGCGGCAATTTTGTTCTGGGGAACGATTATTTTTTTGATTTTTCGCCGGCGGAAAGTGCTGTCGATGACAGTTGGGTTACTTTTGACTGCGGGTTGTGGCTTGGCCACTTATAAATTGGAAAACGGCATAAGCGGGCAGAGCATTGCAGTGGTGGTGGCAGACAACACCGAGGCCAGAGTTGCGACGGCCGATAGCGCGAAGAGTGTGCTGACGCTGCCGCCGGGAAGCGAAGTTGTGATTTTGCAAAAACGCGGTGACTGGAGTTACGCGGCGCTGCCAAACGGTCAGCGCGGGTGGATCTCGACTAAGGCAGTGGAGAAGGTGCGGCTGTAGCACGGGCATCTTGCCTGTGGGGCCAGCGGACGCCTTGTCCGTTGATGGAAGATAGGCATCCTTGCCTGTCTCGGACGATGGGCATCATGCCCGTCGATGCTCACGACATCGACAAGCTGGAAGCTTGTCGGCCGAGTCAGGCTGGAAGCGTAACTTCCAAAATCGCCCCTTCCGTCTTGGGACGCGCAGAAGCGCGTCCCTCCGTCACCTGCAACGGGCAAGATGCCCGTTGGCCCCATAGGTCCGAGCCGGACTCGCGTTAGACGCCTGTGCTACTTGAGAAGCGGCCGAATGCCGACATCTTGGAAATTGTGAAAGCGGAGTGGGATGTCGGAACAAGTAAGAAGGCGTTCCAGATCAATCTCGACGTCAAGCGTTACGGCACTTTTGCTGAAATCGGCGCCGGGCAGGAGGTGGCGCGCCGTTTTTTCCACGTTGGCGGCGCTTCGGGCACGATCGCGAAAACGATGTCCGCCTACGACATGACATTTAGCGACGCAATTTACGGGCCGACCGATCGCTACGTCAGTCGCGTTCGACTCGGCACAATGCTCGACCATGAATACAAGCTGTTGATCGAACGGCTTGATCAAAAGTTCGGCGCAGAGCGGCTCTTTTTTGTTTTTGCGGATACGGTGGCGGCGCGCAGTTTTAAACAACACAGCGAAGCACACGGCTGGTTAGGCGTCCGTTTTCAAACAGAACGCTGTGGCGAGCCCAGCCAGATCATCATTCATGTGCGCATGCTGGACGAAGCCAACGTCGATCAACAGGAAGCGTTGGGCGTGATTGGAGTGAATTTGATTCACGGCGCGTTTTATTGTCCGAAACCGGAGGAATTGATCTCGTCGCTGCAGGAGAATCTCGCGCACGGCCGGCTCGAAGTCGACATGATCAAATTCTCTGGGCCCGCCTTTTCCCAGGTCGACAACCGGCTCATGAGCCTGCAACTCGTTAGCCAGGGTTTGACGGATGCGGTGATGTTCCGGGCGGACGGTGAAACGGTGCAGCCAGCGGAAGTCTTTTATAAAAAAGCGATCCTGGTGGAACGCGGCAGTTTTCGACCGGTCACTTATGCCACTAATGACATGCTGGACGGGGCACGGCGAAAATTTCTAGCGGAATCCGGCTGCAGCGAGCCCGACCTGGTCGTGCTCATGGAGATGACGTTGGAGAACCTGCTTGCTGAAGGCCAGCTGAACCATGCGGATTTTCTGGCGCGAGTCGATATTCTCGGCGCGCTTGGGCGAACGGTTCTGATCTCGAAGTTTGGCGAATACTATCGGCTCGCCGGTTATCTCTCCCGTTATACCAGCGAGATGGTCGGCCTGGTCATGGGAGTCCCGAGCCTGATGGAAATTTTCGATGAAAAGTATTACCTGAATCTGGAAGGGGGCATTCTGGAAGCACTCGGTCGAATGTTTAAAGGCGCGTTCAAGCTCTATGTCTACCCGATGATTGACGAGGCCACCGGGAGAATCATTTCCGCCCATGAAATTGAGGTCGCTCCGAACCTGAAAGCGCTATTCCGATACATCGTGGATAACAATTTCATCGTCGAAATCACCGATTATCATCCGGAATATCTCAAAATCTTCCCTCCCGACGCGCTGATGAAACTGCAGAGTGGCGACCGCGATTGGGAGAAAATGGTGCCGCCTGAGGTGTCGCACATAATCAAGGAGCGCGGTTTCTTTGGGTACAGGGCTTCGCCGGCGGCAGCGGCGTGAAGGCATAGCGGCGGTCTGTGACCGCCGGGCCTTGAGGAGTTTTCGATAATCATAGGCCGCTAACAGAGACCTAGGCATCTGCGCGTTCTACGGTCGATATTGCGAGGGCAGCCAGTAGCTGAACACCTCGCAGAATCAAGGGTGGCGGGCACGTTTCCCGCTATAAGCAGCAGAATCCATGGCGAAACGCGGAAATTCTGTCATTGGCATCGATCTTGGCAAGCGCACGTATAAGGCGGTGCTATTGAACAAGAAAAGCGAGACACGCTATGCCCTGACGAGTTTCGCTTCACACGAGGTGCCGGACGAAGTGACAACGACCGACGAGGTCGCGCAACACATCAAGCTGTTGTTGAAGGACCTTGGCGGATTTACTAAAAGCTGTGCTTTGGCGGTTTCAGACCCGGACGCGTTGTTGCGGATCATCGAACAGCCCGCCACGCCGCCCGAGCTATTGCGCAATGCTCTTCGCTACAATGGGCTGAGCATGCTGAACCAGGATTGCAAAGATTTCGTGCTGGATGTCGCCAGCATTTCCTACAACGGCGGACCGGCCGTTGCTAGCGCCGCAGCAGGCGAAGGCGAAGGGCAAGTGGCAACACAGGTGCAGGCCCCGCCCGCGACCCAAACACAAACCCAAACGCGTTACCTCGTAGGCGGTCTTTTACGATCGCGGGTAAAGGAACTTTCCGAAGCCATGGCGAAGACCCGCTTATCTGTCGAATTGATGCAACTGGCGCCGGTTTGTTCCTTCAACGCCTTCGAAGTGGCATATCCCAACGTTCACCAGAAAGAAGCTTTCCTCCTGCTCGATCTCGGTCATCTGCAAAGCACTGTGCTGATCGGTTGCAACGGCGAACTGACCCTCACACGCGCCTTTGATTATGGCGGCAAACATTTCACCCAAGCGCTCACCGCCGACGGAGCCCTCGATGCGAACGCCGCTCACCTTATGATTAAGGAAGGCGATCCGGGAATGGCCGACATTTGCCGCAACACTCTTTCCCGGCTCTGCACGGAAGTGCGGAATTCCATGGGCTTCTTTGAAGGACAACACGAAACTTCCATTCAGCGACTGTACGTCTCCGGAGGATTGTCGCGCGCCGAAATGATCTTGCAGACGTTGAGTGATGAACTTGGTCTGCCCTGTGAAGTTTGGGATCCCCTCGAAAACTGCGAGGTCGCATTGCCAGCGACGAAACGAAAAAACCTGCAGCAAGAATTTGTTTCACTCAACGTCGCCTGCGGGGCGGCCTTCGAATATCTGCGAACGTAACGCCCATGCCCCTGCAATTAAACCTTCTCCACGAAGAAATTCTGCAGCAGCGGCAGCGAAAACGTGACCCGCTCAAACTCAGTCTTTATACCGCCATCGGCTTGGGGGTATTTCTGATATTGAATTATCTTTGGACCGGGTATCGCGTCCTCGAGGGCAAGAGTCGCCTTAACTCCATTCAGGCGGAGTGGAGCAAAATCGAGCCGAAAGTCACGGAGGCCCAGAAGCGATCTGACGAATTAAATGGCATCATCAGTACAACGAACACACTCGACGGTTATATTGAGAACCGCTTTTACTGGGCACCGTTGCTGGAAAAGGTGGCGCATTGCGTCACGCCAAATATTCAGATTACCGCACTCGAAGGCAGCGTCGAAGACGACAAAGGCCTCGTCACTGTGACTTTGGATGGTGTGGCCGGCGGACGCGAACCTCGTGGTGTAGCGGAGGATTTCCGACAGATGTTGCTGGAACAAGTCGGCAAGGAACAGCCGACGGTGAAGGCGGAATTCAAAACCCTTGAAGACCTCGATACCACTGTCGCAGTCGGCGGCAACAATGTAACTACCGCTCATTTCGTCCTCACCGTTGGGATGGAGCCGTTCCCCAAAGCGACGACGCAGCCGCCCACCGAGCGCAAATCCCGCCCAAAAAAGGAGGAGTCCTAACGTGAATAAAGAGCAGGTCAAAAAACTGTTGTTGGGAGGACTTGGCTTGATTGCGCTGCTCTATGTCTACTTTTCTTTCTTTCTCGGACCGCTCACCAAAAGCCGCGATGCAGTTCAGGCAAAGCTCAACGATTTGCAGACCAAAATCTCGACGTCAAAAACAGAGATTTCCAAGGCCTCAAATCTAGAGGAGACCGCTCACTCCGCGACTGTTCGCTACGATGCGCTGCGTGCGCTCAGCCCTGAGG
>JBKPMO010000014.1:0-5624 GCA_046732175.1 Verrucomicrobiota bacterium
AGTGTCTACCTTGTTATATGATGGCCAACGGCTTTATCTTTGCCCCACACGTGAATCGGTCTTGACGCAGAACAGATTGGCAACCGATCGCTATTACGGTAATTAGTTTCGAGACGGCTCTCAATGGAATTTGAGTTCAACAAAGGCTATGCACCGCAAGTCCTGATAGCGGGAGCGGGACCCGTGGGTTTGGCCCTGGCTCTTGAACTCGGCTGGTCCACGGCCCGTTTTTCTCGCCCTTTGCAACTTCGGTCACTCGGCCGTCGCTCTCGATGCGAAGCAGTCGAGGAACCGACCAGACTTCGCCATACGAGTAGCCCGTCTCCACGACATAGGGACGCCCATTCTCATCAAAGGTAATACCGGACGGGAAAGTAAGTCCGACAGCGACTGGCTCTATGCGATAGTTCGGTGGCAGAGCAATATCAGCCGCGTTTATCCGGCGCGGCGGCTGAAACGAGGTTTTGCCACCGCCATTGGATGGAATGATGGCGTAACATCCGGATGCAAACAGAAGAGCGATCGCGAGCAAGTTGATGGAGAGCTTGTTTGTTTGGTTCACAATGGTCGTCAGCGACGGGACATCTGTAGTGGCTGAAAAACTTGTCTACGATCCAGCTTACCGTGCTCATGTTTATTATATATTTGTCACGGCCTGCAAGCCTTCTCGGGGAAACCTCATAAGCCTGAAGCTGCTCCGATAAAACCGGTTGGGTAACTAGCGAAAGTTCTAGCTCGCCGCTTATTGATTGCTCGAGCCACTGCCGACCCATATCTCTGCGATACATTACCGGCATCCGGTTGTGAATCTGCTGCACGAGTGCATTGGCGCTGTCATGCCTCTGGTGCCAAGATCGTGCAGAATGTCATCACGCAAAACAGCGCCGGCTGCGGCGGGTGAGTGACAATTTCGTTGGGAACTTGAGTATTATTTTGGCAGTGTGGCTAGCGCCAAGCTTGAACTGCAAACTGATATACGGATTCTGAATGGGTGGAGTCCAAAGATATGGGTGCTTACGAGTCATAGAATCTACGGAGCCGAATTTCTTCAGGCTCCAGGCCGATAAACCGAAAGCCTTGATCCATACCGCCGAAGAGCCACTTTGCTTGAAGATATAAATGGAAGTGGGTTTTCTGCACGCGGTGCAGTCCGGCGACACCTTTCTTTTGGTAAGTTTTCTTGATCTCGGCAACCCATTCCGCTTTGCTGTTCGGTTTGAATCCGGGGTGGCAGCTCTGAAGGACACGAAATGCTTTGGCGATCAACTGGTCCGGACTGAAGCCGTATTCTTCCATATAGGCCAGCCGATCGGTTCATGCTTCGATAGATGCCGACCGCTGATGACACGCCTTCGCTCGCCACAGATACGGCAGGTAACGTAATCAAGCCCTTCGCTCCCGGTGATTTTGCCACGCTGCCATCGGTTTCGAGGCATAATCGAAATTCACCGGAGGCGCCGGTCTAAAGAGCCAATCACAAAATGCACTGACCGAATTGCTCCGGTAGGGCAAATAGTGACCAAAAACCGTACGAGGTGCTAATTGCGACAGTCACCTTTTTAGCGGCCGAGGTTTGAAGCAGGATGATCAGCGAAACGGTCATCCGACGGATTTGCTTCGGGACTATCGAGTGATAATCCGGCTGAAAGAAAAGCTCTATGTATGGATGCCACGACCCCCGGATGGTGGCCGGCATATAGCAGAAGGTTTTGCGCTTGGATTTCGTCGCAAGTAATAACGGCGGTAACGGCGAAGAACTTTAGGCGCACGGCCTTATCGATCAGTACTCTGGAGGCGGATCGCCTGGGAATAGATTTTTTTAACTGGTGAAAGCTCCTGTCGTCCAGAAAGACTTTCAGGGTCATTTCTCCGTCACCGGAAAAACTCAGCTTGGACGAAACAAACTGAGAGCAATAAACCAAAACGCTTGCGCGGCAAGGTATGCAAACAATGCATTGCGAGAAAATAGGAGTTTTTTCATCTAAGCCTCCTCTAAGATGCAGCTCCTCTGTCCGTTAGTCAGAGTCAGTTATAATGAAGCCTGCAAGGGCGACTACTCCGAAAACGAACAAAGCAACGAAAAGAGTTACTGCGCAAATTAGCAACGTGCTCATCGAAGCGACACCTGAGCATTGTGTATGCCGGTATCAACGAGCGGAGCTTTGAAGTAATTGTTTGAGCGAGCGGGAGTTGCGATTGCCTGTCGCTCAAGGCAATGGTGCCCTAATGAATATTGCGGGCGGATGAGATCAGGTTGCAGTGTCGGGTGGTTCGCTTTGGCCCGAAAGGAATTTTCCGAGACGAACGTTGTTGTCGTCCATCGATGCGGTTGGCGGGATACGCGAACGTTTATATGCTATTCAGATTGATGGTATTGGGCGGGGTCTATTTCGGGAAGTTTGCAAATGCTTGTGCAGAACTGCATCCACAGCGGCGGAAGAAATGGGCTTGGTTAAAACGTCCGCAACGCCCGCCAAAGCTTCCTCTAGGCAGCTTGAGGTTTGCTGTGCACTATAAACAACCATAGGAATCCTGACACAGAATTTGTTGCTCGTTAGCCCCGCGATCTCAATACCGTCTCTCATTATCAAATCGGGTCGGTCACTTACCAACCTTCTCACGGCGTCGACGAGTTCACCGGCGTGTATCACGTCGTAGCCGACGCGGCGCACATTGACGCCAACACGTGGCGGTATTCGTGATTATTATCGACTAGAAGAATCTTTTTCGGCATTGCTCCGGTCCTTCTTTTCGCGGCAAAAAAGCAATCGCGTTGGCTCGGCTAACGCCGGGAAGCGAGGCGCCTCGTGCTTACCGAATTCGTGTTTACACCTTGTCAAATGGCTATTGTTCTATGCAAGCCGAGACTCCCGCTGGAACTGAGCATGCATCGTGCCTTCGCATGAAAGAAACCTGAGAGATCTACAGGAACACCTTGGAATCTAGGCCTGCGTGATTCTCGGCAGTTTTGCCCGCAAGAGCTGATGCGGGAAAGGAATTAACGGTCGGATCGGCGGAATCGCAGAAGGAGGGGTACACTGATGGGACTGGAGCCGCGAAGACTAAAACCCATGTCAAAAGACCGGTAGAGACTGTCGGTTGGATCTTTGTTTTGGCGATGATGCTGTTGGTTCTCGTGGAGGTATTTAGATAATTCGGGATCAGGCGGAAAATTTCACCCGAGTAACTGGGTTTATCTCTGGAGCTTTCTCCATCTTGCCCGAATCAAAGCGTCTATTGGAATCATAGTCAGATTCGCCGTGCGTCTTGGATGCCGGTATTCAAACGATTTCACATGTCTGAATTACCGAAAGTGACCTAGGCGCCCGCCACGATTCAAATCATCACTTCTTCACGTTCCTGGCACTATCGCTGCTTTGTGGCGTGTAATCAAAAAGCTCCCCGTCCTGAGAGTTGACGCGAGAAATTGAGCGCTCTCTACGCGTAGATCCAGGATTTCGGGATGCGAGTAGTAACACGCGGAAACAGAAAATCTAGACGTTAACTATTTCGATCGTGTTAATCGATATAAAAGCAAAAAAAGGAGAATTGACGGTGAAAACAGGTTTTAAAAAATTAATCTTTGGACTTTTCCTATTCACTGCCTTTTGTGCGGCGGCAGCGCCGGCCTCGGCGAAGGACGCGGTAGTGGCCGCCGTCTCAACGCCACTGAGCCCACCAAACCCTATTATCATCCAGAACGGCACGCAGTATTCCCAAGGTACATACGCCATTGGCACCATCCAGTTATTCTACACGGTTCCTGCGTATCAATTCCCGGCCGGCAATTTCGGCTATTTTACACTCGACCTATCAATCCAAGGCGGAAAGGCTACGCCGCCAACTAATTATCCGGTAAATTTGACTCTCAAACAGACCGGATCGGCAAACTTGGATCTTGTTCCGGTCACAGAGAATTTCAACATCGAAAATGTCAACTGGCATGGTTCAACGAGAGTCAATATTAATATTCCTGCATCTGTGGCGAGCAATCCGTCTTTTCAAGTCGATGGAGCAGAGCTGGTCGGCAACCTGCAGATGGTCACTCCGAGCGGTTCTCACCTAGATACCGTGACGACGATCCAGATTCATTTGATTTTGGCTCACCCTACGGACTGCCTGAAAGCGTATTCGTTTATCACCAACAACGATAACACCGCGCAGGTGGATCCGATCCAGGTTTCAAAGCAAAGCAATAACCATAAAGTATCGAGTAATCCTCAGAACCCTCACTACATCCTTGTGATCACAAATACCTGCAGCGTTTCCCAGTGTGTCGACACTCGGTTCGGGCTCAACAGCGATTTCGAGCTAAAGGGGGCCCAAGCTGTGAAAACGTTTTCGTCAAGTTCGTTGATTGATACGTTTTCTGAGCTCTCGAGTTTTCTCAGTGGTAGTCCCGTTGCTGATCCTCACGGAACTTCGATGTGTCTAACTGCTCCAGCGACCACACTCTGCGGTTCAGGTGGTATTCCTATTGTTGGTGGTCAGAGCTACTTGATAAAGGCGGACATTAATATCCGTTCCAACGCTTCCTTCCCCCCGCCGGCTCAATACACCGGCTTTAACGCGGCTCTGCTCGATGGCGGGTCTACCAGCAATTGTACCGTTCCCGGAAATTTGAACTCTGTGGCTGATCCGAATCCGATTTCCGCAGAACTCAACGCGCAATGTGTGGACGGCTCAGGTAAGGTGTCCTGCCCGTAATCAGTCCGACTCAGATCATCTATTTATCAGCGGCGGGGCTAATCACCCTGCCGCTTTTTTTTCCAACTGAGTTGTTGCCATGGCGCAAAAGATCTGAACCGATCGGCTGAGAGAGGCCGGGGTTAGTTACAAGCTATTGTACTGCAGCGTTATGAACATAACCGATCCAACACCCCAGCAATCAGACGAGCCGCATCGATCAAAGAAAAACTTGACGCGCTAAGCAGAGAACTTCGCAAACCTGCTCGACGGAGCCTCATGAACGGAGCGGCATCAGGAAAGAAGCGGACTTGAGCGCGGCGGCGAGAAAGAAGATTGCGACGGCGCAACGGGGGCGGTCGGCGAAAGGTGATGCGCGCCTAACCTACTCGTCTGTCGCCGAATATTGAGCCGATCGCTCGTTTGCCGCTGCCGAAGCGGCACGGTTCGGCGATGTCTTTCTGATTCGATGAGACTGGCCACTCGTCAATGGCGATTAACGAGTCTATGTGAACTCTTCTGACGTGAACAGAATCAGGCGCGTATTGTGCCCTGGCTAGCGGAAGCATGGCCCCAACACTTAGATTTGAATCGGCAGATACACACAATCGAAAATGCAAGACCGGAAATAGTCCTTGATAGCAATGGCTCTGTTATGATTCCGGCTCCGGACACGATGGTCAGGACTAAAACGACTGCCGGTATCGATATCGGCATGCGATCCCTTAACATTGCGACCACGACCACTGCGGTTACGATGGCTATGGCCGGAAGAGCGGGAACCAAATAACGTTGGTATTGTGATGGCTTTAGACCGCCGGCAATTAGAACAGCAATAATCCAGGCGACCAGCAGTCCTGCATCGGCGCGTTCCCATCGTTGTTTATTGGCGCTGAGCGCTGTGCGAGACACTGTGATGAGACCAATCAGCGTGAAAA